>NZ_JBSTYK010000004.1:0-336537 GCF_054052485.1 Aeromonas intestinalis
CCTGATGAAGCTCAAAACCCCGCTTGCTTAACTCCTCATCCCCTGACCCATGCCATGGCTTTCTTCTGCCCGTTTGCCGCGTGAGCGGGCAAAACAAAGAACATGACGACGGATCTGCACGCACGCCTTGGGGGCGTGCGGTAGCCATGGCGGCGAAAAAGTGGCGGCCATGGCGGATCTCTCTCCCACCTTGAGGCAGCCGGCAGCGATGCGGGCCGACAGCAGAGGCGCACCGATGGCAGACAGCACAGGATTACAATTTACCGTCAAGGTGGGGGCGCTGCCCGAGAGCACCTTCGTGGTGGCCGAGTTTGCGCTGGAGGAGGCGCTGAGCGGCCCCTTCCAACTGAGGCTGGAACTCGCCAGCCCCCAGCCGGATGTCGATTTCGGCGCCGTGCTGGACCAGCCCTGCGAGCTGCTCATCTGGTACAACGGCGAGCTGCAGCGGCGGGTCTGCGGGGTGGTGAGCGATGTTGGCCAAGGGGACAGCGGCTTTCGCCGTACCCGCTATCAGCTGCTGGTGCAGCCTGCCTTGTGGCGGCTGGGCCTTCGCCAGAATTCGCGTATCTTCCAGGCCCAGAAGCCGGACGAAATCCTCTCCATCCTCTTGCAAGAGCACGGCATCACCGACTACGCCTTTGCACTGAAAAACGAGCACGCGAAGCGTGAATACTGCGTCCAGTACCGGGAAACGGACTTGGATTTCCTGAACCGCCTCGCCGCCGAAGAGGGGCTCTTCTACTTCCACGAGTTCGAAGCCGGCAAGCATCGCATCGTCTTTGCCGACGATGCAGCCGCACTGACTCAAGGCCCCGAGCTCTTCTTCAACCTCGGCAACCGCTCGCTGGAGCAGGGCCCTTATGTACGTCAATTCCACTACCGGGAAGCGGTGCGTCCAAGCGATGTGGAGCTCAAAGACTACAGCTTCAAGACCCCGGCCTATGGGCTTTCCCACAAGCAGCGCGGTACCGAGCTCGAGCATCAGCGCGATACCTATCAGCACTTCGACTCCCCGGGTCGCTACAAGCTGGACCCGAGCGGCAAGGCGTTTGCCCAGCACCGGCTCGATGCCCTGCGCAATGACGCCGTCACCGGTCAGGGTAAGTCCAACTGCGCGGCCCTGCTGCCGGGCCAGTATTTCTCTCTGACCGAACACCCGAACGGGGTGTTCAATGCCGACTGGCAAGTCGTGCGCATCAGCCACGTGGGCCAGCAGCCCCAGGCGCTGGAGGAGGAAGGGGGCAGCGGCCCGACCGTCTATCACAACGAATTCGGGGTAGTGAAGGCGAGTACGACCTGGAGGGCGCGCATCGGCAGCCCAGAGGCGCCCTTTAAGCCCATGGTGGACGGCCCGCAAATTGCCACCGTGGTGGGGCCGCAAGGGGAAGAGATCTACTGCGACGAGCACGGCCGGGTGAAGCTGCAGTTCCCCTGGGACCGCTACGGTTCGAGTAACGAGCAGAGCTCCTGCTGGGTGCGGGTGAGCCAGGGCTGGGCCGGCGGCCAGTACGGCATGATGGCCATCCCGCGCATCGGCCACGAGGTGATAGTGAGCTTCCTGGAAGGGGATCCGGACCAGCCGATTATCACCGGGCGCACCTATCACGCCACCAACCGACCGCCCTATGAGCTGCCCGCCAACAAGACCCGCACCGTACTGCGCACCGAAACCCACCAGGGGGAGGGCTTCAACGAGCTGAGATTTGAGGACCAGGCGGGCAAGGAAGAGATCTACATCCACGGTCAGAAAGACCTGAACCTGCTCATCGAAAATGACACTGCCTGGCACATCAAGCACGACGAGCACAGGGACATCGACAACGAGCGCATTACTCGCATCAAGGCCAACGACCATCTCACCGTCAACGGTGAGAAGCGGGGCCACATCAAGGGGGATCTGTCCCTCACCGTGGATGCCTCCCTGCACCAGAAGCTCGGGCAATCTCTCTTGGTGGAGGCGGGCACCGAGGCGCATCACAAGGCGGGCATGAAGATAGTGATGGAAGCCGGTGCGGAGCTGACTCTGAAGGTGGGGGGGAGCTTTGTCAAAATCGACCCGAGCGGTGTCACCCTCTGTGGCGGCTCCATCAAGATGAACTCCGGCGGCAGCCCGGGCTCCGGCTCCGGCTGGGCGGGACAGATGCCCATCCAACCCGGTGAAGTGGAAGTGGTGGCACCGCCCCCCCCGATGGAACCTGCGCGTCAAATCGCGACGCTCAAATCGGCGGAACCGGTTTGCGAGATCTGTGAGCAATTGGCGTCGCAGGAGGGTGCCGGAGGATGACTTCTGCCCAAAATGGCATCTTCCCCGACATAGCGTTGTTCGAGGGAGAACAACTCTATCTGATGCTGGATGGAGCCCGTATTGACGGGGTGGAACGCGCCCTGTTCGAACAGGTGGAGACTCCGGCCTATCAACCCCTCTATCTCTATTCTCCTTGGGACAGCCTGCGGGAAGTAAGCCCCTGCCTGGTCAGCGTGACCCCGATACTGCTGAAATGGTTCATACAAAACCGTGAGCCATCATGGGGTTACCTGTTATCGTCTCGGCTTCCATTGTTACCCATGGCCGAGAAACTTCGCTCCCTGATCGAAGTGGAGAGCCCCTACACCAGCCGGATCCTGCTCAAACTGGCGATGCCCGAAACCATGGGACGCCTGTTCATGGATGATGAACCCTGGCTGTGGCAGGGGGTGGAGCAGGTATGGATCCCGATGCGTCAAGGAACGGACTATGTCTGGTGGCACAAAAAGGCCAAATCGGAGCTGGGTAATCCTGTTGGCGCAAGATTCAGGTTGTCTGATCCCCAGTGGGAGCGCCTGGGTGAGGTGAGTTGGCTGCATATTCTGGATGGGATCAGAGAGCATATGCTCACCTGGTTCCCTGACCGTTGGCAGGAGCAGGCCGAGCCGGAGCGCTGGTTGACCCATTGGGCAGAACAAGCCTATGACATGGGGTTTGAGAGTGAGCGGGATCTGCTGTTGTTTTTCAATGTGCTCGGGTATCTCGGCAGCCATTGGTATGAGGAAGAGGAGCATCCTGGACTCAGGGCATTGGTCACCCAATCTTCGTCACAGACACCGTCACAGCGTATTGAGCGAGCCGCCGAGCTGGCAGAAACATTGAGTAAGAAGGATCGAGACGCATGAGTTCGCCCAATCAAGCCGCCCAGTGTGCAAGCACGACCAATGGCAAGAGCCCGGCAGGGGTCTGTCCACTTAAAAACAAGCAGATAGCCATAGTGCCGGTGCGTTATGCCATTGATGAGCCCTGCTCTTCACCCAAGACGCAACCTCATCCATTGCCTGCGGGGGCCGGCTTCGTTGCCCCTGTCAAATTCAAGTCTCATCACCATACCCTGCGTCAGCTGCGTGATGGCTGGCTCTATGCCTATGACGAGACAGCCAAGAATCTTGATGAGTATGAAGTAAAAGGGGCTGCTTTCATCAGCCAGAGCAAGGGGAGCAAAGGCCATCTGCTCTATCCGGCCACCCATACGCTGTCCTTCATCTATTCTCCCCAGCGTTGGACGGGGCGCATCAAGAAAGAGATGGTGAAAAATAGCGGCTTGCGCAGTGCCTGGATGCGACAAGTCAAACTGGGCAGCTTTGCCAGTACCATGAAGGCCCCCCATTGCGGCTTGCCTGATTCGCTCGACAAGGTGGCAGATCTGGGATTGTCGAATCAGGGGTTTGTCTTGTCCTGTACACCCCTCGCCAAACCAGCCGAAGAGGATCAGCAAGGGATCAAGCTGTTGGCGCATAAACCAGCCGGTTCACCTGCTGCCTACAAGGCGGGGATGCCGGATCCCAAGAGTGCCATGGTAGTGGCGCTTAATGACTATCTGGCCGATCTGGCCGACCTCTCCATGACGGTCAATCAACTGCTTGCCAAGCGTGAAGCCTTGCTGGGTAAAGATGATGCCACCATCAAAGTTAACAGTCACAAGCTGATGATGGCGGAGGTGACGCGTAATCTTGCCAGGGTGCGACTAGACGAGAAGGACTTGCCCGCCTCCGTCAGGGGAAATGTGGCCAAGACCCAGGTATTTGAAGATGCGCTGGATGACTATCTGGGGGATCGCTATCTTGCCGATACAGAGGGTATGAGTTCGGAGCCTGGAGTTATCAACTTCAACTCCCCCATGGCGAGACAGGCCGATGCGAAGCTGAAAATCTTGCGGGAGCAATATGGTTTCAACCCCTCTCAAAAGCAGGTCAATCAATGGAAAGAGCGAGCCGCATTTCAGGACGAGGTCAACTGGGGCGGGCTCAATGCCTTTATCAAGCAGTATCAGGTGCCTCTCAATGAGCTGGAGCTGGCACTGACTCTGGCTCATGAGGACCTGTTCAATGGTATGACTCGCCTTAAGGCCGATCCATTACCCTTTGGTCTGGACCATAAAACAGACAAGGGCCAAGCCTATTTGCAGGTTCTGTTTGCCGAGGCCGGGCAGGCGCTCTCACTCAGTTGCAGCACTGAAGCCCGGAAGAAAGCGTTGGAAAAACTGCTTGGTGAAAAGGTCAGTGATAACTTGCTGGCACTGGCTCCCTATGGTTTTGATGTCGTGTTGCACAAGGGGCTGAGCGAGCAGACGGTAGACAATAATTGGCTCAGTACCTCTTCGGGGGACATGACTGCCCTCTTTGGTCGAGTGGCCGAGTTGGAGACCTTGCTGGGGGAGGAGAGGCTCAGGCAGAAGCCTTGGTTCCAGACGGTTGAGGCAGTGATCGACGCCATCAAAGGGGCGGGCCAATCCCTTGCCAAGGGCGCCCACGCCCAAATCATGGCGGCCATCTTGCCCCACACCTGGAAGAACAGCCTGGCAGGCAACCTGAGGCTGGTACTGCTGGAATCACTGCTCGGTGATAAACCGCTGGAAGTGAATCACGGTTATCGGATGCTTCACAGCAGCTTCCAGCAACGTGTCTGGGCGATTACCAAGGAAATATCAGCTATCAGCTCACCACCACCCGGGCGCAATACCACGGTGAAGGCCATCAACGGTCAGCTAAAAACCTTGCAACAACAACTTGATACCTTGATTGCCAGCGAAATGCCCCTGCTGGTGAAACTGAAAGGTGACCTGTATCAACAGCAGGCCAGGCAATATATCGGTGACTATCTGGCGAGCGTGCGCAGTGGAGTGAATCAACGCATCACCGCTATGAACGAAAGAGTTCCCAACTTGGCGACCTTTGGGGGATTGGTAGCCCTGCTCAACCTCTGGAACCTGACGGTGGTCATTGGTGGGATGGCACAAAATGCCAAGTCGATCGGCCAGTCACGAGCCAATATGCAACTGGGTTCGGCTTTTGCCTGGACGGGCAATGCCATCGCCGCGCTCTACCAGGGGGCGGCATGGGAGAAGTTAAAGCCACTCACTACTGGTCGAGCCCTGACCGAAATCTCGATAAAAGCAGCGATAAAAGAGGGTGGGCATGCGTTCTGGGTTAAAGCCTTCTCTCTACGGATGCTGGCATTTGCTAGTCTAGGGTTGGCTGCGGCAGGGCTTGAAGCCTTGGACAGTTGGCAGGCGAGCCAAGATCCATTGATAAGTGGCATGGAAAAAACACTCTTGCAGATGAAGGCAGGGGTGTTATTTGGACAAGGTGGAATCTTCCTTATCCAGCTTGCGTATTTAGGTATCAATGGTTTAGGTTTCTCATCCATCGCTGCTATTTTTGCGCCCTGGATGGTTGTTGGACTCTTTGTGCTGGGTATCGCCTATCTGGCTCTAACTGTGTTGATCAATATTTTTAAAAGATCGGATCTGGAAAAGTGGTTGCTGCAATCGACCTGGGGCAAGCAAACTGCCAACTGGGCCGCTGAGGATGAACTGGCTCGGTTTGAACAACTGGTAAATAAGCCTGGAGCTAGCTTGACGGTAGTTCGTTCAGCGCCCCAAGGCTGGATGGATACTGGCTGCTCACAGTGGCAGTTGCAACTCTCGCTCCCTTCACATTTGCGAGGGCAGACCATAGGGTTGAACATCGTTGGTCACCCTCTTGCCCGAGCTGGTCAGATGGTATCGGTACGATCCAAAGAGGAGCTGGCTCGCTATCAGTCTGCTATGCAGCCCAAAATAATTGAAATTCAAGGTGGACGTTGGAATGAGCTGGTCTATACGCTACCTCTGAAAGTCGACACCAATACAGCCATCAAGTTGGAGCTGGGCTATTTGGGGGGGATGGTACAGCGACAATTTATCTTCAAAGGAAGTGGCAATAGCAATGGCCCAATAACATTGGATACACACCAAAGGGTATTGGACTCCATGCCAGCCCTAGTAGTCGGCAAGCAAGGTAATAAATAATGGATAAGGAAAATGAATCGGTTTATGTGAGCGAGCAAGAGACCACCTTCCATCTGTTACCTCAGGAAGAGCAACAGCGCATTATCGATGCCAATCAAAAAAGGGTACGTGAGGCCCCAACGCTTTATGAATGGAATATTTGTGTGCCTACACCATTCGCTTGGATAATGATATTGGTAGTTGTAGCAACAATGGTACTGTTTGCTGTGGGTTGCGTATTGCTTACTGGTGATAATGATTGGGGTTTTGCTTATCTAGCCTTTGGTGTTGCCATGGTAATGATTCCTTATTTTCGTTATTTAGTGATGGCGGATAAAGACTACCATTATCGGCTAACTACGGAGGGTGTAGTCGTCACTTATCAAGATGCTATTCCCGAAGTGGCCTACACCATAGTGCGTGGTTTGGCTTGGCTTGGTGTGGTGGTATGTGTCGTAGCTGTTGCCATATTGGGGCCACTGGCCCTGGTTGGCGCTGGGGGTATGGCGCTCTTTGCGGTATTTTTCACTGATTTTAAGAGTGAAGTATCAGAACATGAAACCATGTTTAAAAAAGACTGGCCCTACACGCTGTCTATTTCTAAGAGAAAAAAGGCATTGAGATTTGAATCTACCCCCTTTAAAGTTGCATATAGCGATAATCTATATTGCAAGTCTGAGGATTTTGAGCGTGTTATTGAACTGATTAAAAATCAAATCAGATGCGTCGATATAAAAAACATCAAAGGTCATCCAATGACTTGATTCTTCTATGGCACCTGTAAGGGGAGAGTTATCTAGATGCAATCTGGGTCCCTATAACAGAGCGCCCTTGCTACAGGCAAGGGCGCTCTGTTGTTTTCCGGGACGAGTTTGGCGCGATTATGGCGATACCGAAGGGGGCTGCACCATGGGACCTGCTACTGCGTGGGCAGCTTCATCACCTCGCAGTGCCCGCACGATTTCGAGGGCGAATTCGATGGCGCTGCCGGGGCCCTGGCTGGTGATAAGGCGGTGGGCCTCGTCCCTCACTACCCGCTCAGTGATGAGTTGAGCAGGGGGGAGCTCGGCCTGAAAACCTGGATGGCAAGTGACCCGCGCATCTCCCAGCAGGTGGTGATGCTGCAACACCACCACGGGGGCTGCGCAAATGGCGGCGCGCCAGCGGCCACGCAGAGCCTGCTCCTTGAGCAGGTCGATGGCGAGGGGGGTATCGCGGATGGCTTCGCTACCGGGCAGGCCGCCCGGCACGATTATGGCCTCGAAATCACGGCTGGTCAGCTCGTCGATATGACAGTCCGCCACTATCTGTACCCCGCGGGAGGCGCGGATCTGGCGCTGCCCCGCCGGGCAGCAGGAGGCGAATACCACTTCGATGGAGGCCCGCACCAGGGTATCGACGATGGCGACGGTTTCGATCTCTTCCGAACCCGGGGCAACCAGTACCAAAACGCTCATTGCTCGCTCCTCCTGCTTGATGCCCGTCACTTCACCGGGTCTATTGCTTCTCTTTGATGGCCTGGTAGAGGCCCTGATTGACGGGGACCGCGATGCCGTGCTGCGCCGCCTTGGCGAGCAGGAAGCCGGTGATGGCTTCGATCTCGGTCTCTCGTCCCAGTTCCATATCCTGATACATGGAAGAGTAATTGTCGGCGGTGAGCTCCACCACCGTCATTACCCGGCGCAGCAGCTCTTCATTGCTGACGGGCAACCCTTCGGCCTGCATCACGTCCACTACTTCCACGCAGATCTGTTGCAGGGCATCGGTGAAGCGGGAGCCACTCAGTTCGCCATTCTTGACCTTGTAAAGTGCCGTGAGCGGGTTGATGGCGCAGTTGATGGCGAGCTTTTGCCATTGACGAGCCCGGATCTGTTCATCCCATCCGGCCTGGCCGAGGGCACGGGCGAGTTCATCCGCCAGATAGGCGTGAGCCTTGGCTGCCACGTTGACCGGTCCGAGCCAGGTTTCGCCCTTGCCGGTGTGGCGGAACACGAAGTGGCCGCTCTGCATGGCGCCGTGGCTGGTGACGCCGGCGATGACCGGGTTGTGCGGGAAGCGTTGAACCACCTGCTCGGCGATGCCCATGCCATTGTGCAGCAGTACGATGGGGACGCCCGCAGGCAGTCGGCCGATCAGCGGGGTCAGGGCCGGGACGACCTGGCTTGCCTTGGTCATCACCAGCAGGCGTTTGATGGCGCCGGGCTGACTGATGAAGCCGCGCTCTATGGTCAGCAGCTGGGTATGACCGTCGAGAGAGGTAAAATCGATGCCGGGGTGCAGGGTGGCCCGGTGCCGTTCGCGCAACAGGACACGGGTCGTTTGACCGCTTTGGGTCAGCAGGGATGCGAAGACACCCCCCAGAGCACCGCAGCCCAGCAGGGTCCATTGGGGAGGGAGGGGGTGACGGCTGGTTTTCAGGTTATTGTCGCGTAATCCGCTTGGCATGGAGAGACTCAGTCAGGGTAGTGGTCGCATTCCGATCAACCGCTTACCGGGGATAAAGGAAGAGGTCGCCTGGCGGACACTAACGGGTCTCGCCATTCCTGTGCGGAGAGGATTCTAGCAGAGCCATCCCATCGAAATCAGCAAATTTGCCCGTTTTCTGGTAGATTTGCCCCCTATTCGCATTACCCCAAAGCACAACATACAGCACAGCATGAGGAGCCCGGCTATGCCGTCATTCGATATTGTCTCTGAAGTCAAAATGAACGAGGTGTTGAACGCCGTCGATAACGCCAATCGTGAACTGGCGACCCGTTTCGATTTTCGTGGGGTGGAAGCCAGCTTCGAACTGAACAAAGAAGAGGTCAAGCTGGAGGCGGATGCCGATTTCCAGCTCAAGCAGATGGTCGAGATCCTGCGCGGGGCGCTGCTCAAGCGCCAGATCGAGAACAGCTCCATGGACGTGGGTGACAGCGTTCACTCCGGCAAGCGTTTCCACCTGACCGTGAAGTTCAAGCAGGGGATCGACAAAGAGGTCGCCAAGAAGCTGGTGAAGCTTATCAAAGACTCCAAGATCAAGGTGCAGGCTGCCATCCAGGGTGACGAAGTGCGCGTGACCGGCAAGAAGCGTGACGATCTGCAGGAAACCATGGCGCTGGTGCGCGGTGCCGAGCTGGGCCAACCGATGCAGTTCCAGAACTTCCGTGATTGATCGATAGCTCGATTGACGAGAAAGGGGAGGCATAAGGCTTCCCCTTTTTGTTTGGCGAAAGCCCATAAAAAAACCGGAGCAGTTGCTCCGGTTTTTTGTATCCCAGATACCCGTTCGATTAGAACTTGTAGGTAACGGAGAAGTAGTGGCTGAAGCCAGAGCTCTTCCAGGGGGTACCATCGTAGGCAGTGGAGCCATCTTTGTTGCCGTAGGCATCCATGAAGTACTTCAGGCCGTAACCAACGGCATAGCGATCAGAATGCCAGTAGATACCGTGGAAGGTAGCCAGGTTATCACTGGTACGGTCGGCACGGTCATGAGTGTCCAGATCAAAGGCATAATCCAAATAGCCTTGGTAGGAGACGAAGCTGCCGTTGGAGAAGGTGTAGAAAGGCTTGAACCAGTTCATGGCGAACCAGTAACCATTCCAATCACCCTCTTCTTCGGTGAAGAACTGGTTTTCGGTAGAATGACGGGCATACAGGTTCATGCCCACTTTACCAAACCAAGGCACTTGCACGTCGGCACCCAGACCGATCATGTTCTCCATCTGGTGGTCACCAATGTTGTTCAAAGAGGCGATGTAGACCTCTTGTACTGGGCCAAAGGAGAGATCTTTACCAGTCAATGCATCGAGAGACATGCGTGGTGCAAACTTCATGAAGAGGTTCTGACCATTGTGCTGGTTGCTGTGGCGGCTATCGAAGATATCAAACACGTCGACGTAACCGTACAGATCGAAGAGACCGGAGCGACCACCAAACTCCATTTCGAAGTAGGTATCGTTGTAATCTTCTGTGCCGGCAGTGAAAGGACGTTGGTCAATGGTGTGCATCACGTTGAACTGCATCCACTTGTAGTCGTTCTTGTGGATGTCACCGCTGTAGTCGGCAGCAAAAGCCGGGGTGGCGGATGCAGCCAGCAGACCGGCAGCGATCAGAGTCTTGGTAAATTTGGCCATTTTATTGGTCTCTTGTGTGTTTAGTTGAGGTTTTCCGTAGCCTGCCCACAAGGAGCGGGAGGGATTCTAGCCAAATAATTTCAACGGATAAACAAGAGCCAGGGAACTTTGTCAGGATTTGTGAATCTAATCACCCCCTCATTTAGGCAAACGCTTGCTATTTGTTCGTTTGTGGTGACAAACACTTGCCTCGTTTGGCAACCATGCTGATCAGCAGCATCACGGGCACCCCGAGCAGGCTGGTGCCGATGAAGAAGTGGCTGTAGCCAAACAGCTCGACAAAACGACCGGAGAACCCCGCAAGCAGCTTGGGCAGCAGCAACATGATGGAGCTGAACAGCGCATACTGGGTGGCCGAGAAGGCGACGTTGGTCAGGCTCGACAGATAGGTCACGAAGGCCGCAGTAGCGATGCCGGCGCTGAGGTTGTCGAGCGAGATGATCAGGGTCAGCAGCTCCAGGTTGTGACCGACCTCGTTGAGCAGAGCAAACAGCAAGTTGGTGCTGGCGGTGAGCACGGCACCGAGAAACAGGATGCGCAAGGTTCCCAGTCGCATCACCAGTACCCCCCCCAGCGCGGCCCCGACCAGCGTCATGATGACTCCATATACCTTGGTGATGGTGGCCACTTCCGTCTTGCTGAATTGCAGGTCCACATAGAAGCTGTTGGACATCACCCCCATCACCACGTCCGAGATGCGATAGCAGGCGATAAGCCCGAGGATCAGCAGGGCCGACCCCCCGAAGCGGCGGAAGAAATCGGCGAACGGGCACCAGATGGCCTCGTAGATCCAGGCCCCCAGGCCCGCCAGCGGGGTTGGCCAGCCTTGTTGTTGCAACAGCAGCTTGCGCTCGGCCTGCTGCTCGTTCTGGCGGGCGAGATCGATGTCGGGCTCATGACAAAACAGGGTGGTGATAATGCCGAGAGACATGAGCCCCGCCATGCACAGATAGGTGAGCTGCCAGCCGCGATAGTCGTAGCCGCTGTTGCTGCCAAGCCAGGCAGCTAGTGCCAGGGCGCCAGCGCCCGCCATGATCATCGCGAGCCGATAGCCGGTCATGTAGGAGGCCGCCATGGCCGCCTGCAGGCGTTCGGGGGCCGACTCGATGCGGTAGGCGTCGATGACGATGTCCTGGGTGGCCGAGGCGAAGGCTACCAGCAGGGCGAAGAAGGCGAGCTGAGCGAGCTGGGTCTTGGGATCGCAATAAGCCATGCCCACCAGGGCGAGGGCAGTCAGCAGCTGGGAGAGCAGCATCCAGCTGCGCCGTCGTCCCAGCAGGCGCGAGAGCAGGGGCAGGGAGAGGCGGTCGACCAGGGGAGACCACACCCACTTGAAGCCGTAGGCCAGGGCCACCCAGCTCATGTAGCCGATGTCGGTGAGACTGACGTCCGCTTCACGCAACCAGAACGAGAGGGTGCCAAAGACCAGCAGCAGTGGCAGACCGGAGGAGAAGCCCATGGCAAACAGGATGAGAACCCGGCCTTCGAGATACACGGCGAGGGCGTCTCGCCAGCTGGTGAGGCGGCCCGGGTTACGGCTGGGCGGGCGGAGAGTGTTCAAATGCCTGACTCCTCGGGGAAAAGGTGGCTATTTTGTCAGGTTCGAAGGGGATAGCCAAGGCAAGCAGAACGTCGTCCGCGGGCCTTCAGGGTCGTGAGCCGATGCAGTGAGGCGGACAGGGGCCCTGCTCGAGGAGATAGTTGGCGCAGGCCATCAACTGCAGTCGCAGCCGGGGATCGGTATCGATCTGTTGCTCATCCCATAGATGCAGGCTGTGCAGCAGGTGCCAGAAGACGGATTCTCGCTGACTGGACGGTTGTTTGTCGGTGCAGTGGGGCAGGGCTTGCCAGTGGGAGAGCAGTTGCCAGCTCACATCTTCCAGCTGTTGGTAGGCAATTTCCCGTGCCAGGAAGTGACGAACAGCCTGGGACAGCAGCATGGCATGTTGGGTTATGTAGGCCTGATAGATCACCGGCGCCTCCTTTTTCTCCTCTGGGACCCCCGGAATGGGGGCAAGGCCAGAGTATAGAAAGGGGCGCCGGTGACCTTGGCGGTGATGAGGCAGGATGTGATCCGCTCCGCGTTATTTCTCCGCCAGCAGCACGACTTTTTTCAGGATGATGGGGCTGGTCGGCACATCGTTGGCTCTCAGGATAGAGCTGTAACCCGTCTGCACCAGAGCCAGTTTGTCCAGCACCTCCATGCCTTGCACCACCTGGCCAAATACGGTGTAACCGGCGCCAGCATTGGCGTTGAGGTTGTCGTTGTCCGCCAGGTTGAAATAGAACTGGCGGGTGGCGCTGTCGACGGCCTGGGTACGGGCCATGGCGATGCTGCCGCGCTTGTTGGGCAGGCCTCCCTTGGACTCGTTTACCACGGGGTCGAAGGTCGGCAGCGGCTGGAACTGCTGGTTGTAGCCCCCTCCCTGCACCACGAAGTTCTGGATCACCCGGTGGAACAGGCTGCCGTCATAGCTGCCGTCCGCCACATAGCGCAGGAAGTTTTTCACCGTCTGTGGCGCCTGCTTGGGGGCCAGCTCCACGATGATGTTGCCGTGGTTGGTCTCCATCCTGACCTTGGGGCCGGCAAATGCCAGGGGGGCGATCAGCATGGCCAATAACCAGAGTTTTTTCATGTATCGCTTCCTCGTTTAGCTAGGTTGGCCCTTGAGATAACCGCGTAGAGCCTCGTCGGCCATGATCTGCTGCAGTACGCTGCCCAGTTGCTGGTTCAGGGTGGACTCCAGATCGGCCATGCTCGGCTCACCCGGCTCCTCCTTGCTGGAGGACATGTTGAATTGCTTGGTCAGCTTGCTGCCCTGGAAATCGGCGATCACCTGCAGACTGACCTTGGATTTGGTCACATAGGTGAAGGTCTTCTCTTCCACTGTGACGGCGGCGGTGGAGATGGCCAGGGTCAGGTTGGTGGTACCGCTGTTGCCCACTTCAAGCCCCTGACTGCGCAGGCCCTCGGCCAGTTTTTCGGCCAGCAGGTTGTTGAGGGGCTGGGCACTGTTGACCAGTACGGGGGCCTTATCTTTCTTCTTGATGGAGAAGACATAGGCGGCTTCACGCTTGTCGACCCCTTCCATGGTGATCCGGTTGCCGGAGTAGTACTGCTGGTTGGCGGGAATGACTTGCGGGTTGAGCAAGGCGGTCTCCGGCCAGTGAGTGGCACAACCACCCAGCATCAGGGCGGCCAGCAGCAAGAGTGACTTTTTCATCATGGGTTTCCTTTAGCTTTATCTTTAGCGTTTGATGGCTTTCAAAATAACGAACTTGCTGTTCGATGCAACCACTTGTGCGTTGGCAAACAAGCGCTTGAGTTTATTGTGATAATCCAGATGGCGGTTGCCTACTATCCAGAGTTCCCCCCCCTGAGGCAACACCCGGTGCGCATCGGTGAACATCTGCCAGGCGATATGGTCCGTGATCGCCTGCAGTTGGTGGAAGGGGGGATTGCAGAGAATGCGATCGGCCGCCCCCGTTTCTATCCCATCGAGACAGTTATTGACCAGGAATTGGGCGCGGGGCAGGGCATCGGGCAGGTTGTGCTCGACGTTCAGGCGCGCCGAGTCCACCGCCATGTGGGATTCGTCGATGAAGGTCACCTCCACCTCGCTGTCGCGCGCCAGCAGGGAGAGCCCCAGCACGCCGTTGCCGCAGCCCAGATCGATCACATGTCGGGCGCTGTGGATAGGCAGGTTGTCTAGCATGAAGCGGGCGCCGATATCCAGGCTGGTGCGGGAAAATACGTTGGCATGGTTGTGGATCAGCATGTCGCTGCCTTCCAGCGGCCAGGTGGTGGGGAAGGGATTATCGAGCGCAGGGCGCAGGGCGTCCGGCGTACAGTGAATGAGACGGGCCTTCTTCCAGGCCAGCGAGGTGCGGGTCTCGCCCAGGTATTTCTCGAACAGCTTGAGGGTGGAGGTGTGAATATCCTTCGCCTTGCCCGCCGCCAGGATCCGAGTGGCCGGGGTGACCACCTGGCGCAGGGCCAGCAGTTGCTGTTCCAGCAGCGCCTGATACTTGGACACCTTGATCACCACCAGAGCGGGAGCCAAGGGCAGCGGAGCCAGCGCATCCTGCAGGCGGATGGCGTGGGGATCCAGGCCATTTTCGGCCAGATTCGCCAGGGTCGCCCGTTCGCTGATATGGGAGTCGGTCACGCACCGGGGGGCATGGCCGTGCAGATAGGCAGTCAGGGCGCCGAAGCCGTCGTTCATGATGATGACGGGGCCGCTCTGCTCGAGCGGCGACTCGGCGAGTTCGTTGATGAGATATTCGTCTGCCGCATCCCAGGCCTGCAGGGGATCCTGGCTCTGCCGCGGATACCGGTAAAGGGTCAGGCGGCAATGCGCCGTGTCGAGTAGGGTCTGCATAAGAGAAGTATCCAAGGTGATGCTTATATATGGCAACGACAGCCAGCGACGAGCCGGTCGTTGAAGTGGCGCTATTCTAGCGGGGACGCAGAATTTCACCAGCCCGGTGCGTGACTGGGTCATAAGGCCCTCGGCGTGATTTATCCGGGGTCGGCTCTGGCTTACAATGGCCGGACATCCATCTTGGGAGTGTTTGTCGTGAGCATGCAACAACAGATCGAGGCCAAACTGGCCGCCTTGTCCCCCAGTCATCTGGAAGTGATCAACGAGAGCTATATGCACCGGGTGGCGCCGGGTTCAGAGAGCCACTTCAAGGTCATTGTCGTGAGCCAGGCGTTCGAGGGGCAACGACTGATCGGTCGTCATCGTCAAGTCAACGGCCTGTTGGCCGACGAACTGGCTGGTGCTATTCATGCGCTGGCCCTGCATACCTATACCGAGGCTGAGTGGCAGCAGCGGGAGCAGGCGCCAACCACGCCGAGCTGTGTCAGCAAGTCCCCCTTCGCGTGATAATTGACGTTTTTATTACCTAATTTTTCAACAATTAACGGTTCCGTCACGAATCGGGGTGGCCGGTGTTCCATCTGTGGTCGATGGCGTCTCGGATTACTTTTTCTAATTACCTGTCTGGCGCACAAAAATACCCCCATAGGGTTAGTTGAACGAAAAATCCTTTAAAACCACGGCTTGCGGAGATGAGGAGGAAATATTCAATGGGGGTTAATTTTGTGATAGCGCGGGGATTTTCCCCATTTGGCATGGCAGCTAACTTGCCTAAGGTGGTAAACTCAGGCGCTTTTGAATGATCCTGTATGTTGCTAATTTGTTTGTTTTTTCGACATTTTGTCGCGATGTAGGCGGGCTCATTCAACAACTCGTCGTGATGTATTTCTCGGCGCTAACCAACCTGTCTTCCCTTAACGGTAGTGCAAGTGAGTATGATTACAATTAAAAGAGGACTGGACATCCCCGTGCTGGGTGCTCCGGAGCAAGTAATCTACGATGGCCCGGCCATCACCCGTGTTGCTACACTCGGCGAAGAGTTCGTGGGGATGCGTCCTACTATGTTCGTCAAAGTAGGTGATCGCGTCATTAAAGGTCAGGAGCTCTTCGAAGATAAGAAGAATCCCGGCGTTAAATTCACGGCCCCTGCCACCGGTGTGGTTTCTGAGATCAACCGTGGTGCCAAGCGTGTTCTGCAATCTGTCGTCATCGATCTCGATGGCTCCGACGAGCAGGTAACCTTTGAACACTTTGCGTCTGCCGAGCTTGCACAGCTCGAGCGCAGCAAGGTGCAGGAGATCCTGGTCGCGTCAGGTCAGTGGACCGCGCTGCGTACCCGTCCATTCAGCAAGGTGCCGGCAGTGGGTTCCACCCCCCGCGCCATCTTCGTCACCGCCATGGACACCAACCCGCTGGCTGCCAATGCCGAGCTCATCATCAAGGAACAGTCCCAGGCCTTCCTCGATGGTCTGGCTGTGCTGACCCGCCTGACCGATGGCGCCGTTCACGTCTGCAAGGGCGAGGCGAGCCTGCCCCATGCGACTTTGGCACAAGTCAAAGAAGCCGTCTTCGTCGGTCCGCACCCTGCCGGTCTGCCGGGCACCCACATCCACTTCCTGGACCCGGTCGGTGCCAAGAAAGTGCAGTGGCACATCAACTATCAAGATGTGATCGCCTACGGCAAGCTGTTCACCACGGGTCAGATCTTCACCGACAAGGTGATCTCCCTGGCCGGTCCGAACGTGGTCAAGCCGCGTCTGCTGCGCACCCGTCTGGGCGCCTGCATCAGCCAGTTGACCAACAACGAGCTGCGCGCCGACGAGAACCGTATCATCTCCGGTTCCATCCTGAGTGGTTCCAAGGCAGCGGGAGTCCATGACTACCTTGGCCGTTATCACAACCAGGTGAGCGTGCTGGGCGAAGGCCGTGAGAAAGAGTTCCTGGGCTGGGTCAACCCCAGTGCCAACAAGTTCTCCATCACCCGCACCACCTTGGCGCACCTGGTGAAAGGCAAGCTCATCAACTTCACGACCACCACCAACGGTAGTGATCGCTCCATGGTGCCTATCGGCAACTATGAGCGCGTGATGCCGCTCGACGTCCTGCCGACCCTGCTGCTGCGGGATCTGATCTCCGGTGACACCGACAACGCCCAGGCGCTCGGCTGTCTGGAGCTGGATGAGGAAGATTTGGCGCTTTGTACCTTCGTCTGCCCCGGCAAGACCGAGTACGGCCCGATCTTGCGTGAGTGCCTGACCAAGATAGAACTGGAAGGTTAAGCGATGAGTTTCAAGCAACTTCTTGAAAATATGGAACATCACTTCGAGCCGGGCGGCAAGTACGCTAAGTACTATGCCCTGTTCGAAGCGGCGTACACCCTGTTTTATACCCCCGGGTCCGTGACCCGCAATGCCGCTCACGTCCGTGACGCCATCGATCTGAAACGCATGATGATCATGGTGTGGCTGGCCGTGTTCCCGGCCATGTTCTGGGGCATGTACAACGTCGGCAACCAGTCCATCGCCGCCATCGCCCATCTGGGCAGCGCGGCCGGTGCCGATACCTGGCAATACACCATCGCCACCCTGCTGGGCGCCTCGCTGGATCCGGCTGTGGCCGGCATCGGCAGCAAGATGCTGATCGGTGCGGCGCACTTCTTCCCGATCTACATCACCGTCTTCATCGTCGGTGGTTTCTGGGAAGTGCTGTTCGCCATGGTGCGCAAGCACGAGATCAACGAAGGCTTCTTCGTGACCTCCATCCTGTTCGCGCTGATCGTGCCGCCCGAGCTGCCCCTGTGGCAAGCCGCCCTCGGCATTACCTTCGGCGTGGTGCTGGCCAAGGAAGTGTTCGGTGGTACCGGCAAGAACTTCCTGAACCCGGCGCTGGCGGGTCGTGCCTTCCTGTTCTTCGCCTACCCGGGCCAGATCTCCGGTGATGCCGTCTGGGTTGCCGTCGATGGCTATTCAGGTGCAACTGCACTGAGCCAGTGGGCCCAGGGCGGCCAGATGGCGCTGATCAACGGTGCGACTGGCGAAGCCATCAGCTGGATGGATGCCTTCCTCGGCAACCTGCCGGGCTCCATCGGTGAAGTCTCCACCCTGATGATCCTCATCGGTGCGGCCATGATCGTCTACATGCGGATCGCCTCCTGGCGCATCATCGCCGGTGTGATGATCGGTATGGTTGCGACCTCTCTGCTGTTCAACGTCATCGGTTCCGATACCAACCCCATGTTCAACATGCCGTGGCACTGGCATCTGGTGCTGGGCGGCTTCGCCTTTGGTATGGCGTTCATGGCGACCGATCCGGTCTCCGCTGCCTTTACCAACAAGGGCAAGTGGTGGTACGGCGCCCTCATCGGCGTCATGGTGGTGCTGATCCGGGTGGTGAACCCCGCGTTCCCGGAAGGCATGATGTTGGCCATTCTGTTTGCCAACCTGTTTGCCCCCTTGTTTGACCATTTCGTGGCACAGGCGAACATCAAGCGGAGGATCGCACGTGGCGTTTAATAAAGACTCTACTATCGGCACCCTCACCGTCGTAACCGGTCTGTGCCTGGTCTGTTCCATCGTGGTCTCCGTGGCCGCCGTGGGACTGCGTCCGGCCCAGCTGGAAAACAAGGCGCTGGACAAGCAAAGCAATATCCTGTCCGTCGCCGGTGTCGATGTCAGTTCTGTGGCCAAGCGTGACCTGGCCCAGTTGTATGGCGACAAGATTGAAGCGCGTCTGGTGGATTTGACTACCGGTGAGTTCGTTGACGGCGATGCCGACAACTTCGACACCAAGGTCGCCGCCAAGGATCCGGCCCAGAACATCCGTCTGGCCCCGGCCGACGACAAGGCTGGCCTGCGTCAAATCTCCAAGCTGGTTCCCGTGTTCTTTGCCAAGGATGCCGACGGCAAGGTCGACAACATCATCCTGCCGATCTACGGCCAGGGTCTGTGGTCCACCATGTATGCCTTCGTCGCGGTCGCGGCCGACGGTCAGACCGTCAAGGGCATCACCTACTATGATCACGGCGAAACCCCGGGTCTGGGCGGCGAGATCGAGAACCCGGCCTGGCGCGAACTGTTCGTCGGCAAGAAGCTGTTCGATCAGGACGGTCAGCCGGCGCTGCGCGTGATCAAGGGCCATGCTCCGGCAGGCTCCGAGCATGAAATCGATGGCCTGTCCGGCGCAACCCTGACCGGCAATGGCGTACAGCACACCTTCGACTTCTGGATGGGTCCCAAGGGCTTCGGTCCCTTCCTGGCCAAGGTACGTGCAGGAGAAATCAACAATGGCTGACAAGAGCGAAATGAAAAAATTGCTGTTGACGCCTGTGCTCGGCAACAACCCCATCGCACTGCAGGTGCTGGGTGTCTGTTCCGCGCTGGCCGTTACCAGCCAGATGAAGACAGCGTTCGTGATGACGCTGGCCGTTACCGCGGTCACCGCCTTCTCCAACCTGTTCATCTCCTTGATCCGCAACCACATTCCGAACAGCGTGCGGATCATCGCCCAGATGGCGGTGATCGCGTCCCTGGTTATCGTGGTTGACCAGGTGCTCAAGGCGTATGCCTATGACATCTCCAAGCAGCTGTCGGTGTTCGTCGGCCTCATCATCACCAACTGTATCGTGATGGGTCGTGCCGAAGCCTATGCCATGAAGAGTGCCCCGCTGCCCTCCTTCCTGGATGGCATCGGCAACGGTCTGGGCTACGGTGCCGTGCTGCTGGCCGTGGCCACGGTGCGCGAGATCCTGGGGTCCGGCACCTGGTTCGGCATCGAGCTGCTGCCGCTGGTGAACAACGGTGGCTGGTATGTGCCTAACGGCCTGCTGCTGCTGCCGCCGAGTGCATTCTTCATCATTGGTCTGATCATCTGGGGCGTACGCACCAAGGATCCCAAGCAGGTGGAGGCAAAGGATTAAGGTATGGAACACTATCTGAGTCTGTTGATTCGTTCGATCTTCATCGAAAACCTGGCGCTCTCCTTCTTCCTGGGGATGTGTACCTTCCTGGCGGTGTCCAAGAAGGTCAAGACCGCCATGGGTCTGGGTATCGCCGTGATTGTGGTACAGACTGTTGCCGTACCGGCCAACAACCTGATCTACAACTATGTGCTGAAAGACGGCGCCCTGGTACAGGGCCTGGATCTGAGCTTCCTGAGCTTCATCACCTTCATCGGTGTGATTGCGGCCCTGGTACAGATCCTGGAGATGGCGCTGGACAAGTATTTCCCCGCGCTCTACAACGCCCTGGGTATCTTCCTGCCGCTCATCACCGTGAACTGCGCCATCTTCGGTGGCGTCTCCTTTATGGTGCAGCGTGACTACAACTTCGTGGAGTCTGTGGTCTATGGCGTGGGCTCGGGTGCCGGTTGGATGCTGGCCATCGTCGCGATGGCAGGGATCCGCGAGAAGATGAAGTATTCCGATGTTCCGGAAGGCCTGCGTGGCCTCGGCATCACCTTCATCACCGCGGGTCTGATGGCGCTGGGCTTCATGTCCTTCTCTGGTATTTCCCTGTAATCGGAAAGGAAATATAGATGGAAATTATTCTGGGTGTGGTCATGTTCACCGTGATCCTGCTGGCCCTGGTAGCAGTTATTCTGTTCGCCAAGTCCAAGCTGGTGACCGCGGGTGACGTGACAATCAGCATCAACGGCGACCCGGCCAAGGCTGTCACCAGCCCGGCGGGTGGCAAGCTGCTCGGCGTCCTGGCCGGCAGCGGTATCTTCGTCTCCTCCGCTTGTGGCGGCGGTGGCTCCTGTGGTCAGTGCAAGGTGCGGGTGAAGTCCGGCGGCGGCGACATCCTGCCGACCGAGCTGGATCACATCAGCAAGGGCGAGGCCCGTCATGGCGAGCGTCTGGCCTGCCAGGTCACCGTGCGCGCCGACATGGACATCGAGCTGCCCGAAGAGATCTTCGGGGTGAAGAAGTGGGAATGTACCGTCATCTCCAATGACAACAAGGCCACCTTCATCAAGGAACTCAAGCTGCAGATCCCGGATGGCGAGAGCGTGCCGTTCCGCGCCGGTGGTTATATCCAGATCGAAGCCCCTGCACACCACGTGCAGTACAAGAACTTCGATATTCCCGAGGAATATCGCGGTGATTGGGATCGCTTCAAGATCTTCGAGCTGGAGTCCAAGGTCAATGAGCCGATCATCCGTGCTTATTCCATGGCCAACTATCCGGAAGAGTTCGGCATCATCATGCTGAACGTGCGGATCGCGACCCCGCCGCCGAGCAACTGGACTGCGCCTCCCGGCCAGATGTCCTCCTACATCTTCAACCTGAAAGCAGGGGACAAGGTGACCATCTCCGGTCCGTTCGGCGAATTCTTCGCGAAAGACACCGACGCCGAAATGGTGTTCATCGGTGGTGGTGCGGGCATGGCGCCGATGCGCTCCCACATCTTCGATCAGCTGCGTCGCCTGAAGACCAAGCGCAAGATGAGCTTCTGGTACGGTGCCCGTTCCAAGCGCGAGATGTTCTATGTCGAGGACTTCGACATGCTGGCCGCCGAGAACGAGAACTTCACCTGGAACGTCGCCCTGTCTGATCCGCAACCGGAAGACAACTGGGATGGCTACACCGGCTTCATCCACAACGTGCTGTTCGAGAACTATCTCAAGAACCACGAGGCGCCGGAAGATTGCGAGTTCTACATGTGCGGGCCTCCCGTCATGAACGCGGCCGTCATCAACATGCTGAAAAACCTCGGTGTTGAAGACGAAAACATCCTGCTGGATGACTTTGGTGGTTAATCCATGCACAGCGTTGTAAAGACCTGGCTAGCCTTCGGGCTAGCCTTTTTCTTGACTGGGTGCGGTCAGGAAACGGTCCAATCCAAACCGGAGATCCACATCACCGGCAGCACCATGGGTACCTACTACTCCATCAAGGTGGCGGATGACGCCGTCCAGGATGGAGCCAAATTACAGGCCGAGGTCGATGTCCTGCTGGAGCGGGTCAACGATCAGATGTCCACCTACAGACCGGACTCCGAGCTGTCCCGCTTCAACCAGCACAAGGACAACACGCCCGTGGTGGTCTCCCGGGACACCGCACGGGTGGTGACCGAGGCCATACACATTGGCCGCGAGAGCCGCGGCGCGCTGGACGTGACCGTGGGCCCCCTGGTCAATCTGTGGGGCTTTGGCCCGGACGCGAAACCGACCAAGGTGCCGTCCGATGAATTGATAAGCCAGACTCGCCAGAAGACGGGGCTGGGCAACTTGCACGTGATTGCCTCTGCCGATGCGGATACCCTGCAAAAAGACATCCCGGATCTCTACGTGGATCTCTCCGCCATCGCCAAGGGCTTCGGGGTGGACAAGGTCGCCGAGTATCTGGAATCCTTGGGGGCACGCAACTACCTGGTGGAAATAGGCGGTGAGCTGCGCCTCAACGGGGTCAACGGCAAGGGGCACCCCTGGCGGGTGGCCATCGAGAAGCCGACCGTCAATGCCGGCTCGGTGCAGGAGGTGATCCAGCCCGGGGACAACGGCGTGGCCACCTCGGGGGATTATCGCAACTACTACGAGATGGATGGCAAGCGCTTCTCCCACACCATCGATCCGCTGACGGGCAAGCCCATTCAGCATCGGATGGTGTCGGTGACCGTGATCCACCCTTCCTGCATGACCGCGGACGGGCTGGCGACGGCGCTCACCGTCATGGGGCCAGAGAAAAGCCTGGCCTATGCCAAGGAGCAGGGGCTGGCCATCTTCGTGATCACCAAGACGGACGATGGCTTCGAAGAGTCCTACTCGGATGCCTTCAAGCCCTATCTGGTGAAGAAGTAATGAACGGCCATCCCTTCGGGGGTGGCGTTGACGTATTGAGTGCACGGGTGCCTCTCGCGGCATCCGGTTAAACAGTAAGGGGTAATAGCATGCAGACTTTTCTGATTACCTTCGGGGTGTTTCTGGCGGTGGTGGTGGCCATGGCCATCGGTTACATCTTCCAGAAGAAGACCATCTCCGGCTCCTGTGGCGGCCTTGGCACCATCGGGATCGAAAAGGAGTGCGACTGCCCGGAGCCCTGTGACAACCGCAAGCAGAAGATGGCGAAGGAAGAGGCCCGTCGCAAGATGCTGGAAGAGCACCGCATCATCTGAGCGGCACAGTCGTCATGGCGCCTGACAGAGCGAGCCAACCTTGAGGTCGGCTCGCTTTTTTGTGGGCAAGAGTCAGTGCTCAGTAATCGTATTGTTGGCAGGATTTTTTATTGAACTCGGCCTTCCTGCGGGTCAGCTCCTCCCGGGTACCCAGTTCATCCCCTTGCTTGATGGCTTTTTCCAGTATTTCGATGCGCTCGAACAGCCAGCTGCACTCGGCGGTCGGGTGATCCTTGGCCGCCGTGATGATGGGCAGCAGACAGAGTCCCAGCCAGATCTTGTTCATCCCTCTTCCTCCTTGATGATGGGTGCCTGAAGAGTCTATATGCTCCCCGCGTTGCTGCGACTGGCAGAAATCACAGCACTGGGGTAGCATGGGCTCAGTTAACTGTTTATTTGTACAGTATCATGCGCAAGATCATTCACATCGACATGGACTGCTTCTTCGCGGCGGTGGAGATGCGGGACAATCCGGCCCTGCGAGAGGTGCCGCTCGCCATCGGTGGCTCGGCGGACAGGCGCGGGGTCATCTCTACCTGCAACTATGTGGCGCGCCGCTTCGGGGTGCGCTCTGCCATGCCGAGCGGGCTGGCCAAGAAGCTCTGCCCGCCGCTGGTGCTGATCCCGGGTCGCATGGCGGTCTACAAGGAGGTCTCCCGCCAGTTGAGGGGGATCTTCCTGCGCTACACCGAACTGGTGGAGCCCCTCTCCCTCGATGAAGCCTATCTGGACGTGACGGAGAGCCCCCATTGTGGCGGCAGCGCCACCCTGATGGCCGCCGAGATCCGCGCCGCGATCAACGCCGAGCTGGGGCTGACCGCCTCCGCCGGGGTGGCGCCCAACAAGTTTCTGGCCAAGCTCGCCTCCGAGCAGCGCAAGCCGGACGGCCTGTTCGTCATCCGGCCCCAGGAGGTGGACGAGTTCGTGCGCCTGCTCCCCCTGGCCAAGTTGCCCGGTATTGGCCGCAAGACCGCCGATCGGCTGGAGTCCCAGGGGCTCTACTCCTGCGAGGATGCCAGGGCCATGAGCAGTGAGGAGCTGATCGCCCGCTTCGGCAAGTTGGGGGAGATGCTGACCGGTCGCATCTGGGGGCTGGACGATCAGCCGGTACAGGCTTCCAGGGTGCGCAAGAGTGTGGGGGTGGAGACCACCCTCAGCAGCGATGTGCTGGACGAGGAGGCTTGCTGGGCCGTGCTGAGCCGGCTCATCCCAGAGCTGGAGCTGCGCTTTGCCAGGGATTGCCCCGCCGAGATGCTGATGGGGCAGGGGATCAAACTCAAGTTTGCCGATTTTCAGCAGACCACCGTCTATCGCAAGGGGAGCTATCAGGCCGCCCGTTTTCACGATCTGCTGCACGAAGGGTTACACAGGGCTCAAGGAAAACCCATTCGCCTGCTCGGACTGGTGGTGGGGCTGCCGAGTAGCGGGGAGCGCAATCAACTTAGCCTGGATCTGGGCTGATTTAGTTAAGTTTCTGTTTCCAAATCCGATACAGTGGTTACATCTGTAGAAGTTAGGAAATCATGCATGAGTTCTCTTTCTGTTCAGGGACGGATCACCCTGATAGCCGGTTGTTGCCTCCTGGCCAGTGCCGCTGCACTGGTCGCCTCATCCCTCTTCAACGCGGCCCGTATGCAGGAGCAGGTGCTCGCTTCCACTACCCTGGAGGCGCAGCACGCGGCAGAAAACTGGATGCAGGCCATGGGCGCTACCCAGGCGGCCAGAGTGACCAGCTACCTCGACGAGGCCTATTTTCGCGCCACCTTGCTGGCCGAGAATATTTTGTTTCAGCGCAAGAATGCAGCGGATAACTTCGTTCACTCCGAGGCATTGCGCGGCGCCGTGAATCAACAGCTGCAGGATGCAGCGGAATCCTCTGCCAACATGATCGGTGTCTACGGCGTGTTCGAGCCCAATCAGCTGGATGGCGAAGATGCCAACTATCAGGGCTCGACCGCCCTCGGGGCCAACGACAAGGGACGTTTCTCCAGCTACTGGGCCAGGGTGGACGGCAAGGTGACCCTGGAGGTGATGGACGAAGCCATGCTGGCGAATGCCAAGCCGGGCGCCAACGGCCATCCCGAGAACGAGTGGTACAAGTGCAGCATCCAGTCACGGGCCCTCTGTCTGCTGGAACCCTATCTCGACGAGGTGGGTGACCAGCAGGTGTTGATGACGTCTGTGACGGCTCCCTTGCTGGAGGAGGGCAACCTGCTCGGCATGGTGGGGGTCGATATCTCGCTGACCACCCTGCAGAGCCTGGTGGAGGAGATGGGCAAGACCCTGTATGGCGGACAGGGCAAGGTGCTGCTGCTCAGCCACGAGGGGCGGGTCGCCGGGGTGGAGGGCTTCCAGATCGCCCCGGGCAGTACGCTTGAGCAGCAGGACAAGGGGTTGGTGAGCGACCTCAACGGCTGGCTCGGCAAGGGGGAGGTGGTGACGCGCTGGAGCCCGGACGGCGCCCTGCTGCAGACCTTCGTGCCGGTACGCATGCGCGGCACGGATCGCAAGTGGGGTATCTATATCGAGCTGCCTCGCGCCGTGGTACTCGCCTCCGCCCTGCAGTTGCAGGGGGATCTCGAGAGCCAGTCCGACCGTAGCGTCCTCTCCCAGCTGTTCATCGGTGGCGTCATCTCGCTGCTCGCCCTGCTCTGCATCTGGTGGATGGCGCAGCGCATCGTCGCCCCCATCCGCACCGTGGTGGCCCGTCTCAAGGACATCGCCAGCGGGGAGGGGGATCTGACCCAGCGGATCAACTTGCAGCGGGACGACGAGATTGGCGAGTTGGCCAAGTGGTTCAACAACTTCCTCGACAAGCTGCAGAGCACCATCAGTCAGGTGATCGATACCGTGGCGGGCACCCGGGCCAGTGCGGTGCAGGCGGCGCAAGGGGCGGATCGCACCAGCGCCGGCATGCAGGCCCAATATCAGGAGGTGGATCTGGTGGCGACCGCGTTCGAGGAGCTGAGCGCCACCGCCTTGCAGGTGGCGGGAGATGCGAACTCGGCGGTACAGGCTGCCAACCAGGCCGACAGGGCCGCCCAGGAGGGCAAGGCGGTGGTGGCGGATACCCAGGCGGCCATGTCCCGCCTGATGGTGGTCATCAGCGATGCCAAGCCGGTGGTGGAGCGGCTGGCCGCCAATAGCGACAACATCAACGACATCCTGGCGGTGATCCAGGGGATCGCCGAACAGACCAACCTGCTGGCCCTCAATGCCGCCATCGAGGCCGCCCGCGCCGGAGAGCAGGGCCGCGGTTTTGCGGTGGTGGCCGACGAGGTGCGCAACCTGGCGGGGCGCACCCAGAATGCCATCGTCGAGATCCAGAACCTCATCAGTCAGCTGCAGTCAGGCACCGAGGCGGTGGTCAAGGCGATCATGACGGGTCACAGCCAGGCGGACGTGACGCTGACCAAGGTGGAGCTGTCGGTGAGCGTGCTCGAGCAGATCATCCAGGCGGTCAGCACCATCCATCAGATGAACGAGCAGATCGCGACGGCAGCCCAGGAGCAGAGCGGGGTGGCGGACGAGATCAATCGCAACGTCAGCAACATCCGCGAGGTGAGCCACAGCATCCGGGCCGAGGCGGCGACCTCCGCCGACAACGGACGGGAACTGTCGCAACTGGCGGACAAGCAGCAGCATCTGGTGGGGCAGTTCAAAGTATAAGGATTACAAAAAAGGCGCCATCCAACCGGAGGCGCCAAACACATTCAGATGACAGACTGGGTTAAATCCGATGGATTTAGCCCTTTCTTCCCGCAGAGGAAGAAACACAACACCACAATCATTGTCGGCTCGCTCACAAAAACCACATGTAAACCAACATGGAAGCAAAGAATGCGAGCCATATGACAACTGATTGCGAGGCGAATTATGTTTATTCACTGGTCGACCCGCAACCGACAATTTATAATGCGCCCCATTAGAAAAATTCATCGTCGGCCGATCCCATGTCTCGTCGTTTACCTCCGCTCAATGCACTGAAAGCGTTTGAAGCAGCGGCTCGTCACCTGAGTTTCACCCGGGCAGCGGAAGAGCTGTTCGTGACTCAGGCCGCCATCAGCCACCAGATCAAGGCGCTGGAAGAGTATCTCGGCATCAAGTTGTTTCGCCGCAAGAACCGTTCCCTGCTGCTGACCGAAGAGGGTCAGAGCTACTTCCTCGACATCAAGGACATCTTCGCCTCCATCTCCGAGGCCACTGACAAGTTGCTGGCCCGCAGCGCCAAGGGGGCGCTCACCGTCAGCCTGCAGCCGAGCTTCGCCATCCAGTGGCTGGTGCCAAGGCTGGTGAAATTCAGCGAGCGTCACCCGGATATCGACGTGCGGATCAAGGCGGTCGACATGGACGAAGGGTCCCTCACCGACGATGTGGACGTGGCCATCTATTACGGTCGCGGCAACTGGCCGGGGCTGCGCTCGGACAAGCTGCATACCGAGTATCTGATCCCGGTCTGTGCCCCTCTGCTGCTGAGCGGCCCCAAGCCCCTGCGCACGCCGGAGGATCTGACCCGCCATACCCTGCTGCACGATACCTCCCGCCGCGACTGGAAGGCCTGGTTCCGTCAGCTCGATATCGATGCGCCCAACGTGAACCAGGGGCCCATCTTCAGCCACTCCACCATGGTGATCCAGGCGGCCATCCATGGCCAGGGGGTGGCGCTCGGCCACAGCGTGCTGGCCCAGCCGGAGATCGAGGCGGGTCGCCTTATCTGCCCGTTCGAGCAAGTGCTGGTGAGCAAGAACGCCTTCTACCTGGTGTGCCAGGAGCAGCAGTCCGATCAGGGCAAGATAGTGGCCTTTCGCGACTGGATGCTGGAGCTGGTGGAGCAGGAGGAGGCCCGCCGGCGGGCCCGACTCGCCGATGGCTGAGGCGCTGAATGTGATCCGGGAGGGGGCGAGCGACGCCCCCGTTCGCATTCTGCTGGCCCATGGTGCCGGTGCCAGCATGGAGCACGATTTCCTCGCCCGGCTCTCGGCCCTGCTGGCGGGGCCGGATATCGAGGTCGTGCGTTTCAATTTCCCCTACATGAGCAAGCGCGCCCTGGATGGCAAGCGCCGCCCGCCGGACCGGCAGCCCGTGCTGCTCGCCCATTGGCGGGAGATGGCGGAGGCCTTTGCCCATTCCAGGCTGTTTGTGGCGGGCAAATCCATGGGGGGACGGATGGCGGCGGAAATTGCCGACGAGATGAATGCTGCAGGATTGCTCATTCTCGGGTATCCTTTCCACCCCCCGGCCAAGCCCGACAGCTGGCGGGGCGAGGTGCTCAAGCAAATCAAGACGCCGACCCTGCTGTTGCAGGGGGAGCGCGACACCTTCGGCACTCGCGTCGAACTGGCTGACTTCCCCTTCTCACCCGCCGTATCGGTCCACTGGCTGACCGATGGTGACCATGGCTTCAAGCCGAGGAAGGCGAGCGGGCTCAGCGAGCAGGATAACCTGCGGCTGGCCGCGGACAGCATGAGAGACTTCATCACGGCTACCCCGAGCCGGGGCTGATCGCTTGATAACAAGGAGAGAAGGATGCATATCCAGCGACACTGGCTGGTACTGGCCGGGTTCTTCGGCCTGACGGCCACCATGCTGGGGGCCTATGGGGCCCACGGACTGGCGGCGACCGGGATCAGTCCCGAGCGTCTGGCGGCGTTTCATACCGCCGTGCAATATCAATTTTTTCACGCACTGGCCCTGTTGATCCTGGGTTGGTGCGGGGTGCGCGGCAAGGTGATCACCTTCACCGGTACCGCGTTTGTGCTGGGGATCCTGGGATTTTCCGGCAGTATTTATGCCATGGTGCTGCTTGGCAGCAAGGGGCTGGGGCTCATCACCCCGGCCGGTGGCCTCTGTTTTATGTTGGGATGGGCGGCTCTGATATGGGCCGGCTGTCGTCTTGGAGGAAAGAATGAATAATCTGCTGCTGTATTGCCGCCCGGGTTTTGAGAAAGAGGCGGCGGCAGAGATCACCGAGCGTGCCGGCAACATGCAGTGCTACGGTTTCGCCCGGGTCAAGGACGACAGCGGTTATGTGATCTTCGAGTTGTATGACGAGGAGCAGGCGGATCTGCTGGCGCGCAAGCTGCCGTTCCGTGAGCTCATCTTCATCCGCCAGATGCTGGTAGTGACCCATGAGCTCAAAGATCTGAGTCTCTCGGATCGGGTCACCCCCATCCTGGAGGCGGCCAGTGAGTACGCCATCTGCGGCGATCTGCGGGTGGAAACCGCCGATACCAACGAGGCGAAAGAGCTGTCGGCCTTCTGCCGCAAGTTCACCGTGCCCCTGCGCCAGGCCTTGCGCGGCAAGGATATTCTGACCAAGAAGGAGACGCCGCACCGCCCGGTGTTCCACGCCTTCTTCCTGGCGAACGACCACCTGATGCTGGGTTACTCCTACTCGTTCAACAACTCCGAATTCCACATGGGCATCCCGCGTCTGCGCTGCCCGGCGGATGCCCCGAGCCGCTCCAGCCTCAAGCTGGAAGAGGCCTTCTACGTGTTCGTGCCGAAGGAAGAGTGGGACTTGCGTCTCACCTCCGGCATGAAGGCGGTGGATCTCGGTGCCTGCCCGGGTGGCTGGACCTATCAGCTGGTGCGCCGTGGCATGATGGTGACCGCGGTGGACAACGGCATGATGGCCCAATCCCTGATGGACACCGGTCAGGTCAAGCACATCCGTGACGATGGCTTCGTCTGGCGGCCGAGCAAGAAGAACATCTACTGGCTGGTATGCGACATGGTGGACAAGCCGGCCCGGGTGACTCACATGGTGGCCGACTGGTTCAGGGAGAACGACTGCCAGGAGGCGATGTTCAACCTCAAGCTGCCGATGAAGAAGCGCTACGCCGAAGCGGTGCACAATATCGAGGTGCTGCGCGGTCTGCTCAAGGAGATCGACAACGCCTTCGTCATCCAGGCCAAGCAGCTCTATCACGATCGTGAAGAGATCACGGTACACGTCTACAACAAGTACTGGGTCTCCAAGCTGGAAGCCAAGGCATAAGCTACCCGCCGATGTCCTCTGCGCCCGAGAAGGGCTCATGGGGTCGATGGCATAAGCGATAAAAACGAAACCGGACGGGCCACCCCGTCCGGTTTCGTGCTATCTGGGACCATCAGAAGCGATAGTCGACCCGCATCATGGACTCGTCATCCGTGAGCTTGAGCTCCACCTGCAGGGGAATGGTCTTGTCGCTCGGGTTGAACTGCATCTTGACTCCATCTCCCCTGAGTTTGACGGCGGTATTGATGCCGCTGACATTGAACTTGATCCTGGGTTTCTGCTTCTCGAAGGAAAGAGTCACGCTCTTCTCGGCGGTCAGATTCAGTTTCTGGTAGGGGGTGATGGTGCGGGAGCCATTGCTGTCGGTCATGACGTCCACGCCAAAAGAGAGAGGTTTGGGGGCCTGGAGCAAGTCATTGGTATCCACGGTGGATTGCCAGACCTGCTTGGCGGGTTCGGCCTGCTGGGGCGGCGGTGTCAGCCAAGCATTGTCGATGGGCCTGTCCAGGGCCATGGCAGCGCTGCTGAAAAACAGCAAGATGAAGGTCACGCGCATAGTGGATCTCCTTATCCTCCCTTTGAACATAGTATTCATCTGGCGAGGGGGGTAGGGGGATCCGGGATAAAACAAAGGGAGCCTAAGCTCCCTTTTTAAATCAATGAGTTGCTCGCAATCACAGGCGGTCGATGATGGCCTGGGTGAACTCGCTGGTGGAGGCTGAGCCCCCGAGATCCCGCGTCACGCGATCACCGGATTCGATAGTGGCTCGTACCGCATCGCGGATACGCTCGGCCTTGTCCTGCATCCCCAGATACTCCAGCATCTGGATGGAAGCGAGGATCACCGAGGTCGGGTTGGCGATGTTCTTGCCCGCGATATCCGGCGCCGAGCCGTGTACTGCCTCGAAGATAGCCGCCCCTTCACCGATGTTGGCACCCGGCGCCATGCCGAGCCCGCCCACCAGACCGGCGCAGAGATCCGAGAGGATGTCGCCAAACAGGTTGGTGGTGACCATGACATCGAAACGCTCCGGGTACATCACCAGGTTCATGCAGGCGGCGTCGACGATCATCTCTTCGCTCTGGATGTCCGGATAGCGACTGGCCACTTCCCGCGCCACTTCCAGGAACAGGCCCGAGGTGGACTTGAGGATGTTGGCCTTGTGAATGATGGTGACCTTCTTGCGCCCTTCCTGGCGTGCCAGCTCGAAGGCGAAGGTGACGATGCGCTCGGCCCCGTCGCGGGTGATGATGCTCATCGCCTCGGCGCTCTGGTTGTCGCTGCTGCGCTTCTGGCCGGCGCCCGAGTACATGCCTTCGGTGTTCTCACGCACCGTGATGATATCGATGTTGTCGTAGCGGCTCTTGGTGCCCTTGAAGGAGATGACGGGGCGTACGTTGGCGTAGAGGTTGAACTTCTTGCGCAGGGAGACGTTGATGGAGGTAAAGCCGCCGCCGACCGGGGTGGTGAGCGGGCCCTTCAGGCTGACCTTGTTCTTCTCAATCAGATCCAGGGTAGCCTGGGGCAGCAGTTCGCCGTGCTTCTCCAGTGCGACCAGACCGGCGTCTGCGTATTCGTAGTCAAAATCACAACCGGCGTGGGTCAGGATCTGGATGGCGGATTCGATGATGCTGGGGCCGATGCCGTCGCCCGGAATGACGGTAATTTTTCTTTTTGACATGAGGCGTATCCACTTCTAGGGGACAGAGGGGGAGGATTCGGCGGTTTTATACCATTTTTGCACCACTTTCTCCATGTTTCTTTACATATCTCCCATTTATATCAACAGTCAGCCAGGCCAGAGATGGGCGTTATGCTGGCCGGTTTTCACTCATGGGATCGTGTCGGGCTGGGGCGGGTAGCGGATATCTTTCAGGTTGAAGCCGAGGGGGATGTCTCGCTGCAGCCTGACCAGCCGCTGGGCCAGCAGGGCTTCGTCTTTGTGCTGACGCAGCTTGAGCAGGGCCTTGCCTGCGTCTTCCTGCTCGCAGGCGATGAGCAGGCTGGCCAGATCCCCGTGCTGCTGCAACAGCTGGGTTGCCGTCTTGGGGCCGATGCCGGGGACCCCCTTGATGTTGGAGCCGCCTATGCCGGTCAGCGCCCAGAAGTCCACCAACTGGGCGGGGGCGACCCCATATTGCTGCTGGACGAAGGCCGCATCCAGCCAGCGCTTGTTGAAATGATCCCGAACCTGGATCTGCGGGCAGATGAGCTGGCAGAACCCCTTGTCGGTGGAGATGATGGTGGCCCTTGCCTCGTGCTGGGCCACCCCGCAGGCCAGCGTGGCGACGAGATCGTCCGCTTCGTCGGTTTCGGAGAGCAGCGCATCGACGCCGCACTCCCAGAAGGCATCCTGCAGCTCGGACAATCCCTCTTTCAACTCTGCCGGCATGGGGGTTCGCCCCTCCTTGTAGGCCGGATAGATCCCCTTGCGCCAGCTCTGCACATCGCTCTCCCCATCGAAGACCGCGATGGCGTGGGTCGGCTCACTGGCCGCCAGCAGCTTCTTGCAGGTATTGATGAGGTTGGCCCGGGTGGCGAGCAGCGCCTGGACCGGGGTGAGCCCCTGCTGGGCCTGTACGGCATGCAGGCGGCGGATGAGGTTGAGGGCATCGATGATGAGCAGGTGTGGCCTGGGCTGTGACATGGGGCTCTCTCGCAGATCTGGGAGCCCATTGTAACAACTGGGGGGCATGATGCTAACCCTCTCTTGACACAAGGTCTTGATAATGAAAGAGGAGCCTCTGGGCTCCTCTCTGGATCATCGCGTATTCGCGCTTGCCTATTTCACGATCTCGTAGCAGGGAATGTACTGGCTGCCAGGCAGCTTCATCCGCTGCTGCTTGACGAAACTTTCCAGCAGCCTGTCCATCAGGTGCATCAGCTCCTTGTCCCCGTGGATCTTGAAGGGCCCCTTCTTCTCGATGGCGCGGATGCCGCCTTCCTTCACGTTGCCCGCGACTATGCCCGAGAAGGCGCGGCGCAGGTTCGCCGCCAGCAGCTGGGGTGGCTGGTTGCGGTGCAGATCCAGGCTCGCCATGCTGGCGTGATCCGGCTCGAACGGCAGCTGGAACTCGGGCTCTATCCGCAGGGACCAGTTGAAGGAGTAGGCATCCCCCACCGACTTGCGGTACTCGCGGATCTTGGGCATGGCTTCTTTCATGACCCGCGCCACCTCGGGCGCATCGCCGATGATGATGCGATAGAGGCTGGTGGCCGTCTCGCCCAGGGTGGCCTTGACGAAATCGTCGATGGCGCGGAAGTAGTCGGCGCTCTCCTTGGGGCCGGTCAGCACGATGGGGATGGGTTGGCGCTCGTTGGCCGGGTGCATCATGATGCCGAGCAGATAGAGCAGCTCCTCGGCGGTGCCGACGCCGCCCGGGAAGATGATGATGCCGTGACCGAGGCGCACGAAGGCCTCCAGCCGCTTTTCGATGTCCGGCAGGATCACCAGCTCGTTGACGATGGGATTCGGCGGCTCGGCGGCGATGATGGAGGGCTCGGTCAGGCCGATGTAGCGGCCGTTGCGCACCCGCTGCTTGGCGTGGCCGACGGCGGCTCCCTTCATGGGGCCCTCCATGGCACCCGGGCCGCAGCCGGTGCAGATGTTGAGTTCCCGCAGCCCCAGCTCATTGCCCACCGCACGGGTGTATTGGTACTCCACCTCGTTGATGGAGTGACCCCCCCAGCAGACCACCATGTTGGGATCGGCCCCTGGCAGGATCGCCTTGGCGTTTCGCAAGATGGCGAACACCACGTTGGAGATATGGGTGGAGCTGGTCATGTTGACCTGGCGGTTGGACTCCAGCTGGGTGGTGACATAGAGGATGTCGCGCAGCACGGAGAAGAGATGTTCCTGGATGCCGCGGATGATTTCGCCATCGACGAAGGCATGCTCGGGGGCATTGAACAGCTCGAGTTTGACCCCGCGCTCGCGCCGGATCACGTGGATATCGAAAGATTTGAAGCGCTCCAGTATCTCCTTGGAGCTGTCGGTGTGACTGCCCGAGTTGAGTACCGCCAGCGAGCAGTTACGAAACAGTTGATAGATATCGCTGGAGGCGGTCTGCTTGAGGCGGTCCACCTCGAGTTGTGACAGCAAGTCCATGCTGCCGACTGGATTGATGTGGGTGATCATAATTTCCCCTTCACTCGCTTGTTATCGTTGTGTTTTCCCTGGGGAGAGAACGGGATGCAACAGCATCCCTCGTCTTCGATAGTAGAGGCAAGGAGGTGGGAAGGGGAATAGGGGGCGAGTGCGTTTGTGCGCTTTTTGACCGGCAGTCAGGCCGGATTCAGGCCAGATTGACCTGATCCCGTCCCGAATGCTTGGAGCTGTAGAGCGCCTTGTCGGCCCGTTCGAACGCATCCGTCGCGTGATCACCCGGGCGGAACAGGGTGGCACCGATGGAGATGGTGATCTCGACCCGGGTGTCCCTGAACCTGAACGGAATGTTCTTGACGGTCTGGCGCAGGTTCTCGAGGGGTTTGAAGTACTTGTCCGGATTGATGTTCGGCAGCAGCACCACGAACTCCTCCCCCCCGAAGCGGGCGATGAAGTCGGTGTCCCGCAAGGCCTTCTGCAGCGCCTTGGCGACCACTTTCAATGCCTTGTCACCGGCCATGTGGCCGTAGTTGTCATTGATGTTCTTGAAGTGATCGATGTCGATGATGGCCAGACACAAGGGGGTGCCGTAGCGCAGCCAGCGCTTGTATTCGAGCTCGATCCGCTCATCCAGCGCCGCCCGGTTGTGTACCTGGGTCAGGCTGTCCAGGAACAGCTTGTGCTTCTGGATGGTGAGCCGCTTCTTGTACTCGGCGGTCTCCTCCTTCATCAGCCGCAACTTGGCTTCCATGTTGGAGAGATGGGTCAGCAGATGGCGCTCGCGTCCCGCCATGGCCTCTCTTTCCTGTTGCAGGCGGCGGATGGTATCCAGGTGCTCGCCGATGGCCCCCTTGAGGGCTGCCGGCGAGTCATGGATGGTCAGGGTCTGATCGATGGCCGTCAGCTCCCGTTCCAGGGCCTGTCCGCTCAGATGGGAGGCATTTTGCAGGGCCCGCCCTTCGTCCAGGGATTCGGTGAAGCCGAAATGGACCGAAGAGAGGCTCTCGTTCAGGGTGCTGAGGAAAGTCTGGGAGGATTTGCGCTCCTCCCGGGTGCCCTCGATGATGAGCTCGATGATCTGCAGGCAGATCTCCGCCAGCAACTGCGGTGTGACGCCATTCAGCAACTGGCGGCGAATGTCTGCCAGGCTCTCGCCGACTGCGCCGGCGAAGTCGAGTTCGGTGATGAGTCGCTGCAACTCGTCGGCAATCTGGGCATGGGCCTTCACATCGAAGGGATCGGACGCCTCGGGGGAGGAGAGTTCAGTGGTCATCTCCTGGGTCGGGGCGAGCAGTGGCTGGCGAGGCAGCAGCTGGATCTTGATGGCCTGCTGGTAGAACTCCAGCAAGCGGATCACCTTCTTCTGATGATCGCCGATGCCATAACCCTTGGGGCTCGCCAAAAATTCCTTGAGGGAGCGACGGCTCTCTTCCGGGAACCCCTTGAGCTGCTTGAGCTGTTTGCTGCCGAGTTCGATGGCGGACAGGGTCAGCCCGATGGACTCCTCCAGCGCGTTGCTGTGTTGTTGCAGCAGCTTCTCGATGAGCGCCAGGTCGCCATCGAGTGAAGAGAGGGGAGGGTTGCCATCCAGTTTCTGCTTGAGCTTGGCGAGGCGGTTGTCCAGTTCACGATCGTGGCCGTGGCAGGCTTGCATCAGTTTGCCGATAAACTGGATGCCGCGGGTTCGTTCGGCATCGGAGAACGAGGCCATGCCATCGAGCTCCTGCTGTTTCTGCTGGAGGGATTCCCTGAGTCTTGCCAGTTGTCCTGTTACGGCAGCGATATCATTCATTGTTCAGGTCGCCCTGTTGTCATTATCGTTTTGTGTCGTCCAGCAACAGTAAGCCAATGAAAGACCCCGTTGAGTACCTTTTTTACGGATTATCCAGCACTTTCGTCCGTGTGAGTGCTTGCCAGTTAACCCATTGCTTTTCATGAGAAGAATTTACTTTTACCAGTCCCTTGTCAATCGCCATCAAGCCGCATTGCCACACATCACCATTAAAGAATGCGGCCTGCTGACAATCGATGGCAGCCAGCTCCAACCAGGCGTTTTGCTGGTGTTTTTCACTGAGTTGCATGGCTCCGGACAGTGCCAGATAGCAGAGGTCGAACAGGCCGTGATGATCGAGGGCCGTCGCCGCCTTGGGGAGGAAGGGGTGGCTGACGATCCCAAGGCTGATGTGCCTGTCCAGTTCGTAGTCGCAGGGGAAGGCGGCGAGGCTTGCCAGCAGCTCCTGTGCCAGCTGGTGCAAATGGGCTACGTGGCGCTGTGGCACCACATAGAGCAGATGCCCCTCGCGCAGGTCGTAGATCCGACCGTCCCGGGGCGTGAGCTTGTTGACGTAGTCGCCAAAGGCCTGCTCTATCTCCCGGCTGACCTGATAGCCGTGCTGTTCCAGAGCGCTGACCAGGAAAGGTACCCGGAACAGCAGGTAATGCAGCTTGTCATCAAATTCGCTGTCGGTACGTTCACTTAAATACCAACGCTCGGATTTTTGCTGGCGCTTGGCCATCTCCCGCGGCCAGCGACTCATCAGCCGTTGCCAGTTGGCAAGACCGCTGCGCGGTTCGATGAGAAGCGCTTCCTCCAGCTGTTTTACCCTCAGGCGGGCGACCCGCAGCTTGAGCCAGAGGGTGAAGAACAGATAGATGAAGAGCGCCAGCAGCAGGCCGGTACTGACACTGGACCAGAGGTAGCGCTCCTGCTGATGCTCACTGGCATCGAGCTTGCTTTCCAGCTCCTTGACCTGCTGGGCTCGCTCCACCTGGGCATAGTTGTCACGCACCGCCTCCTGCTCCAGATCCAGTTGCTGCTGACGCACCAGTTCACTGCGCTGATGGTACTGCTTGTAGCTGTCCAGCGCCTGCTTGAGGTAGCCCTTCTGTTCATAGGCGATGGCCAGCAGGCGGAAAATATTCAGCTGGCGGCGGATGTCGCCGGTGCGATTGGCGAGGCTCAGGGCATTCTCCAACTGCAGGATGGCGATGGCCGCCTCCTTTTGCTTGAGGTGCAGTTCACCGAGCAGCAGCAGGGTATCGATGAGGGATGACTTGTCATCTCCCAGCTCGTGGGATTGGCGGGCGGCGTTGAGGTAGTTGCGGGCCAGCGTCAGGTTGCCGGTCTGCAGATAGGTCTTGCCTATCTCGAACTTGAGGTGGGCGATACGGGTGCGATCGCTGCCCTCGTCCAGCAGATCCAGCGCATTGAAGAAGTAGACCAGCGCCATGTTCATCTCACCTTGTTCCCGGTTGAGGCCGGCCAGTACGATCAGTGCATCGCTCAGCAGGGATGGGTTGCCGAGGGCGTGGAAGTAGTTGGCGGCCTCATTGGCGTACTGCAGCGCCTTCTGGGGCTCCTGCTCTTCCTGGTAGAGCTTGACCATCTGGTTCGACAGCAGGCCGAGGAAGAGGGGATCCTGCACGCCTCTGGCCTGTTGCTGGGCATCGATGTATTCACCGAGGGCGAGCTGGGGCTGCTTGAGGGCATGGTAGAGATCGCCGCCGACGGCGCTGACCCAGGCCTGAGAGAGGGGGTTGCGTGCCTGTTCGGCCCAGATCCTGGCGTCGGCCAACTGCTGCTTGGCGATGTCGAACCTTTGCCCCTCGATGCTGGCGTTGATGTGAAGCAGGCGGCTGTAAACCTGAAGCTGGCTCTCTTTGAGGCTGGGGTTGGTCAGCAGCTTGTCCAGGTCATCGAGCAGGATGGCGCTGGCGTTGTGGGAACCCTGCAGCATGTTCTGGCTGCGGATCTTGAGGTAGAGGCCATGGGCCTCCAGCTCGAATTGTTGCTCTTTCTTGGCGAGGACGATGCCCCGGTCGAGGGACGCCTGGGCCTCTTTGTATTCTCCCAGCTGATCGAGACACTCTCCTTTCAGCAGGTGGGCGCCGGTTGCCTGGGTGGCGGTGCCGTAATTGAGCATGGGCTCGCGATAGCCATATTCCTGGCGATTGCTGATGATCTGCTTGGGATTATTGGTGGTGCGCTCGAGGAAGGAGGAGGCCAACTGAACGCATCTGGCGGGATCGGTCAGCACCAGGGTCTGGGCCTGCTGCAGATCGATCGACAATTGCTCCTTGGCCAGATCCAGATCCGGAGCCGACAGGGAGGTCATCATCATTGCCAGAAAAAACAGTTGATTCATTGGATTAAGAGCGGCACAGGGGTGCAGGCATGTTATCCAAGCCGACCCCTGTGCGTCCACCATTTACTGAGGGACGAAAGGCATCAGAAACCCCTTCCATGAATGCATCCGGCGCTCATTGGCGGATGAGCCGCAGGTTGGCGGGAACCGGCTCCCAGTCGCTGCGGAAGGGGTTGATGTCGAGCCCGCCACGGCGGGTGTAACGGGCATAGACGGTCAACTGAACCGGGCGGCAAAAGTGCTTGAGATCCATGAAGATGCGCTCGATGCACTGCTCGTGGAATTCATTGTGCTGGCGAAACGAGATGAGGTAGCGCAGCAGCTTCTCCCGATCAAGGCGCGGGCCGTGGTAGTGGATCACCAGCGAGCCCCAGTCCGGCTGGCTGGTGACCAAGCAGTTGGATTTGAGCAGGTGGCTGTGCAGCGTCTCTTCGACGATCTCGCTGCCTGCGGCCCCTTGCAGCAGGGTCTCGTCGAACTCGTAGTGGTCGATCGTTATATCCTGCTCATCGATACACTCACCGGGCAGGCTGGCTATCTGATGAGGCGCCTGGTCCAGGGGGAAGAGGGTGACCTGAACCGGCGCACCGGCGCAGGCGCTCAGATCCCGGGTCAGCATCGCCTGCACCGCGTCCATGGAGTCGCAGCGGGTCTGGTTGAAAGAGTTGAGGTAGAGCTTGAACGATTTGGACTCGATAAGATTCGGGCTTTGGGCCGGGACTGAGACCTCGCCGAGGGCCACCACGGGCTTGCCCCTGGCATTGAGCCAGGAGAGCTCATACAGGGTCCAGACGTCGCAGCCCTTGAAGGGCAAGTCCGCCTCGCCCAGACCGAGGTCGTCACGGTTCAGGCTGCGGGGCACGGGTTGCAGCAGGCTCGGGGTGTACTGGCTGATATAGGCCGCCTGCTGGCCCAGGCTCAGGCCCTGCAGCGCGCTGGCGCCCGCGTATCTCTCTTGTTTGCTCATGCTTGTCTGCCCAGGAGTTTGATGGTGCAATAGCCGGATTTTTCGGTCATTCAGCGCGGCTATTTGGGGTCGTTATTGTGGGGGATTTCGATGTCGGATCAAGTCTTGTCTGCCCTTGGGCAGTTTTTTTTACGCTGGCAGCGCGATGGTGAGGCGAGGCGAGGGTTGCCTCTGTGTGACTGGGAGGCGGATTGGCGCTCCCCTTGCGAACTGGACGGCCCCAAGGAGGGCAAGGTCGCCTGGCGCCCGCAGCAGCGTCCTGACCCGGCGGACTTCGGCGCCATGAACGAGGCGCTGGAATTGACCCTGCATCCCGCCGCCATCGCCCTGTTCGGCCACTGGTTCAGCCGCCCTCTTCCCTGCCTCTACAAGGGGCTGCGCATCGAGCTCATCCTGCCCTGGAACGAAGCGGATCTGGATCTGCTCAAGGAAAACCTCATCGGCCACCTGCTGATGCTGCGCAAATTGAAGCGCTCGCCGTCGCTCTTTATCGCCACGACCCGCAACGAGATGACTCTGGTGTCGCTTGACAACGAAACCGGTCAGGTGTGGCTGGAATGGCTGGATTCCGGCCGCCGCCTGACCCTGGCCCCCTCGCTGCCCGCCTTCCTGGCGCGGCTGGAAACCTTGCCCCAGTGAGCGGTCACTGACCAGGAGGCCCTCGCCATCCGGCAAGGGCCTCCTATTTTGAAACGACGGGTTAGCGAGCGTGGGTCAATCCTTGAAATCCCAGGAGAGATTGGAGACGAGGCGGCACCCATCACACTTGAAGTCGAAGATCTCGTGCAGGGGCGCGGCGAGTGTCCAGTCGCCGCCGCAGCCTGGGCAGGGGCGACGACGCTCCTCCTCGGCACTCAGGCCGCCGATCCGATAGAGGTAGTAGTAGGTCGGGATGCCGGAGAGGGCCTCCAGCCGTTTGACCAGATCGCTGCCACGGCGGTGCAGTCGGCTTCCCACCTCGCCAATCTCGTGCAGGGCGGCGTGTTCGGCGATGGAGCCATTCATCTGCAACTGGTCGCAGGCCTCCCAGTCCTCCTGCCACTTGATGATCTGCTTGTGATCGCCGTTGGCGATGGCGGGCAGGCGATAAAGTGGGATAGGGGCGAAGTGGTCACCGCAGCGCAGGGGCGAGCAACTGTGCAGGAAACTGGTATAGAGCAGCATCCAGCTGGGCTGCTCACCATCCTGGCCACAGGGATCCGTGCTGTCTGAGAGCAAGTCCATGCCCTGCAACTGTACCTTGGGGGCCAGCAGCCCGGCCTGGTGCAGGCCCTGTTCGGCCAGGGCAACCTGTTCACTCTGGTTGTCAGGGTGCAGGCTGTCCTGCTCCGGGCAGACCACCCGGCTGATGAAGCAGCCCTCCTGCATGCTGGTGGGAAACTCCCGCCCCAGGATCTGGCCCTGGTAGCGCAACATGTCGAGATAATTGACGATGGCGGCTTCGGCCTCGCCGAGGGAGGTGTCGCGATAGCATTCGAAATGCAGTTCGAGGATGTACATGGTGCCCTTATTCCGCGCGCTGCAACAGCAGGGCGGTCAGGCGATCGACTTTCTGTTCGAGGCGGTTGAGCTGATCGCTCAGGACTTGCAGGTTGATCCCATCGGGTTGGGGCTGCGCCGCCGCGGGTTCGGCGGCAGGTTCGACCGCATGCGGCTGCTGCTTCCACTGGCTCAACACCTTGAGCAGCTCGGCCATGGGCACGGGCTGGCTGAGGCGAGCCTTGACCATGGCGGTGGAGGGGGTGATCCCCTTGGCGCTCAGCTCGTTGGCAATGCGGATGATCTCTTGGGCTGACATCTGATTTTCTCACTGCGACCTGACGGGGGTCGTCTTGCTGCGGGATTAAAGAGGAGAGAGCTTAAACAAAGCCTGCCCGTCAGGAAAGCAGGCGCGATGGGGCTGCGTTAATTTGGCTGGCGCAACATCACATCCAGCTGGTCGATGGCTTCCGACCAGTCCGAATCATGCCAGAGGGCATCGCGCAGGAAACCGGCCTGGGCCGGGTTCCAGAAGCTGGCCTCGGGCAGCAGGGTCTGGTTGTCCAGGCTGTGCTCGCGGATGAAGCGGTGCAGGCTCATCTCGTCATTGGCAAGGCCGAGTTGGGCGAAGAGGGCGGCCATGTCGTGGGTCAGCAGTTCCATTTCGTCTCTCCTTGGCGGGATTTTCGAAATTATAGCCAGACTGGCCCGCCCCGTGGGCAGGTACCGCCCTGTATCAGGGGTCAGGACGGTATGCGATGGGGTGGCAGTTCGACCCCGACCACGTGCAGCCCCTGCATGCAGAGCTGGCCCTGATAGTGGCTCTCGCCATCGCTTGAGAACTCGAACTGGTAATAGGTGAGCAGACGCAGCGGCTTGTGCCCCAGCGCCCTGTGGCTGCGGGCCAGAGAGAGCAACTGCAGATCGTGGTGCTGGCAGTAGCGTCTCATGTATTGCCAGGCGATTTCTGCCTGACGGCGTTGTTGCCAGAAGGCGCCACCGGCAAGCAGCAGGAGCAGGATTCCGAGCATTTCTCCCATCAGCGGGTTCCTTGTGCTGAACATCATCTGTGATGGCCGATCGCCAAGCGACCCGTTGGGGGCGCCTGGCGATCATGCCGGTAAACTCGCAGCCCTAGGCCGAGGCGAACAGCCGACCGATGGCCTGACCGAGCGCGTCGCTACGCTCGGGATCACGCAGCCTGGCCAGCATATCATTTCGCAGGGCCGGCAGGGTGACCAGCTCGGCAAAGACCTGATTGAAAAACTGGGTGGGCTGCAGCGCAAGTTGCTCCAGGAACAGACTCAGCAGCGCCGGGGTGGCCAGATCGGGCCAGAGTCGACCGGCGATGGCGAGCAGCAGGGCCGGGCTCGGCTGGGTTTGCAGCAGGGTCAGCAGCTTGTTGGTGCGCAGGCTGTTGCCATTGCAGGCGGCGAGCGCCCGGCACAGGTAGGCCAGGGTCTCGGCATTGGGGGCCGCGCACTCCTGCTCCTTGCCAATCCGCTCGAGCAGGGCCCCTTGCAGCGCCGGGGGCAGGGGAGCGTTCTCCAGGCTTTGACACAAGGCATAGAGCGGGGCATCGGGCAATCTGGGCAGCGCCTTGCACACCAGCGCGAGGTTGCGCTCATCCTGCAGGCGTTCGGCCAGATCGGCGAAGCCTTGCAGCCCCAGGGTCTGCCAGCCTTCTTCTCCGGGCGCCGCCAGATAGTGGCAGAGGGCATCGAAGTAGGTGGAGGGAGCCTGCTCCAGCTGGCGGGCCAGCTTGGCGTGCAGGCTTGCCATCTTGGCTTCGGCCGGGCGGAAGGTGTAGGGGTTCTCGGCCAGCCGCTCGGCCTTCTCCTCGTCCAGCTCACCGGTCAGCTTGTAACCCAGGGTCTCGACCACCTGATCCATGAAGTGCTTGGGACCGGCGGCCATGAGCAGGCCGCGCTCATCGAGGGCAAACTTGAGGAACCAGAGATAGTGTCTGGCTTCATCCGGCTGGAAGAAGTGCACGGCGAGCCAGGCGTGTTGCTGCAAGGGCCAGGGGTAGGGCTCCTGTTGCTGCTCGATGCGCGAGAAGTGATCGCTCGCCAGCGGGCGCACCTGGCGGCCCATGTCGAACAACTGGAACTGGGTATTGGCCTGGGTCAGGAATTCGGTCAGCGTGTTGATGCTGGGGGGAGTGGCAGACATGAGGGGATCCGGCAGAGAGTGATGTCGGCGATTATAAGGAGGCCGCACCCGATAGCCAACCCGGGGTGAACATGACGGGGCCGTGGCAGCCGGGGGAGGGGCGGTGTATAGTAGCGCCCCTTTTTGATAGGCATGTTTGATGAGTGCGGCCCCCTGGTCGGGTGGGCCCCGCGATGAAGAGGAGGTCGAGATGAGTCAATATCTGCTGGTAGCCGGACTGTTGGGAGAACTGACCGCCGAGTTGCAGCGCCTTGAGCGCTGGCAAGCGGAACACCCGGGGAGTGACGCCCTCGCCAGCGAGCTGCCGTTTTGCGTCGATACCCTGAGCTTTGATCAGTGGCTGCAGTTCGTGCTGATCCCGCGCATGGAACAGCTGGTGATGCTGCAGGCACCGCTGCCGACCAGCATCTCCCTCTATCCCATGGCGAGCGAAGTCTATAAAGAGGAGCTGGCCGAGGTGGAGGGGCTGCTGCGTCTCATCGGCCGCTTTGATCTGCTGCTCTCCGGCAAGATAGTGGAGCAATGAGGCTGATGGCCGGTGTGGCGCCTCGCGACGAGATCCGGCTTCACAGCTCCATGCCAATATAACGTATCGAGTTATTGCCATTTGGTGGTATTTTTATGAAGTTAACCCTGCTTTATCAGGATGACTGGCTGGTGGCGGTGAACAAGCCGTCCGGTCTGCTGGTGCATCGCAGCTGGCTCGACAAGGCCGAGACCCGCTTCGCCATGCAGATGACCCGGGATCTCATCGGCGGGCGCCATGTCTACCCGGTGCACCGGCTGGACAGACCCACCTCCGGGGTGCTGCTGTTTGCGCTGGATCCTGCGGTGGCCCGCACCCTGACCGAGGCCTTCGCCGCTCGCCGTGTGCAGAAGGAGTACCTGGCGCTGGTACGTGGCTGGGCGCCGGAGCAGGGGCTCATCGATTACCCGCTCAAGGAGCAGCTGGACAAGATAGCCGACGCCATGAGCGATCCCGATCGCCCGGCCCAGGAGGCGGTGACGGCGTTTCGCCGTCTCCATCAGGTGGAGTTGCCCCATGCCGTCTCCAAGAAGCACCCCACCAGTCGCTACAGCCTGGTGCGGCTCTTCCCCAAGACGGGACGCAAGCATCAGCTGCGTCGCCATCTGGATCACCTGTTCCACCCCATCGTCGGTGATACCACTCATGGCGACGGCCGCCACAATCGCTTCTTCCGCGAGCACTATGGCTGTGATCGCCTGCTGCTGGTGGCCCATCGCTTGAGCCTCGAGCACCCTGTGCTCAAGGTGCCGATGCGGATCCAGGCACCGCTCGGGCCGCAAGTGCTGGAGCTGTTTGCCAAGCTGGGCTGGCCCGCCAGCGAGAGCGACTACGCCCTCTGACCCCCTTTATCATCTGTTGCCTCTGGCCGGGCTGTGGCATGCTGTAGACCACGTCAGTCAGAGGAACAGGTGATGATTCAACAAGATACCCTGCCAGTTACCCCCTACGCCCGGCCTGTTGCCAAGGCCTGTGCTCCCCGCGTGCCCGCATGCCTGTCTCACTTACCCCATGGGGAGGTGCGCTGATGGCCGAGATCGATATCCTGGTCGGCACCGTCTACGGTTCGGCCATGTTGGTGGCCGAAACCCTGAGCGACCATCTGCAGGCCAAGGGCCATGTTTGTCATCTGTTCGATGAGGCCGAGCTGGCCGACATCGATGCCTCTCGCTTCTTGCTGGTTGTCACCGCGACCACGGGGCAGGGGGACATCCCCCCCAATCTGCAATCTTTTGCCAGTGCCCTGAGCGACGGTGCCCCTTATATGAAGGGGTGGCGTTATGCCCTCATCGCCATGGGTGACAGCAGCTACGAACATTTTTGCGGGGCGGGTCGCAGGCTGGATGGCCTGCTGCAGGAGCTGGCGGCCGAGGCCCTGGTACCCAGGCTGGAGATCGATGCGACGGTGGAAGATGAACCTGAAGTCGCAGCCCTGGCCTGGCTGAAAACCTGGGAAGACAGGCTTTAATTTTTCTCTCTCGGCCGTTGGAAATTATCCCCCGTGGAACCATCCCGGGGGATCGTTATTTTGGGACTCACTTAACCTTCTCTTCAAATATATCCCTCAACTTGTCAGGTTATTTTTTCCCTGAAAAACGACCTGCTTATCCTCGTTATTAATCGGCACGGCGACAAATCAGAAAATTAAAAGTTCCTCATTGAAAGCGATTTCAGTCATGTTTTTGCAACGGAGTTGGCATTTGATGGCTTAATTCTCATCGAGAATTAATATTTGAAATCGATTTCAAGGGTGTGTTTTTTCTTTTATTTCATTTTTTGTGGTGATAGGTTGCTTTGTTTCTCTGTTTTTTATGGTTTTTTTGCTGCCAGGGTCTCGGGCGAGCGATTTGTCAGCATTTTGTGAATCAGCTCATGTTTGTCGCGAAATTGGCTACTTATAATCGACCCCGGTTATCACCAAAACGTTTTTACGGTGATAAGAACTTGAATATTCAGGATCACACTCCCAGCGGGAATAAGGAAAATGAAAATGAAAGCAAAGTGGCTCCCGATTGCAGCAGCAGTAACCGCTGCCCTGGCTTCCCAAGCCGCCTTCGCCGTTGATTTCCACGGCTACTTCCGTTCAGGTGTCGGTGTTTCCGGTGACGGGGACATGGTTAAATACAACGTCAACAAAGTAGGTCGTCTGGGTAACGAAAACGACACCTACGGTGAAGTGCAATTGGGTCAGGAAGTCTTCAATAAGGACGGCAAGACTTTCTACGTAGATTCCATGTTCGCCATGTCTTCCAACGGTTCTAATGACTGGGAAGGTACCGGTACCGTCTGTAACTTCGACGCCAAACAGTGCAACGGTGACTCCGACTTTGCCCTGCGCCAGTTCAACGTCCAGGCCAAGGGCCTGCTGGGCTTTGCACCGGAAGCCACCCTCTGGGCCGGTAAGCGTTACTACCAACGTCACGACATTCACATCTCTGACTTCTACTACTGGAACATCTCCGGTGCCGGCGCCGGTATCGAAGGCATCCAGGCCGGTCCTGGCAAGATCTCCCTGGCTTGGGTTCGCAACGACCGCAGCGCGGCCGATGTATTCGGTCAGTACACCCAGACCAGCCCGGGTGTGTACCAGAAGAATGAAGATCTGAACGTCAACACCTTTGATGCGCGCTATGCCGGCATCCCGCTGTGGCAAGACGGCTCTCTGGAAGTGGGCGTCATGTACGCCATGGTCAACGAGACCGACGCCCAGAAAGATCTGAAAAACGACAACATGAAAGACGGCGTCATGCTGACTGCCGAGCTGACCCAGGGCATCTTCGGTGGCTTCAACAAGACCGTGCTGCAGTACGGTACCGAAGGCTACTCCAAGACCATGGCCTACTACGGTGATGGCTCCTGGTACGGTGCCGAAGCCAAAGACGGTGCCGATGGCTACCGTATCATCAACTGGGGCGTTATCCCGATGGGCAACTCCTGGGAGATGGGTCACCAATTGGTCTACGGGGTAGGCAACGAGATGTGGGATGGCAACGACAAGGCCGAGACCTTCTCCGCCGTCGTGCGCCCGATGTACAAGTGGGATGACTTCAACAAGACCATCTTCGAAGGCGGCTACTTCAAGGACAAGACCAGCTACACCAATGGTGCTGCGTCTGACAAAGACGGTGGCTACAAGCTGACCCTGGCTCAGGCCTGGTCTGCTGGCGCCAGCTTCTGGGCCCGTCCGGAGATCCGCGTGTTCGCCTCCTACCTGGAAAACACCGAAGACAATGAAGTCTTCGAAGGCAACACCTCCAAGGATACCTGGCAAGTGGGTGTTCAAGCAGAAGCTTGGTGGTAAGCCGTTCTTTAAGTTAAGTTAGTCACTGCCCCCTTCTGGGGGCAGTTTTGTTTCGTCGGATATGGCCATCGGGTTATGGAGATAAGAAGAATGAAACTGGTAAAGATGTCTATCGCGGCCGTGGTTACCGCGCTGTTGGCCGGTTGTTCCGGTAGCATGGTAGTCCCCGTGCAAGAGCATGCGTCCATCCTGAGTAATGCCGATGAGGCCAAACAGGTGCTCGCCCAGGCGACCAGCTGCTGCAAAGGATTCAACGAATTCAACTATGTCGCCCTGCCAGAGGGAGACACGCTGCTGGCCATCGATGGCAAGCAGCCCAGTTATCAGTTTGACGAGGGCATGAGCTACTTTGCCGCCTATCGTCTGCCGATCAACACCGGCAACCTGGCCATCACGCTTGCCTCCCAGGTCAGCAAGACGGTGCTGATCCCCAAGGTGATCATGCTGGACTCCCAATTCAAGGTCACCCGCGTGCTGGGTGAATCTGTGTTCAGTTACCAGCCGGCCCACCTGCTTGACAACGATCGCATCGAAGGTCGGGTGTTCGTCGATCGCAGCATGCCGGGCAACCCCGCAAGCGAAGCCTACATGGTGGTCTATGCCCCGGCCACTGAGCTCGCCGGCAGCACCACCATACTGCACCCGGCCAAGGCCTTTGCCCGTGCCAATCACACCGTCGAGCCGGATATTGCCGACCCCGTCATCCCGCACTCGCCCTGGGGCCTGGTACAGATCAAGACCGTCGACATGGCCAAGAGCCAGGGCCTCGAGGCCGTGTTCAAGCCCGAATATGCCGACAAGGTGGAGATGAGCAAGGCCAAACCGGCTACCACCGCCGTGGTGGCGACGGCGGCCACTGCCACGACCGCTGCCGTGGTGGCCGCCCCCAGCAAGCCGGCTCCCGCCATGCTGAGCGAGACCGAAACCTTCTACAACAACCAGATCGAGAAGGCGGTCAAGGTCGGTGATATCGACAAGGCGATGCAACTGGTGAGCGAGGCCGAACGGGCCGGTTCGACCAAGGCGAAGTCGGTCTTTATCGATGCGGTGAAGCGTTCGCAAAAGAACTAAATAACCGTATTTTGTCAGCAATAATATTTATGTGAGGCCTCCTTGTTGGAGGCCTTTTTAATCGCTAGACTAGATCATAGAAAATAGCAATGTGTTACGAATGGTTACATTGAGTTTCTTTGTGTATTAATGGGATTCTCTAAAATACAATAGGAAACAGCACTTCATATTTATCCGTAATACTATAAAGATGCGGAATTATATTCTGAAAATTAGATAATCCGCCCTCTCGTAATATCTTGTGATCTCTCCTCCAAATTCATTATTCCCCTCTGCCCGATGGAAGAAATTCCGATATCGCTGGGTTATATTCAGCTGGTCAAAATAAGCAAACCCGGTCGAATTCAGTACAAGGTCAGATGACGAACGCTGTCACCTATAAATTGGCTGGATCGTGTACGGAAACAAATCCATTCAGGAGCGCACACATGTTAAAAAATGCTTTCTCTAATCTGCAAAAGGTCGGTAAGGCGCTGATGCTGCCCGTATCCGTCCTGCCTGTTGCAGGTATTCTGCTGGGGGTGGGTGCTGCCCACTTCAGCTGGTTGCCGGAAATTGTATCCCAGTTGATGGAGCAAGCCGGTGGTTCCGTATTCGGTCAGATGGCGCTGCTGTTTGCCGTGGGTGTGGCCCTTGGCTTCACCAATAACGACGGTGTATCCGGTCTGTCCGCCATCGTCGGCTACGGCATCATGGTCGCCACCCTGAAGGTCATGGCCCCTGTGATGGGTGTCGAGAGCATCGATACCGGTGTACTGGGTGGTATCCTCGCCGGTGGCGTCGCCGCCTGGGCGTTCAACCGCTTCTACAAGATCCAGCTGCCAGAGTATTTGGGCTTCTTCGCCGGTAAACGTGCCGTGCCCATCATCACCGGTTTCGTTTCCATCGGTCTGGGCGTGATCCTGTCCGTGATCTGGCCGCCGGTAGGGGGGGCCATCGGTGCTTTCTCCGACTGGGCTGCCAACCAGAACCCGGTACTGGCCTTCGGTATCTACGGCGTGGTTGAGCGCTCCCTGATCCCGTTCGGTCTGCACCACATCTGGAACGTGCCGTTCTTCTATCAGGCCGGTACCTGTGTCAATGCCGCTGGCGAAACTGTACACGGCATCATGACCTGCTTCCTGACCGCCGATGACGCTTCCCGTGCTGCCGGTAACGGCTTCGGCCAGCTGGCTGGTGGTTACCTGTTCAAGATGTTCGGTCTGCCTGCTGCTGCCTTTGCCATCGCGCACAGTGCCAAGCCGGAAAACCGCGCCAAGATCGTCGGTATCATGGCTTCTGCCGCCCTGACCTCTTTCCTGACCGGTATCACCGAGCCTATCGAGTTCTCCTTCCTGTTCGTGGCACCGGTACTGTACGCCATCCACGCCCTGCTGGCCGGTCTGGCCTATGTGCTGACCAACTCCCTGGGGATCGTACACGGTCACACCTTCTCCAACGGCTTCATCGACTTCGTGGTGCAATCCCCCCGTGCCGACAACATGCTGCTGCTGGTGGGTCTGGGTCTGGTCTACGCCGTCCTCTACTACGTGGTCTTCACCGTGGTCATCCGTGCCATGAACCTGAAGACGCCGGGCCGTGAAGACGAAACCGCGCAGGAATCCACTGCCGCTCAGAGCAAGGACGAGATGTCTGCTGCCCTGGTGACCGCCTTCGGTGGCAAAGAGAACATTGCCTCCCTGGACGCCTGCATCACCCGTCTGCGTGTCGGTGTGAAGGATGTGGCCAAGGTTGACCAGGCGGGTCTGAAGAAGCTGGGCGCTGCCGGTGTGGTGGTTGCTGGCTCCGGTGTTCAGGCCATCTTCGGCACCAAGTCCGACAACCTGAAAACCGAAATGGACATCTGGATGAAGAGCAACTAATCCTTGTCTGACATCGAGAGTTCCGAAAAGGGAGGCGCAAGCCTCCCTTTTTGCTGGCGGGATCCGGCCATGTCGCGGGGAGCATGGCTTCCCCGGCATCGACAAGGTCCGGACTGCCATTCGTGAGGCCTGGTCGTTCATCCTTTTCAGATTGTTTGACTGCCTATATTTGCTGTGGTGGTTATTCACACTGCCTCTGGCAATAAAAAAAAGCGCCTGATGGCGCTCTTTTTGCGATGGAGCAGTGCTTATAGCTTCTCCAGATCCCGCTCTATCTCGCTGATCTTGTTCTGCACCACTTTTTCCAGGTGGCGCAGGTCCCGCAAAATCTTCTGCTTGATGTCCGGATCTGCCTGGACATGCAGCCCCTGGGTCAGGTTGTCCAGCTCATCCACCACGTATTTGAGGTTGGCGTTGATCTCGGTGACATCCTTGTACTCATGGGTACCCGAATCGATGAGGATGGTCTTGCGCTGGCGCGGATACTTGAACTTGACACTCTTGGCGAAGAACTCGCCCTTCTGCTTCTTGAAGTAGATCTTGAGGATATCGTGGTTGGCTTCCTGGCGCAGGGTGTAGCTGTCGACAGAGGCGGGATCCTGGATCCCCAGGCTCTTCAGATTCTCGTACATCGGGCTTCCTCGATTTGAAACGTTCCTGACCCATCTATCTTAACCGAGTCGCCATGGCTTGCCTGTGACAGGGGCGCCAAAACAAAAAAGGCGCCATTAGGCGCCTTTTTATCCAGCCAAGGCTGCTTACTCGTCGATGGAGCGCAGCAGGGCGTTGATGCCGACCTTGGCGCGAGTCTTGGCATCCACCTTCTTGACGATGACGGCGGCGTACAGGCTGTACTTGCCGCATTTGGAGGGCAGGGAGCCGGAGACCACCACGGAACCCGCCGGCACGCGGCCGTAGTGGATCTCGCCGGTCTCGCGGTCATAGATGCGGGTGGACTGGCCGATGAAGACGCCCATGGAGATGACGGAGCCTTCCTCGACGATCACGCCTTCCACGACTTCGGAGCGGGCACCGATGAAACAGTTGTCCTCGATGATGGTCGGGTTGGCCTGCAGCGGCTCCAGTACGCCGCCGATGCCGACGCCGCCGGAGAGGTGGACGTTCTTGCCGATCTGGGCGCAGGAGCCGACGGTGGCCCAGGTATCGACCATGGTGCCTTCATCGACGAAGGCGCCGATGTTGACGTAGGAGGGCATCAGCACGGTGTTGGGGGCGATGAAGGAGCCTTTGCGGGCGGTCGCCGGCGGCACCACGCGCACCCCGGCTGCCTTGAACTGCTCGGCGCTGTAGTCGGAGAACTTGAGGGGAACCTTGTCGTAGTACTGGGCGTCGTCACCCTTGATGATGCCGTTGTCATTGATGCGGAAGTAGAGCAGTACCGCCTTCTTCAGCCACTGGTGAACCACCCACTCGCCGGCGATCTTCTCGGCGACCCGGGCCTTGCCGGTGTCCAGCAGCTCGATCGCCTCCAGGATGGCGCTCTTGGTGGCGGCATCGACGGAGCCGGGAGTGATGGTGTCACGGCGCTCGAAGGCCGCTTCTATGGTCTGTTGCAACTCGGTCATGACAGGTTTCCTTTAAAAAATTCCGTTTGTTGTATCACATTTTTCCAATTGTTTTTAAGGGCCCCGGCCGATTTCTTCGAGAGAGCGGCGATTTATTGTGCGTTGTTCGCTCAAGGGCTTGTTCTGACTGATAAATCAGAACGAAATATGGCGCCTGCCGAGACCCTCGTCGGTGCCGTCATCCCCGTTCTCAAAAGGATTGAGCTGATTGACCAGCCGCTCCTCCAGGGCCTGCTGCTCGGACGGGGTCAGGGGCTCCCCGGCGAGGGTGGTGAGGCTGAAGAAATCCTCTACCCGCTCGCCGATGGTGGTGATCTTGGCCGCATGCAAGGAGAGGCCGCACTGCTGGAACACGGCGCCGATGCGGGCCAGGAGGCCAGGGGTATCCAGCGCCGTCAGCTCCAGCAATGTGTGGCGGTTTTCCCCTTTGTGGGGCAGGAACACCACCCGGGTCGGCACGCTGAACTGGCGGTGGCGCCGGGACAGGGGTTTGCTGCGCAGCACCAGCTTGCCCGGCTCCTGCAGCGCCTTCTCCAGCGCCTTCTTGATGGTGGCGGTGCGGTTCGGGCTGATGGGGTCGCCGGTGGGCTCCAAGACGATGAAGGTATCGAGCACATAGTCGGTGCGCGAATTCATGATCTGGGCGTCGTGGATGTTGAGGTTCTTCTGATCCAGCGCCGAGGCCACGGTGGCGAACAGGTTCGGGGTGTCGCGGCAATAGATGAACACCTCGCTGCCACCCCGGGTGCTGTGCTTGCCGATGGTGACCAGGGGGGCCGGGTTGTCGCCATGCTCGATGATCTTGCGGCAGTGCCAGGCGATCTGCTCCGGGCTGTGGCGCAGGAAGTAGTCGGCCTTGAAGTCACTCCAGAGGGTGTTGACGGCGTCTTCTGATACCTCCCGCTGGGCCAGGATCTGTTTGGCCTGACGCTGGTTTTCGCGGATCTTGAGGCGCATGTCCGGCGGATTCTCCAGCCCCTGGCGCAGCGCCTTCTGGGTGGCGAAGTAGAGCTCCCGCAGCAGGGTGCCCTTCCAGTCGTTCCAGAGGGTGTCGTTGGTGGCGCAGATGTCCGCCACGGTGAGGCAATAGAGCAGGTCGAGGTGCAATTCGTCCCGCACCTTCTGGGCGAAGTCGGACACCACCTCGGGGTCATAGATGTCCCGCCGCTGGGCGGTGACCGACATCAGCAGGTGATGGCGTACCAGCCAGGCCACCAGGCGGCTCTCGTAGCGATCCAGCCCGTGCAGCTGGCAGAACTCCAGGGCATCCACGGCGCCGAGCTCGGAGTGATCCCCGCGCCGGCCCTTGGCGATGTCGTGGAACAGGGCGGCGATGCTGAGCAGCTCCGGCTTGCGCAACTGGGTGAACACCTCGTGACAGAGCGGGTGAGTCTGGCGGCTGGCCGGATTGGCGAAGCGGTGAATGTTCTGGAGCAGCCGGTGGGTGTGCTCGTCCACCGTGTAGGCGTGGAACATGTCGAACTGCATCTGGCCGACGATGAGGTTCCACTGGGGCAGATAGGCCGCCAGGATCCCGTACTTGTGCATGAGCGTGAGCGGCCGGCCGATGCCGTTGGGGTGGCGCAGCAGCGCCATGAACAGGCGCCTGCATTCGGGCAGGTCCTGCAGCCAGCAGCTGAGGGTGCGTCTGGCTTCGCGCAGCTGGCGCAGGGTGGCGGAGTGGATGCCGGCGATGTCGGGGTGCTGGGCTATCTGGTAGAAGAGGCGCAATATGGCGGCGGGATCCCGGCCAAACAGCTCGGAGTCCACCGCGTCGATGAGGCGGCCACGCAGCTGGAACTCGTCGCTGATGCGGCGCACGTCCATGGCGGTATTGCCGAGGATGGCCTCGTCAAACAGCTGCAGCAGCATCTCGTTGAGTTCCGCCACCCGCCGCACCGTCTGGTAGAAGCGCTTCATCATCTGCTCGACCGGGCCGTTGCCCTCTCCCTCGAAGCCCAGCATCTGGGCCACGGTGCGCTGCCTGTCGAACAGCAGACGGTTGTCCCCCTTGTTGATGGCCATGTGCAGGGCGAAGCGCACCTTCCAGAGGAAATTCTGGCAGTCGAGCAGTTCGCGGTACTCGGCGCGGTTGAGGAACCCGTGGCTGGTCATCTCGAACAAGGTGGTGGCCCCGAAGTGGCGGCGGGCGACCCAGGCCAGGGTCTGGATGTCGCGAAGGCCACCCGGATTGCTCTTGAGATCCGGCTCGAGCTTGTAGGCGGTGCCGAGGAACTGCCGGTGACGCAGGGTTTGCTCCTCGCGCTTGGCGCGAAAGAACTCCTCGCTCGGCCAGAAATGCTGGGGCAGGGTGGCGGCCTGCAACTGCTCGAAGCCGGCAAGACGACCCGTGATGTAGCGGGCCTCGATGAGGTTGGTGGCGACCGTGATGTCGGCCCGGCCCTGCTCGATGCATTCGCTCACGTTGCGCACCGACTGCCCCACCTCCAGCTTGAGATCCCACAGCAGGGTGATGAACTCGCCGATGCGCAGCCCCAGCACCTCGTCGAGCTCGTCCCCTTCATAGAGGATCAGGAGATCGATGTCGGAGTGGGGGTGCAGCTCGCCGCGGCCATAACCGCCCACCGCAATCAGGGTGAGGGGGGTCTTGTCGAAGCCGAACTTGCACCACAAGCGGGTCAGCAGTGCATCCATGTATTCGGAGCGGGTCGCCACCAGTTCGATGATGTTGTCGCCGGCATCGAAACGCGCGTGCAACCAGGTGAGAAAGCGGCTGAGGTACTCCTTGCAGTTCTCGCGGCTGAGCTGATCGTCGGGCAACAGGTGGGGGGAAAGCAGGCTGGCGTCCATGGCATCTCGTCGTCTTGAAAACACAAACCCCGGCATGGGCCGGGGTTTGATGTTAACCGTGTTTGATGAAGCGGTCGATAGTGTCATCGGGGCGCAGGGTCATCACCTCGCAACCGTCTTCGGTCACCAGCAGGGTGTGCTCCCACTGGGCGGAGTCGCCGCCATCCTTGGTGGTTACCGTCCAGCCATCTTTCGGGTTGATGCGGCAGTGATACTTCTTGCTGTTGACCATGGGCTCGATGGTGAAGCACATGCCGGGCTTGAGCTCCTGCTTGCCGCCGTTGCGATAGTGCAGGATCTGCGGCTCTTCGTGGAACTCGGCACCGATGCCGTGGCCACAATAGTCACGGACCACGGAGAAACCGGCTTGCTCGACGATGGGCTGGATCACGGCGCCAATTTCGGTGATGCACATGCCGGGACGGACCCGTTTGATGGCGGCGTAGAGGCTCTCCTGAGCCACCTTGCACAGTTGACGACGCAGGGGGGTGGTCTGGCCGACGATGAACATGGCGGAGGTGTCGCCGTGGTAGCCATCCTTGATGACGGTGATGTCGATGTTGAGGATGTCCCCTTCCCGCAGCTTCTTGTGGTTGGGGATGCCGTGACAGATGACATCGTTCACCGAGGTGCAGATGGACTTGGGGAAGCCGTGGTAGTTCAGCGGCGCCGGGACGGCCTGTTGCACATTGACGATGAAGTCGTGGCACAGGGTATTGAGCTCATCCGTGGTCACGCCGGCCTTTACATGGGGGGCGATCATGACCAGCACATCGGCTGCCAGTTGGCAGGCAACGCGCATTTTTTCGATCTCTTCGGGAGTCTTGATGGTGATGGACATGGATTCTCTCTTGCGACCCTGGCCTCTCATCGCGGGATGACCCAGCCAGGTAATGAAAAATAGATGCGTTTGCAATCAGGACAAAATTTTATCCCCAACCCCCGTTCACTTCCAGTGTGATCGTCATCCCAACGTCAGCCAGCGGTCGCACCCCGGTTCAGACGGGGGGATTTTTAGGCAGGCGGCCGGTGGTATCCCATGCAAACTTATGGTATAAAGCGCGCCGGAATGGGGAACTTGTTCCTCGCTCCATCACCCTTACTTAAACAACACACACACATCGACACCTGTACCGGGGTGCCCCTTTGGGGTCGGTTACATGGGATGTGTGGAGGCCTAACCCCAATACAGAGGTATAAAATGGCTAAAGTTTCTATGCGCGACATGCTGCAAGCCGGCGTTCACTTCGGTCACCAGACTCGTTACTGGAACCCGAAAATGAAGTCCTACATCTTCGGCGCCCGCAGCAAAGTTCACATCATCAACCTGGAAAAAACCGTTCCGATGTTTGACGATGCCATGAACTTCATCAGCTCCGTAGCTGCCAAGAAGGGCAAGGTACTGTTCGTAGGTACCAAGCGTGCCGCGTCTGAAGCCGTTAAAGAAGCCGCTGAGCGTTGCGACCAGTTCTATGTGAACCACCGCTGGCTGGGTGGCATGCTGACCAACTGGAAAACCGTTCGTCAGTCCATCAAGCGTCTGAAGGATCTGGAAACCCAGAGCCAAGACGGTACCTTCGACAAGCTGACCAAGAAAGAGGCGCTGATGCGTACTCGCGAAATGGAAAAGCTGGAGAAGAGCCTGGGTGGTATCAAGAACATGGGCGGCCTGCCTGACGTTCTGTTCGTTGTCGATGCCGACCACGAGCACATCGCTATCAAAGAAGCCAACAACCTGGGTATCCCGGTAGTTTCCATCGTTGATACCAACTCCAACCCGGACGGCGTTGATTACGTCATCCCGGGTAACGACGATGCTATCCGTGCCGTACAGCTGTACCTGAATGCTGCCGCTGACACCGTACTGGAAGCTCGCGCTCAGGACATCGTTGTTCAAGCCGAACAAGATGGCTTCGTTGAAGCTGAGTAATTAGTAAGGACTGAAAAGCCCTTATTAACCAAGCTGATGTAATTGGTTAGCAGGGGCCCTTGTGGCCCCTGTTTCTTGTCAAATCAAGACCGAGGATACTGGACATGGCTAACGTTACTGCCGCCCTGGTAAAAGAACTGCGCGAGCGCACCGCCGCTGGCATGATGGATTGCAAAAAAGCACTGGAAGAAGCTGCTGGTGATATCGAGCTGGCCATCGAGAACATGCGTAAATCCGGTCAGGCCAAGGCCGCCAAGAAAGCGGGCCGTATCGCCGCTGAAGGCGTGATCTTCGCCCGTACCGAAGGCAACGTTGCCGCCATGATCGAGCTGAACAGCGAAACCGACTTCGTCGCCAAAGATGCCAGCTTCATGGCCATGGGCCAGAAGATCGCCGACATCGCCGCGACCCAGAAAATTGCTGACGTTGACGCCCTGAAGGCGGCCGACTTCGGTAACGGTGAGTCTGTTGAGCTGACCATCACCAACCTGATCGCCAAGATCGGTGAGAACATGAACCTGCGTCGCGTGATGCTGGTTGAAGGTGACAACCTGGGTACCTACGTACACGGTTCCCGCATCGGTGTTATCACCAAGCTGGCCGGTGGTACTGCCGAGCTGGCCAAAGATCTGGCCATGCACGTTGCTGCCAACAGCCCGCAATTCGTCAAGCCGGAAGACGTGTCTGCCGAAGTCGTTGCCAAAGAGCGCGAAATCCAGATCGACATCGCCATCAACTCCGGCAAGCCGAAAGACATCGCCGAGAAGATGGTTGAAGGCCGCATGAAGAAGTTCACCGGTGAGGTTTCCCTGACTGGTCAACCCTTCGTGAAGGATCCGTCCATCACTGTTGCCGATCTGCTGAAGAAAGAAGGCGCTGACGTTGTCTCCTTCACCCGTTTCGAAGTGGGCGAAGGCATCGAGAAGCAAGAGACCGATTTCGCTGCTGAAGTAGCAGCCCAGATCGCGGCCGCTCAGAAGGCCTAATCGAACCGGTTTTTCCGTTTCCCCAGACCGCGACTTATGTCGCGGTCTTTATATGACCAGGAATCAGTGACATGAGTACCAATCCCAAGCCTGCATACAGACGTGTTCTTCTGAAGTTGAGTGGTGAAGCCCTGCAAGGATCCGAGGGTTTTGGCATTGATCCGGCGGTGCTGGAACGGATGGCCCAAGAGATCAAAGAGCTGGTTGAGCTGGGTGTTCAGGTTGGTCTGGTCATCGGTGGCGGCAACCTGTTCCGTGGCGCCGGTCTTGCCAAGGCGGGCATGAACCGCGTGGTGGGTGACCACATGGGCATGCTGGCGACCGTCATGAACGGCCTGGCCATGCGTGATGCCCTGCATCGTGCTTATGTGAATGCCCGCCTGATGTCGGCCATCTCCCTGCAGGGGGTCTGTGACTCCTACAGCTGGGCCGAAGCCATCAGCCAGCTGCGCGCCGGCAAGGTGGTCATCTTCTCCGCCGGTACCGGCAACCCCTTCTTCACCACCGACTCCGCAGCCTGCCTGCGCGGTATCGAGATCGAAGCCGACGTGGTGCTGAAAGCGACCAAGGTCGATGGCGTGTTCACCGACGATCCGGTCAAGAATCCGGATGCCGTGCTGTATCACGAACTGAGTTATGATGAAGTTCTTGAAAAAGAACTCAAGGTAATGGATCTTGCAGCCTTTACTCTGGCCCGTGATCACGATCTGCCGATCCGGGTGTTCAACATGAACAAGCCGGGTGCCCTGCGCCGTGTCATCATGGGTGAGCCGGAAGGCACCCTGATCCATCAGGCCAGCAAGTAAGATAGCGTCAGTCATCGGACTTTCTTATCCATGGCTGGCCAATCGGGTAGAGTGGGCAACCCTGTGCACTTGCTCATGACACCAGCTAATAAGATAACCTGGGTCATTAGGCGTGCTTATCCATTACGCCAGTCAATAAGATAGACACGAGCCGCGTACCGGCTCGTTCGCCAAAAGGAAAACACTGTGATCAACGAGATTAAAAACGACGCCAAGGACCGCATGGCCAAGAGCGTAGAATCGCTCAAAACCCAGATGTCCAAGATCCGTACCGGCCGTGCTCACCCGAGCCTGCTCGACGGCATCCAGGTGGAGTATTACGGTGCCGCCACTCCTCTGAAACAGTTGGCCAACGTCGTGGCGGAAGATGCCCGTACGCTCTCCATCTCCATCTTCGATCGCTCTATGATCCAGGCGGTGGAAAAAGCCATCCTGACCTCCGATCTGGGCCTGAACCCCTCCAGCAACGGCCAGACCCTGCGCGTGCCCCTGCCGCCGCTGACCGAAGAGCGTCGTCGCGATCTGACCAAGATCGTCCGCGCCGAAGCGGAAGGTGCCCGGGTTGCGGTGCGCAACATCCGTCGTGATGCCAACGCCGACTTCAAGTCCCTGCTCAAGGACAAAGAGATCTCCGAAGACGACGACCGTCGTGGCCAGGAAGAGATCCAGAAGCTCACCGATTCCTTCATCAAGCTGGTAGACGAAGCGCTGGCTGCGAAGGAAAAGGAGCTAATGGAAATCTAAGCCTCCGACAGGTATATTACGAGCGCCGTGTAGTGCCCCTGCACGGCGCTTTTGTCTTTGTGGGAGAAATGAATGTCGCTTTTGGCAGCGCTGGGCGATAGCGCCAGCTCGTCCTTGCCTCGTCACGTTGCCATCATCATGGATGGAAACGGTCGCTGGGCTCAAAACCGCGGCAAGATGCGGGTCTCGGGTCACAAGGCGGGTGTGAAGTCCGTCCGTGAAGCCGTGACCTTCGCCGCCCGCGCCCAGATGGAGGCGCTGACGCTGTTTGCGTTTTCAAGCGAGAACTGGCGCCGTCCCGAAGGGGAGGTGAACGCCCTGATGGAGCTGTTCATGACGGTGCTGGGACGCGAGGTGACCAAGTTGCACAGCAACGGCATCCGTCTCAAGGTGATCGGCGATACCGCCCGTTTCAGCGAACGGTTGCAGGCCAAGATTGCCAAGGCGGAGGCATTGACTGCCGCCAATCAGGGGCTGACCCTCAACATTGCTGCCAACTATGGTGGGCAGTGGGACATCGCCCAGGCTGCTCGCAAGCTGGCCCGCGCCGTGGCAGCCGGTGAGCTGGATGCGGAGGCGATCGACGAGGGGATGCTGGCAGACCAGGTCTGCATGGCCGGTCTGCCGCCGGTGGACCTGCTCATCCGCACCGGTGGTGACCATCGCATCAGCAACTTTGTGCTGTGGCAGCTGGCCTATGCCGAGCTCTATTTTACTCCGGTATTGTGGCCCGATTTCAACGAGGCCGAGTTCAGTGAGGCGGTAGCCTCCTTCGTGGCCCGCGAGCGTCGCTTCGGGTGCACGGGTGAACAGATACGGGCATTGATCGCCGAGCACCAGACCGGCTAAATCCCGCTCCCAAGAGAGAGGTTCTTTTGCTAAAACAACGAATTATTACCGTATTGCTGCTAGTACCCCTGGTGTTGGGGGCACTGTTTTTTCTGCCATTGAAATTCTTCGCCCTGCTGGCCGCCCTGGTCTTCGTGCTGGCCAGCCGTGAATGGAGCGCCTTCGTCTCTGCCCAGCCGCAGCAATGGTTGCCGCTGGTGTTCTGCCTGTTGCTCGGCGCCAGCCTGTATTGGGTGCCGGTGGAGCAACTCTGGATCCCGCAGCTGCATCCCCTGCTGATGGGGGTACTCTGGACCGCGGTCAGCTGGTGGCTGCTGGGGCTGCTGCTGGTATTGCGCTACCCCCAGAGCGCCAAGCTGTGGCAAAAGTCCATCTGGCTCAAGTCCCTGTTCGGCCTGGTCACCCTGGTGCCCTTCTTCTGGTCCCTGGTGGCCATCCGTGGCTACAACTTCTATCACGACCCCATGATGGGGGCCTGGATCCTGCTGTTCGTCATGGGACTGGTCTGGGCGGCAGATTCTGGCGCGTATTTTTTCGGCAAGGCATTCGGCAAACACAAGCTGGCGCCGGCGGTGAGCCCGGGTAAAACCATCGAGGGCATGCTGGGCGGCCTGTTTACCGCGAGCCTGCTGGCGGTCGGTGTCACCTGGTTCATGGGCTTCGTACCCGCCAAGATGGGGGTGGTGTTGCTCTGCTCTTTGCTGGCGGTGCTGGCCTCCGTGCTCGGCGATCTCACCGAAAGCATGTTCAAGCGCGAAGCGGGCATCAAGGATTCCGGCACCCTGCTGCCGGGCCATGGCGGCATCCTTGACCGTATCGACAGCCTGACGGCGGCGCTGCCGGTCTTCTTGCTCAGCTATCTGCTTCTCAGTCAGGAGTTCTAATGTCCAACCTGGTGATCCTGGGAGCCTCGGGCTCCATCGGTCAGAGCACCCTCAAGGTACTGCGACAGAACCCGGGGCGCTGGCAGGTGCTGGCGCTGACGGCGGCCCGCAGCGTGGATGCCATGCTGCGAGACTGTCTCGAATTCTCCCCCCGTTTTGCCGTCATGGTCGATGCGGGCGCGGCACGCGAGCTGGCGGAGCGCCTCAAGACCCATGGCAGCGCCACCCGGGTGCTGTCCGGTCAGGCCGCCCTGTGCGACGTGGCCGCCCATCCCGACGCCCATAGCGTCATGGCGGCCATCGTCGGCGCCGCCGGACTGGCGCCTACCATGGCCGCCGTGCGGGCGGGCAAGCGCATCCTGCTGGCCAACAAGGAGGCGCTGGTGATGTCCGGGGCCTTCTTCATGGAGGCGGTGCGCGATTGCGGTGCCACCCTGCTGCCCATCGACAGTGAACACAATGCCATCTTCCAGTGCCTGCCAGAGGATATCCAGCGCCAGCCCGGTTTCTGCGATCTGGCGGGGGCCGGCATCAGCAAGATACTGCTGACCGGTTCCGGCGGCCCCTTCCGTTATACCGACATCGCCGAGCTGGATAGGGTCACCCCGGCCCAGGCGGTCGCTCACCCGAACTGGTCCATGGGGGCCAAGATCTCGGTGGATTCCGCCACCATGATCAACAAGGGGCTCGAATACATAGAGGCGCGCTGGTTGTTCAATGCCGCCCCCGAGCAGATCCAGGTGGTGATCCACCCCCAGTCGGTCATCCACTCCATGGTGCAGTACAAGGATGGCTCCGTGCTGGCCCAGCTCGGCAATCCCGACATGTGCACCCCCATCGCCCACGCTCTGGCATATCCGGCCAGGATTGAGTCCGGCGTTGAACCTTTGGATTTCTTCAGTGTCGGAGAATTCAGCTTTATCCGTCCGGACTACGAGCGCTATCCCTGCCTGGCACTGGCCATGGCCGCCTGTGCGCAGGGACAGGCGGCGACGACCTCCCTCAATGCCGCCAATGAGGAGAGCGTCGCGGCTTTTCTTGCAGAGCGGATCGGATTTATGGATATTGCCAGAGTCAACGAGTCCATCATGGGAGCCCTGGGCGACAGCCCCGCCACCTCCCTGGACGATCTGATTGCGCTGGACACTGTGGCCCGTGCCCGTGCCCAGCAACTGATTAAGGAGCTTGCTCGATGATTGGAATGCAACTGTCGTTCCCATCCCGCCGCGCCCATGACGCCGGGGTGGCGCACTGATGGGCGGGGTTCTCTGGAATATCGGGGCCTTCATCGTCGCCCTCGGACTGCTGGTTGCGGTCCATGAATTCGGCCACTTCTGGGTGGCCCGCCGCTGCGGCGTCAAGGTGGAGCGCTTCTCCATCGGGTTTGGCAAGGCTATCTGGCGCCGTATCGGCAAGGATGGCACTGAATACGTGCTGGCCCTGATCCCCCTCGGTGGCTATGTGAAGATGCTGGACGGCCGGGTCGATGAGCTCAAGCCCGGTGAAGAGCAGCAGGCTTTCAACCACAAGAGCGTCTGGGCTCGGATGGCCATCGTCGCGGCCGGCCCCATGGCCAATTTCGTGTTTGCCCTGTTCGCCTTCTGGCTGATGTTCATGATTGGTGTCCCAAGCGTCAAACCGGTGGTTGGCGAGGTTCGCCCCGGCTCCATCGTGGCCGAGGCGGGTGTCCTGCCCGGCATGGAAATTGTCGGCGTGGGGGATGAGACCACGGGGGATTGGGAGGCGGTGACCTACGCCCTCATCAGTCACCTGGGTGATAGCTCCGTGCAGCTCAAGCTGAAAGCGGCAGATACCAGCTATGCCACCGACAAGACGCTGATGCTGGAGAGCTGGACCTTCGATCCGGACAAGGAGTCCCCCATCGGCAGCCTCGGCATCGTGCCCCTTGGCGGCAAGGTGCTGCCCGTGGTCGATGCCATCGTCCCCAACAGCGCCAGCGAGAAGGCGGGCCTGCAGGTCGGGGATCGCATCAAACGGGTAGGGGATGAGGCGATCACCGAGTGGACCCAGTTCGTCCAGCGGGTGCAGCACTCTCCGGAGCAGGCATTGCAGGTGACGGTGGAGCGGAAAGGCAGCGAGCTGACCCTGGCCCTGACCCCGGATGCGAAGAAAGTGAGGGGGGAACTGGTTGGTTTCGTCGGCCTGTCGCCACAACTGGTTCCATTACCGGATGAGTATCGAGTTCTGTTACAGTATGGGCCTTTGCAAGCCCTGTGGCATGGCCTCCAGAAGACCTGGAGCCTGATCACGCTGACCTTTGACATGATTGGCAAGCTGATTGGTGGCATCGTCTCGCTGGACAACCTGAGCGGCCCCATCTCCATTGCCAAGGGCGCCGGCAGCAGCGCCGATTACGGACTGGTCTATTTCCTCGGTTTCCTGGCGCTCATCAGCGTCAATCTGGGGATCATCAATCTGTTCCCCCTGCCGGTGCTGGATGGCGGCCACTTGGTCTACTTCCTCATCGAGGCAGTCACCGGCAAGCCGGTACCAGAAAAAATTCAGGAAGTTGGGTTCAGGATAGGCGCCGCCATTCTGATGTTACTGATGGGCATTGCGCTGTTTAATGATTTCGCTCGCCTCTGAGGCTAGAGCATCAACAAGGACACATAAGAACAAAATGGCTGTTAAAAAAGCATTGGTGTTGAGTTGCCTGCTGGGAGCCAGCTTCCTGGCTCAGGCGGCCCCTGCCTCTTTTGTGGTGCAAGACATTCAGGTCGAGGGTCTGCAGCGGGTGACCCTGGGCGCCGCCCTGTTGAATCTGCCGGTGCGGGTCGGTGACTCCGTCGACTCCGTCTCTCTGGCCAACGCCATCAAGCGGCTCTATGCCTCGGGCAACTTCGAGGACGTCAAGGTCTACCGTGACGGCCAGGTGCTGCAAGTGGTGGTGAAGGAACGCCCGACCATCTCCAGCATCGAGTTCTCCGGCAACAAGGACATCAAGGAAGAGCAGCTGACCCAGAGCCTGGAGTCCTCCGGCATCCGGGTCGGTGATCCCCTGGATCGTACCGTGCTGAGCTCCCTCGAGAAGGGCCTCGAAGATTTCTACTATGGCGTGGGCAAGTACTCCGCCAAGGTCAAGGCCATCGTCACCCCGCTGCCCCGCAACCGGGTCGATCTGAAGTTCACCTTCGTGGAAGGGGAAGCGGCCAAGATCCAGCAGATCAACATCGTCGGCAACCAGGTGTTCCCGGAAGAGAAGCTGCTGGCCCAGCTCTCCCTCAAGGATGATGTGCCCTGGTGGAACTTCACCGGCGACCAGCGCTACCAGAAGCAGAAGCTGGCGGGCGACATCGAAGTGCTGCGCTCCTACTACATGGACCGCGGCTACATCCGCTTCAGCCAGGAGTCCACCCAGGTCTCCATGACCCCGGACAAAAAGGGGGTCTACGTCACCTTGAACATCAAGGAAGGGGACCAGTACAAGGTCTCCGGCGTGCAGATCAAGGGCGATCTCATCGATCGCGGCGGCGAGATGCAGGGGCTGATCCCCATCGAAGCCGGCAGCGTCTATTCCGCGAGCCAGGTGACCCACACCGAAGAGGTGCTCTCCAAGTTCCTCGGCCGCTACGGCTACGCCTATCCCAAGGTGACCACCTTCCCCCAGGTCAATGACGCCACCAAAGAGGTCGAGCTCATCGTCAACGTGGAGCCGGGTCCCCGTGTCTACGTGCGCAACATCAACTTCACCGGCAACGTCACCACCAAGGACGAAGTGCTGCGTCGCGAGATGCGTCAGATGGAAGGCACCTGGCTCTCCTCCGACAACGTCGAGCAGTCCAAGACCCGTCTCAACCGTCTGGGCTTCTTCGAGAGTGCCGAAGTGGACACCAAGCGGGTGGCGGGCAGCGATGACCAGGTCGATCTCGACTTCAAGGTCAAGGAGCAGCCGGCCGGTTCCATCAACGCCGGTATCGGCTATGGCACCGAGTCGGGCCTGAGCCTGCAGGCGGGTCTGCAGCAGGACAACTTCATGGGTACCGGCAAGAAGATCGGTATCAACGCCAGCACCAACGACTACTCGAAGAACATCGATCTCAGCTATAACGATCCCTACTTCACCGTCGACGGGGTCAGCCTGGGCGGTCGCCTCTACTACAACAAGTTCAGCGCGGCCGACGCCAACATCGTGGACTACGAGAACACCACCATCGGCTTCCGCCTCTCCAGTGGTTTCCCGGTCAACGAGAACAACCGCCTCGACTTCAGCCTCGGCTACGAGAACAACAAGCTGTCCCAGCCCAACCCCTATGTCCAGGTGGATGAGTTCTGGAAGGTGTACCAGTCCAACCTGGATGGCGAGAACCGCATGGTGTTCAACACCGTCGACGTCACCGCCGGCTGGACCCGTTCCACTCTCAACAAGGGCCAGTTCCCGACCGCGGGGGATCGTCAGCGGGTCAATGCCAAGGTGACCGTGCCGGGCATGGACTTGCAGTACTTCAAGCTCAATGCCGAAGACGCACATTATTTCCCGTTTGATGCGGATCACCAGTGGGTCATGCTGGCCAAGGCCCGTGCCTCCTATGGCAACGGCTATGGCAGCAACGGCGACTACGATCATGTGCTGCCGTTCTTCGAGAACTACTATGCCGGTGGCTTCGATACCCTGCGCGGCTTCAAGAGCAACACCGTGGGTCCGAAGGCGCTCTACTACTACAACCTGGGTGGTAACGACGTGATCCAGGGCACCGACAGCTCGGTCGGGGGCAACGCTCTGGCGGTCGCCTCCCTGGAGATGATAGTGCCGACGCCGTTCGCGTCCGAGAGCTATCAGCCCCAGCTGCGGACCAGCTTCTTCATCGATGCCGGTACCGTGTGGGACACCACGTTCGACTACAGCGATTACCAGAACCGTTGCTTCAGTGGCTGTAACTATCTGATGGACTATTCTGACCCCAGCAATATCCGGATGTCCGCCGGCCTCTCCCTGCAGTGGCTCTCTCCCATGGGCCCCCTGGTGTTCGTGCTGGCACAACCGCTCAAGAAATACGAAGGGGACGATACCGAAGTCTTCTCCTTCAACATCGGCCGCACCTTCTGACGAGTTGCGCGGATGTTCCCCCCACCCAGGTGGGGGTATTCAATGATGGGGCGCGCAACGGGCGAGCCTCACCAGGCAACAGGCGGTCTTGAGACTGCTTGCACAATCGAGTAAATCAGGTAGCCCTCAACCGAGGGACCAAGGAGTAAGTGTGAAGAAAGCGTTGAAAGTAGCTGGTTTGAGTCTTGCACTGATGGCTGCCGGTATGGGCTCCGCCTGGGCTGATACCAAGATCGCCGTGGTCGACATGAGCGAAGTCTTCCAGAAGTTGCCCCAGCGTGACGCCGTGGCCAAGAAGCTCAAGAGCGAATTCGAGCCGCGCATGCGCGAGCTGCAGAAGCTGGAGTCCGACGGCCAGAAGCTGGTCGAGAAGTTCAAGAAGGATGAAGCCTTCATGAGCAACGACCAGAAGAAGCAGAACCAGGAGAAACTGGCCAAGCTGCAGATGGAATTCAACCAGAAGCGTCAGGCCTTCGAGCAGGACAATGGTCGTCGTCAGGCCGAAGAGCGTGGCAAGATCCTGACCAAGGTGCAGGCTGCCATCGATTCCATCGCCAAGAGCAATGGTTATGATCTGGTGCTGGAGCGCAATGCCGCCCCGTATGCCGCCAGCAAGATGGACATCTCTGCCCAGGTCATTTCTCAGGTAAGCAAGAGCAACTAATTGATGGCATTCACTCTCGCACAGCTGGCCCAGCAACTGGGGGCCCAGGTTCATGGGGATGGAACCCAGGAAATCCGCAAGGTCGCGACACTGGAAAAGGCCGGGGAGGGTGATATCACCTTCCTGTCCAACAAGAAGTACCGCCACTATCTGGAGCAGAGCAAGGCCACGGCCGTGCTCATCACCGAGGCGGACTTGCCCTTCTGTCCCACCAATGCCCTGGTGCTCAAAGACCCCTACGTGGGCTTTGCCCGGGTAGCCCAACTGCTGGACACCACCCCGCAGCCGGCCACGGATATCCATCCGAGCGCCGTCATCGCGGCAAACGTGCAACTGGGCGAGAGAGTGGCCATCGGCGCCAATGCCGTCATCGAATCCGGCGTCGTGCTGGGGGATGACGTGCGCATCGGCCCGGGTTGTTTCGTTGGCCAGAATACCCGACTGGGAGCGCGCTCCCGGTTGTGGGCCAACGTCACCCTCTATCACAACGTGACCCTGGGCACGGACTGTCTGGTGCAAGCCGGCACCGTGATCGGGGCCGACGGTTTCGGTTATGCCAACGAGCGTGGCGAGTGGATCAAGATCCCCCAGCTCGGCGGCGTGACCATCGGCAATCGGGTCGAAATCGGGGCCTGTACCACCATTGACCGAGGTGCGCTGGAAGATACCCGCATCGCGGACAACGTCATCATCGACAACCAGTGCCAGATAGCTCACAACGTCGAGATTGGCTACGGCACCGCCGTGGCGGGCTCCACCGTGATGGCCGGTAGTCTCAAGGTCGGCAAATACTGTATCATTGGCGGCGCTTCCGTCTTCAACGGGCACATGGAGATCTGCGACCAGGCCACCGTCACCGGTATGGCCATGGTGATGCGACCCATTACCGAGCCCGGTGTCTACTCCTCCGGCATCCCCCTGCAGACCAATAAAGAGTGGCGCAAGACCGCCGCCCGGGTGATGCGTATCGAAGAGATGCACAAGCGGTTGAGCCGACTTGAGAAAAAGCTGGATCAAGAATAATCACGATTGGTATAGGGTACTGTTTTGACTACTGAAAAGAAGAGCCTGGGTATCCAGGAAATCATGGACTTGCTGCCCCACCGTTATCCCTTCCTGATGGTGGACAAGGTCGAGAACTACGAGATCAGCGATGAGCGCAAGACCCTGCGTGCCATCAAGAACGTCTCCTTCAACGAGCCGATCTTTCAAGGCCACTTCCCGGCCAAGCCGGTGTTCCCCGGCGTGCTGATCCTGGAAGCCATGGCGCAAGCCACCGGCATCCTGGCCTTTACCATGGTGGGCAAGCCGTCCCCCAACGAACTCTATTACTTTGCCTCCATCGACAACGCGCGCTTCAAGCGCCCGGTCGGTCCCGGCGACCAGCTGGTGCTGGACGTGGAGTTCCTGAAAGAGCGCCGCGGCATTGCCAAGTTCACCGGTGTTGCTACCGTTGATGGTGAAATTGTCTGCACCGCCGAGCTGATGTGCGCCAAACGCGAGGTTTAACGAACGTGATCGATCAGACTGCCATCATTCACGAGACCGCCATCGTCCATGAGACCGCAGTGATTGGCAAAGGGGTTGAAATCGGCCCCTTCTCCGTCATTGGCGCCGAGGTGGAAATCGGCGACAACACCTGGGTAGGCTCCCATGTGTTGATCAAGGGGCCCACCAAGATCGGTCGCGGCAACAAGATCTTCCAGCACAGCTCCATCGGTGAGGATTGCCAGGACAAGAAGTACGCCGGCGAGCGCACCTTCCTCGAGATCGGCGACAACAACGTCTTTCGCGAGAACTGCACCGTGCACCGTGGCACCACCCAGGATCACGCCCTGACCAAGGTGGGCAGCGGCAACCTGTTCATGGTCAACGTGCACGTGGCTCACGACTGCATCATCGGTGACAACTGCATCTTCGCCAACAACGCGACCCTGGCGGGTCACGTGGTGATCGGCGACTTCGTCATCTTCGGTGGCCTCTCCGCCATCCATCAGTTCGGCCGTGTCGGCTCCCACGCCTTCGTCGGTGGCTGCGCCGCCCTGAACAAGGACGTGCCGCCCTATGTGATGGCTGCCGGCAACTACGCCAAGCCGTTCGGGGTCAACTCCGAGGGCCTGCGTCGTCGCGGTTACAGCCCGGAAGCGATTTCTGCGGTAAAACGCGCCTATAAAGAAATTTTCCGCTCCGGCAAGACCATCGAAGAGGTACTTCCCGTACTGACCGAGATGGCAGCCAGTGAACCTGCCGTTCAGCTCTATGTGGATTTCCTCAAAGACAACGAGCGCGGGATCATTCGTGCCTAAGCCCTTTCGCATCGGCATCGTCGCCGGAGAGACCTCCGGCGACATCCTGGCAGCCGGCCTGGTGCGCGAGCTCAAGGCCCGCTACCCCGATGCCCAGTTCGAAGGCATCGCCGGGCCGCGCATGCAGGCCCTCGGCGTCAAGGCCCTGTTCGAGATGGAGGAGCTCTCCGTCATGGGCATCAGCGAGGTGCTGGGGCGTCTTCCCCGCATCCTGCAGGTGCGCCGCGAGCTGCTGCGCCACTTCATCGCCAATCCGCCCGATATCTTCATCGGCGTGGATGCACCGGATTTCAATATCGGGGTGGAGCTGAAACTGCGCCGCGCCGGTATCAAGACGGTTCACTATGTCAGCCCCTCCGTCTGGGCCTGGCGTCAGAGCCGTATTCACAAGATCAAGGCCGCCACCGACATGGTGCTCGCCTTCCTGCCATTCGAGAAGGCCTTCTACGACCGCTTCGATGCCCCCTGCCGCTTCGTCGGGCACACCATGGCCGATGCCATTCCGCTGGAGCCGGATCAGGCTGCCGTGCGCAAGGAGCTGGGCATAGACCCCTCCCGCCGCTGGCTGGCGGTACTGCCCGGCAGTCGCACCGCCGAAGTGGCCTTCATGGCCCCGGTCTTCCTCGAGGCGTGCAAGCAGCTGACCGTTCACTGCCCGGATCTCGGCTTCATCGTGCCGCTGGTCAATGCCAAGCGGCGCGAGCAGTTCCTCGCCATCAAGGCCGAGGTGGCCCCGGATCTCAACATGGTGTTCCTCGATGAGCAGGGCCGTGAGGCCATGATCGCCGCCGACGTGGTGATGCTGGCCTCGGGCACCGCGGCGCTGGAAGCCATGCTGGTGAAAAAACCCATGGTGGTGGGCTACAAACTCAAGCCGTTCAGCTACTGGCTGGCCCAGTGGCTGGTGAAGACGGATTATGTCTCCCTGCCGAACCTCTTGGCGGACAAGATGCTGGTGCCCGAACTCATCCAGCACGAGTGCACCCCCTGCAATCTGGTGCAGGAGGTCAACAAGCTGCTGGACAACGACAACCGCGAGCTCATCGCCACCTTCACCCGGTTGCACCAGCAGATCCGCTGCAACGCGGATGTGCAGGCGGCAGAGGCCGTGGCCGAGCTGCTGGACAGATAGACGTGGCGGGTCGCCATCGGCGTGATGTTGTGCTGACACTGGCCCTGCGGGGCCGGTTTTGATTCAAGGCTTTGATATGCAAATCGAGATTCCACAAGACAAGCGAGTGGCCGGGGTTGATGAAGTGGGCCGTGGCCCCCTGGTGGGTGACGTGGTCACCGCCGCGGTGATCCTGGATCCGGCGAACCCGATCGCAGGCCTCGCCGACTCCAAGAAACTCTCCGAGAAGAAGCGCCTCGCCTTGTTCAGCGAAATCAAGGAGAAGGCCCTGGCCTTCGCCATCGGCCGCGCCAGCCCGGCGGAGATCGACGAGCTCAACATCCTGCACGCCACCATGCTGGCGATGCAGCGCGCGGTGGCGGGGCTCGACATCCAGCCCGAGCTGGTGTTCATCGACGGCAACCGCTGCCCGGCCCTGCCCATGGAGGCTCGCGCCGTGGTCAAGGGTGACAGCCTGGTGGCCGCCATCAGCGCCGCCTCCATCCTCGCCAAGGTGACCCGGGATGCGGAGATGACCGAGCTGGACAGCCGCCATCCCGAATATGGGTTTGCCCGCCACAAGGGCTACCCCACCGCCGAACACCTCGCCATCCTGGCCGAGCGCGGCCCCCTGCCCGAATACCGGCAGAGCTTCAAACCGGTGCGCCGCGCCCTGGGGATCGAATAAATGGCCGATCCTCGTTTCATCCACCTGCGGGTCCACTCCGATTTCTCCATGGTGGACGGCCTGCAGAAGATTGGCCCCATCGTCTCGGCGGCGGCGGCCAACGGCATGCCCGCCCTAGCCCTGACCGATCAGATGAACATGTGCGGCCTGGTGCGCTTCTATGGCTCCGCCCATGGCAAGGGGATCAAGCCCCTCGTCGGCGCGGATTTCTGGGTGCAGAGCGACGAGCTCGGCGAGGAGCAGTTCCGCCTCACCCTGCTGGCCATGGACAACGACGGCTACCAGAACATCACCCTGCTCATCTCCCGCGGCTACCAGCGGGGTCATGTGCAGGGGCGCCCGGTCATCGACAAGGCCTGGCTCAGTGATCACGCCAAGGGGGTCATCGTGCTCTCCGGCGGGCGGGAAGGGGACGTGGGCAAGTTCCTGCTCAAGGGCAACCGCCAGATGGTGGAGCAGTGCCTCGCCTTCTATCAGCAACACTTCCCGGATGCCTACTATCTGGAGCTGCTGCGCACCGGTCGGCCCGATGAGGAGGTGTATCTCCACATGGCGGTCGCCCTGGCGACCGAGTTCGAGGTGCCCGTGGTGGCCACCAACGAGGTGGTTTTCCTCAACGCCGATGACTTCGATGCCCACGAGATCCGGGTGGCCATCCACGACGGCTACACCCTGATGGACAAGCGTCGCCCGCGCCGCTACAGCCCGCAGCAGTACCTGCGCAGCCAGGAAGAGATGTGTGAGCTGTTCGCCGACATCCCCGAGGCGCTGGAGAACACGGTGGAGATCGCCAAGCGCTGCAACGTGACGGTGCGCCTCGGCGAATACTTCCTGCCCAATTTCCCCACCGGCGACATGACCACCGAAGACTTCCTGGTCATGAAATCCCGCGAGGGGCTGGAGGGGCGGCTCGAATTCCTGTTCCCGGACCCCGCGGTACGGGCAGAGAAGCGTGGCGAGTATGACGAGCGCCTCGAGATCGAGCTCAAAGTCATCAACCAGATGGGCTTCCCCGGTTACTTCCTCATCGTGATGGAGTTTATCCAGTGGTCCAAGGACAACGGCATCCCCGTCGGTCCTGGCCGGGGCTCGGGGGCGGGGTCGCTGGTGGCCTACGCCCTCAAGATCACCGATCTGGATCCGCTGGAATTTGACCTGCTGTTCGAACGTTTCCTGAACCCGGAGCGGGTCTCCATGCCCGACTTCGACGTCGACTTCTGCATGGACAGACGGGACGAGGTGATCGACCACGTCTCCGAGATGTACGGCCGGGAGGCGGTCTCCCAGATCATCACCTTCGGCAGTATGGCGGCCAAGGCGGTGGTGCGGGACGTAGGCCGGGTGCTGGGCCACGCCTACGGCTTCGTGGATCGCATCTCCAAGCTCATTCCGCCGGATCCCGGCATGACGCTGGCCAAGGCGTTCGAGGCCGAGCCCAAGCTGCCCGAGCTCTACGAGCAGGACGAGGAGGTCAAGGACCTCATCGACATGGCGCGCCGGCTGGAAGGGGTGGTGCGCAACGCCGGCAAGCACGCCGGTGGCGTGGTCATCGCCCCCACCAAGATCACCGACTTCGCTCCGCTCTACTGTGACGACGAGGGGCACCACCCGGTCACCCAGTTCGACAAGAACGACGTGGAGTACGCGGGCCTGGTGAAGTTCGACTTCCTGGGGCTGCGCACGCTGACCATCATCGACTGGGCGCTCGGCATGATAAACCCACGGCTCGCCAAAGAGGACAAGCCGCCGGTCGACATCGCCGCCATCCCCATCGACGACAAGAAGTCCTTCGCCCTGTTGCAGCGCTTCGAGACCACGGCGGTGTTCCAGCTCGAATCCCGCGGCATGAAGGACCTCATCAAGCGACTGCAGCCCGACTGCTTCGAAGACATGATCGCTCTGGTGGCCCTGTTCCGACCGGGCCCCCTGCAGTCCGGCATGGTGGACAACTTCATCGAGCGAAAGCACGGGAAGGAGGCCATCTCCTACCCGGACGAGAAGTGGCAGCACGAGAGCCTCAAACCCATACTCGAGCCCACCTACGGCATCATCCTCTACCAGGAGCAGGTGATGCAGATAGCCCAGACGCTGGCGGGCTATACCCTGGGCGGCGCAGACATGCTGCGCCGGGCCATGGGCAAGAAGAAGCCAGAGGAGATGGCCAAGCAGCGGGCCGGTTTCGAGGAAGGGGCCATCAAGAACGGCGTCGACGGTGAGCTGGCGATGAAGATCTTCGATCTGGTGGAGAAGTTTGCGGGCTACGGCTTCAACAAATCCCACTCCGCCGCCTACGCGCTGGTCTCCTACCAGACCCTCTGGCTCAAGACCCACTTCCCGGCGGAGTTCATGGCGGCGGTGATGACCGCGGACATGGACAACACCGACAAGATAGTGACCCTGGTGGACGAGTGCCAGCGCATGGGGCTGACCGTGATACCGCCGGACGTGAACACCGGTCGCTATCGCTTCAGCGTCAATGAAGATGGCCACATCGTCTACGGCATCGGCGCGGTGAAGGGGGTGGGGGAAGGCCCTATCGAGGCCATCCTCAGTGCCCGGGATCAGGACGGTCCCTTCCGGGATCTGTTCGACTTCTGCAACCGGGTGGACATCAAGAAGCTCAACAAACGGGTGATGGAGAAGCTCATCCTCTCCGGCGCCATGGACAGGCTCGGCCCCCACCGGGCCGCCCTGATGGCGACCCTGGAGGAGGCGATGCGCGCCGCCGAGCAGCACGCCAAGGCCCAGGCGGTGGGCCAGGTGGACATGTTCGGGGTGCTCACCGAGGAGATCGACGACGTCAAGAAGGCATTCGCCAACGTGCCCCACTGGCCGGACAAGATCTGGCTGGAAGGGGAGCGGGAGACCCTCGGCCTCTACCTCACCGGTCACCCCATCAACCAGTACAGCGGCGAGCTGCGTCGCTACACCTCGGGTCGATTGTGCGATCTGCACCCCACCTCCCGGGATACCGTGACCACGGCCGCCGGGCTGGTGATCGCGGCGCGCAGCATGGTGACCAAGCGTGGCAACAAGATGGGGATCTTCACCCTGGACGACAAATCCGGCCGTCTGGACGTGACCCTTTTCAGTGAAGCGCTGGAAAAATATGAAGAATTGATGCAAAAAGACCGTATTTTGGTGGTTTCTGGACAGGTCAGCTTTGATGACTTCTCCGGTGGCCTTAAAATGTCGGCCCGCGAATTGCTGGATATCAACGATGCGAGGGAGCGTTTCGCCAGGGCGATCCGGATTTCCCTCGATGAACAACGCATTGACGAGCGCTTTTTCCCGCGTTTGTGCGAGATTTTGGAGCCCGCCCGTGCCGGAGTCTGTCCGGTTCAGGTAAACTATCGTCGGCCCGGCTCCCGGGCGCGATTGACGCTCGGTACCGAGTGGCGGGTGACGCCCACCGATCAACTGATAGATGACTTGCGAGTCCTGCTTGGACGAGAGCGGGTTGAATTGGTTTTTGATTAGAGGATCTATTGTCCCTATGAGTCTTTTTCTGGATTTTGAACAGCCGATCGCCGAATTGCAGGCACAGATCGATGAACTTCGCCATGTGAGCGAGCATAACAATGCCGTGGACTTGAGCGAGGACATTCGCCGGCTGGAGAAGAAAAACGAAGAGCTGACCAAGAAGATCTTCGGCGATCTGGGGGCCTGGCAGGTATCCCAGATGGCACGTCATCCCCAGCGCCCTTATACCCTCGACTACATCGAGCAGATCTTCACCGATTTTGACGAACTGGCGGGCGATCGCGCCTATGCCGATGACAAGGCCATCGTCGGCGGTATCGCCCGTCTCGACGGCGAGCCGGTGATGATCATCGGTCACCAGAAGGGTCGCGAAACCAAGGAGAAGATCAAGCGCAACTTCGGCATGCCGCGCCCGGAAGGGTACCGCAAGGCCCTGCGCCTGATGGAGATGGCCGAGCGCTTCAAGATGCCGATCATCACCTTCATCGACACCCCGGGCGCCTACCCTGGCGTAGGTGCCGAGGAGCGTGGCCAGTCCGAGGCCATTGCCCGTAACCTGAAGGTCATGGCCGGTCTGACCGTGCCCGTGGTCTGCACCGTCATCGGTGAAGGTGGCTCAGGCGGCGCCCTGGCTATCGGCGTCGGCGATCGGGTCAACATGCTGCAGTACTCCACCTACTCCGTCATCTCGCCGGAAGGGTGCGCCTCCATCCTGTGGAAGAGCGCCGACAAGGCACCGGTGGCCGCCGATGCCATGGGCATCACCGCCCAGCGTCTGAAGGAGCTCAAGCTCATCGACCATATCGTCCAGGAGCCCCTCGGTGGCGCCCACCGGGATGTGGAGCAGATGGCCAAGAGCCTCAAGACCCGCATCAAGCAGGATCTGGACGCACTGCGTCCGCTCGACAGCGAGCAGCTGCTGGAGCAGCGTTACCAGCGTCTGCTGGGTTACGGCTACTGCTAAGCCCCCACTGCCTGCGATCTCAAGCCCCCGCACAGTCGGGGGCTTTTTTATGCCTTCATGCTGTGGCATGGCCATTTTATGGTCAATGTGATGACTTTTTTTGCAAGATGCAGTGTAAATCCCCCGTGGGATCAAGCCGGCGCCAGATAATCGGTGAAAGAAGTGGGATCTGGCTCCCGTTTTGCTTAAAGTGTTTCTCTCCCGTGCCCAGGCCGGGATCCCGCAAGGATGCTCTTAGGACGCAGGCAGGTCTCACCTGCTGACTCTCAGGCATCGCCAGATGGCCCCATTCAATGCCCTGTACCCGGTCAGCCACCCCTGTCGCGTCACTCTCATCGTGCATAGCCCCCATCTGCAGTGAGTGAAACATGAGCGAATCGGTTTTTGAAATCCATGACTGGACCCTGAGGGTCGACGACAACATGCTGTGCCGCCCCGAGCGGGAGGTCTACCTCGAGCCCAGGCTGGTCAATCTGCTGCGGTTTCTGGCGAGCCATGCCGGTACCGTCTTCTGCCGCGACACCCTAATCAACGAGGTGTGGGCCGGTGCCGTGGTGACCGATCAGGTGGTGACCCAGTCCATCTTCGAGTTGCGCAAGATCCTGAAGGATGGTCGCCACGATGCCGCCGACTACATCGTCACCGTCCCCAAGCGGGGTTACAAGCTGGTGGCGCCGGTGCGTCCGTTGCAGGTGCTCTCCGTGGTGGTGGCGGAGCCCGAGGGCACGGCCTGTCCCGAGATCATCCCCACCGGAGCAGACTCCAGTCCCCCCGCCGATGAGCAGGGCAAGACCCCTTTCCCCGCCGGTCCCCTGACCCGCGCCATCTCGACCCATGCCAGAGACAGCCGCAGCCGCCGCCGGATGCTGGGATTCGATCTCTTCGTGGTGGTTCTGCTTATCACCGTCGTCAGCCTGCTCAGCTACCAGCACGCCGCCCCCCGGGTGCATTCCATGCTGGATCCCGAATTGCTGGTGTTCCGTTTTCACACCGGCATGGATGGCACCAACGAGAACGTGCGCCTCGCCGACGGCATCACCCGTGCCCTGATGGGGGAGGTGGCGGCTGCCACCCCGCTGCGGGTGCAATACGGTGCCACCAACCTGCTGGGGGGGATCCGCCCCGGCAAGGAGCTGAGTGTGCGGGTCTCCCGCCAGCCGGGGGGCACCTATCTCGATCTGGAGTATCGCAATCTCAACACCAGCCGGGTGTTGTTCAGCCACCAGTACCTGCTCAGTCGCCACAATGTGCACGGGGTGCTGCAGGCGAGCAGTCAGGATCTGTTGCGGGTGCTGGCGCGGCCGGATGCCTCCCCGGGAGCGGGCTGGCCCACGGATGACGGGGCGCTGATGGCGCTGATGGAGGCTCACTACTACACCAACAAGCAGGATCAGGCGGCCCTCGGGCGCGGTGTCGAGTTGCTCGATGCCTCCCTGGCATTGCAGCCGGATCAGCCGCTGCTGCTGGCGGAGCGCTATCTGGCGGGGGAGGCGCTGGCGACGCTGTCCGGTCAGCCCCAGAGCGAGCGAGAACAGCAGATTGGCGTCCATCTGGCCGAGGTGGTGCAGGGCGGGGCCGTGTTGCCCGCCCGGGTGTGGGAAGCGCTGGCCCTGCAGGCCATACTGGCAGGCCAGCAGCAGCAGGCGAACCGCTTGCTGGCCCAGGCCGCCAGCCGTGGCCGCACCGTGCTCTATCACATCTTGCGCGGCAAGCTGGCAGAGCTGGACGGCAGCCCCGACCTGGCGGGGGATGCCTACAGCCAGGCCTTCCTGATGGAGGCAACCGAGCAGACCTATCTGCTGTGCCAGCGTCTGGGTTTCTACAGCCATATGGAGACCCTGGCCCCCGTGCTGTTCAACACCCTGGGACAGAGCAAGGTCAAGCTGTTCTGATGGCGTGAATGCACCCCTTGCCGTTCAAGGCCGCCTGCGGGCGGTCTTGAGCTGGGGCTCTCTACGCACTCCCGTGTCCCGACCTTGTGTAAGCGCATCCGGCCCATAAGTACCTTCTACCTCTACTTCCTCCATATCCTCCACTTCCTCCAAATCCTCCCATCTTCTACTTTCTCCAGCTCCTCCGTCATGGGACCTTCGCCTCTTTCGCTACGCCCGGGATAGTCCTTCTCCTTGCTCGCCCCTTTTTCTTCGAGACCGGGACTGGCGGTACCGACCCGAGCTCCCCATCACCTCTGACAATCAAAAACTCTGGTTTTGTCGTGATGAAAAGTGGTTTGCGCTGCACTTTGCGCATATACCATTGCGGATGTTCCTTTCAATGGCCCTCTGTGCACGGATTGTGTCGTTTCATGCCAAGCGATGCGGGGCTGGTGAGGGCCCGGGGGCTGGGTCGCCGCCGTTGCCCCAGCCGTGACTGGGTCCGGAGTGAGACGGAGTGGAACTGTTTGGCTCATCAAGGCGGTCAGGAAAAATATCAAGGCAGCGTCCGCCTCCTCATCAGGGCCATCAAGGGGCGGGGCGGAATATCAGGGTTTTATCAAGGTGATGGATGAGGCATCCATCAACTCACTGTTTCTAGACGATTTTTACGATTTTTGATGAGCCCGGGAAAAAACGTCACTCATGGTTTTATCCCTGAGCGGGCCCTTATGTTTTGTACGAAAGAGAAGCCTAGTCTGGGGGCATTCGCTGGCAGCCCGCCTCGGGGGGATGTCAGACACACGACTTTTTATCGACCCGGAGTGCTTCTTATGTCCCTAGATACGAGCAAGAAGATCGGTCTCATCGCCTGTACAGGTGTGGTGGCCGGCAACATGATGGGGAGCGGCATTGCCCTGCTGCCTTCCGCCCTCGCCACCATAGGTTCCATTTCCGTGTTCAGCTGGGCCATCTGCCTGGTGGGGGCCATGGGGCTGGCCTTCGTGTTCGCCCGCCTCGCCACCAAGAACCCGCAGGAAGGGGGGCCCATCGCCTACGCCGGCGAGATCTCCCCGGTGTTCGGCTTCCAGACCGGGGTGCTTTACTACCACGCGAACTGGATAGGCAACCTGGCCATCGCCATCACGGGGGTCTCCTACCTCTCCGTCTTCTTCCCCATCCTCAATGACCCCATTCCGGCGGCCGTGGCCACCATAGCCGCAGTCTGGGTCTTCACCCTGGTCAATTTGCTTGGGGGCAGCTGGGTGAGTCGGCTCTGTACCCTTGGCCTGGTGCTGATCCTGCTGCCGGTGGTGGGCACAGCCCTGCTCGGCTGGGATCACTTCGATGTGAACGTCTATCGCCAGAACTGGAACACCACCAGCGGCAGCGACGTCCACGCGGTCATCAGCGCCGTGCTGATCTGCCTCTGGTCCTTCGTCGGGGTCGAATCCGCCGCCGTCTCCTCCGGCATGGTGAAGGATCCCAAGCGCACCGTGCCGCTGGCCACCATGCTGGGCACCGCCATCGCCGGTGTCATCTACATCCTCTCCACCCAGGTGATCAGCGGCATGTTCCCGGCCGGTGAGGTAGCCGCCTCCGGCGCGCCCTTCGCCATGGCCTCCTCCGCCATCTTCGGTGACTGGTCCGCCCCCTTCGTTTCCGCCTTCACCGCCCTGGCCTGCTTCACCTCGCTGGGTTCCTGGATGATGCTGGTGGGGGAGGCGGGCAAGCGCGCCGCCCACGACGGCAACTTCCCGAAGATCTACGGCGAACTGGACAAGAACGGGGTGGCCAAGAAGGGGCTGATCCTGGGCTCCCTCAAGATGACGGCGCTGATGGTGGTGCTGACCGCGTTCACCTCCCAGTCCGCCCATGCCGCCGACCTGTTCAACGTGCTGACCACGGATGCGGTGCTGCTGACCATGCTGCCCTACTTCTACTCCAGCATTAATCTCATCCGCTTCGAGGGCATGACGTCCCGCAGCATGGGGGCCATGACCTTCTCCGGTATCGCCTGCGTGTTCTGCCTGGTGGCGCTGATGGGGGCCAAGGGCTCCAATCTCACCGCCACCTTCGTGGTCTCGCTCATCATCCTGATGTTCTACGCCAAGAAGCAGGGTCTGCGTCAGCACGACGCCCAGCTCAGCGAACAGACCAGCCACTAATTCTCCCTTTTCCATTCCCGCGCTCTCCCCTCGCCATCCCCGATGGAGAGCGCCTCATCATGTGTGGAGTTTCAAGATGAATATCATTGCCATCCTCAACCACCTGGGCGTCTTCTTCAAAGAAGAGCCGATCCGCCAGTTGCAAGCCTCCCTCGAGCACAAGGGCTTCGAGGTCGTCTACCCGGTCGACGTGGCCGATCTGCTCAAGCTCATCGAGAAGAACCCCCGCGTCTGCGGCGCCATCTTCGACTGGGACAAGTATTCCCTGGGCCTGTGCAAGGAGATCCACGATCGCAACGAGAAGCTGCCGATCTTCGCCTTCGCCAACGACCAGTCCACTCTGGACATCCACCTGACCGATCTGCGCCTGAACGTGCACTTCTTCGAGTACCGCCTCGGCATGGCCGACGATATCGCCCTCAAGATGGGGCAGGCCACCGAGGCGTATCAGGACGCCATCCTGCCGCCCTTCACCAAGGCGCTGTTCAAGTACGTGGAGGAGGGCAAATACACCTTCTGCACCCCGGGTCACATGGGGGGGACCGCCTTCCAGATGAGCCCGGCCGGCAGTATCTTCTATGACTTCTACGGCCCCAACGCCTTCAAGGCGGACGTCTCCATCTCCATGCCCGAGCTCGGCTCCCTGCTGGATCACACCGGTCCCCACAAGGAGGCAGAGGAGTACATCGCCCGCACCTTCAACGCCGATCGCTCCTACATCGTCACCAACGGCACCTCTACCGCCAACAAGATCGTCGGCATGTTCTCGGCGCCGGCAGGCAGCACAGTGCTGGTGGATCGCAACTGTCACAAGTCCCTCACCCATCTGATGATGATGAACGACGTGACCCCGATCTATTTCCGCCCGACCCGCAACGCCTACGGCATCCTGGGGGGGATCCCGCAGAGCGAGTTCAGCCGCGAGACCATAGCCGCCAAGGTGGCCGCCACCCCGGGTGCCCAGGCGCCGCGCTACGCCGTGGTGACCAACTCCACCTACGACGGCCTGCTCTACAACACGGGTTTCATCAAAGAGACCCTGGACACCCCCTACATCCACTTTGACAGCGCCTGGGTGCCCTACACCAACTTCAGCCCCATCTATGAGGGCAAGTGCGGCATGAGCGGCGACGCCATCCCGGGCAAGGTGGTCTACGAGACCCAGTCCACCCACAAGCTGCTGGCGGCCTTCTCCCAGGCCTCGATGATCCACATCAAGGGGGAGGTGGAGGAGGAGACCTTCAACGAAGCCTTCATGATGCACACCTCCACCTCGCCCCAGTACGGCATCGTGGCCTCCACCGAGATCTCTGCCGCCATGATGCGGGGCAACACCGGCAAGCGGCTGATCAAGGATTCCATCGATCGCGCCATCTCCTTCCGCAAGGAGATCAAGCGACTGCGGGAGCAGAGCGAGGGCTGGTTCTTCGACGTCTGGCAGCCGGATCACATCGACGGCGCCGAGTGCTGGAAGCTGGATCCCAAGGATGACTGGCATGGCTTCAAGGAGATCGATGATGACCACATGTACCTGGATCCCATCAAGGTCACCCTGCTGACCCCGGGCATGGGGCGCGATGGCCAGTTGCTGGAGAACGGCCTGCCGGCCTCCCTGGTGGCCAAGTTCCTGGACGAGCGTGGCATCGTGGTGGAGAAGACAGGCCCCTACAACCTGCTCTTCCTCTTCTCCATCGGCATCGATCAGTCCAAGGCGATGCAGCTGCTGCGCGCCCTGACCGAGTTCAAACGCAGCTATGACTTGAACCTGACCATCAAGAGCATGCTGCCGGAACTCTACCGCGAGGATCCCGCTTTCTACGACGGCATGCGTATCCAGGAGCTGGCCCAGCGCATTCACGAGCTGACCCGCAAGTACCGTCTGCCGGAACTGATGTTCAAGGCGTTCGACGTGCTGCCGGAGATGAAGATGACCCCGCACCTCGCCTGGCAGCAGGAGCTGGCCGGCAACGTGGTGGAGGTGCCGCTGCGCGACATGGTGGACCGCATCAGCGCCAACATGATCCTGCCCTACCCGCCGGGAGTGCCCCTGGTGCTGCCGGGGGAGATGGTGACCCAGGATTCCCTGCCGGTGCTGGAGTTCCTCGAGATGCTGTGCGAGATCGGCGCCCACTACCCGGGCTTCGAGACCGACATACACGGGCTCTATCGCCAGGCCGATGGCAGCTACACCGTCAAGGTACTGCGCTGATCCAGAGTGACGAAACGGGCCGACAGGCCCGTTTTTTCCCATGCAATCCATGGTTAGGAGTACGCAGTCATGAAACGAGTGTTATCCATCCAGTCCCACGTGGTGTTCGGCTGCGCCGGCAACAGCGCCGCCGTCTTTCCCATGCGGCGAATGGGCATAGAGGTATGGCCCGTCAACACGGTGCAATTTTCCAATCACACCCAGTATCGCGAAGGGTGGCAGGGGATGCGGATGCCGGACGGCCACATCGGCGAGCTGATGACGGGCCTCGCCGATATCGGCGTGCTGGGCCAGTGCGACGGGATCCTGAGCGGCTATCTCGGCTCCCCCGAGCAGGGGGAGGAGGTATTGGCGGCGGTGGCGCAGCTCAAGGCCCTCAACCCCGATGCCCTCTATTTCTGTGACCCCGTCATGGGGGATCCGGACAAGGGGTGTGTGGTGGCGCCCGGTGTCGCGACCTTCTTCAGTACGCAGGCCCTGGCTGCTGCCGACATGCTGGCCCCCAACCTGCTGGAGCTGGAGCGGCTCACCGGCCGGGTCATCAACACCCTTGAGGAGGTGTTGGCCGCCTGTGAGGCGCTAAGAGCACTGGGGCCCAGGCTGGTGATGGTCAAACACCTGGGACGGGCGGCCGTCCATCCCGATCGGTTCGAGATGGTGCTGGTGTGCGATCAGGGCGCTTTTCATCTCTCCCGTCCCCTCTATCCTTTCGAGCGTCAGCCCATCGGCGTCGGCGATCTGCTGAGCGCCACCATGCTGGCGAATCTGCTGTCGGGCTGCGATCCCGTGACCGCATTCGAGCGCACCAACGCCAGTGTGGACGGGGTGCTGGGCTGCACCTGGCGGGTGCGGGCCAGCGAATTGCAGCTGGTTGCGGCTCAGGCCGCGCTGGCCGAGCCCCAGGTTCTCACCCGCGCCACCCGGTTATGACCCCGGGGGGTCAACTCGCGCGGCGGGCCAGCAGGGCCGCCTGCGGCGAGGGGCGGTGGCGTGCGCGGGGGGCGCAGGCCTTCGCCAGGGTCTGCCACTCCCGCCACAGCAGCCAGCACACCGGCGGGGCCAGCAGCAGTACGGTCGCGGGCTGGGCCAGCAGCACGCCGTCGCGCCCCCACCAGAGCGGCAGCAGGAAGATGAGCGGCAACAGCACCAGGGTCTTGGCGATGGAGATGAACAGGGCCTGGCGGGTACGGGCCATGGCCTGCAGCAGCACGATGCCGAACATGATGATCCCCTCCAGCGGAATGGCGCCGAGGTTGAGGGTCAGGCTGCCCATGGCGGCGGCCAGCAGCTCGGGATCCTGTTCACCGGTATAGAGCATGGCCACCTGGCGGGGCAGCAGCTGGATCAACAGCCAGACCAGCATGCCGTAGATGAGCGTGATCTTGAGCCCCATCTCCATCAGGAACTTGAGATCCCGGTGACGACCGGCCCCCGTTGCCTGGCTGACCAGGGGCTGAATGCCGAAGGCGAGCCCCTGCAGCACCACGATGAACACCGCCTCGGTGTAGCCGGCCACGGTGAAGCCCGCCAGATCCTTGACCGAGCCGTGCACCATCAGCTGGCTGTTGTGCAGCATCAGCAAGAGCCCCAGGTTGAATTGGGCGATGAGGCTCGGCAGGCCGGTGAACAGCAGGCTCGGCATGGCCGGGACCTTGGGCAGCAGTTGGCGCCAGCTGAGGCGCAGGCGGGCATGGGGGGTGAAGAAGTAGCCTATCCCCAGCAGGCAGACGACCCCTTCTGCCATCAGGGTCGCCTGGGCGGTGCCCGTCAGACCCAGGCCGAGTCGGCCGACCATGATGTAGTTGAGCAGGATGTTGAGCACGGCGCCGCCGCTCACCAGCACCATGGCGAGGCGGGGGCGGCCGTCGTTGCGAAGCAGGTAGGGCACGGCGAGGTTGCCGGCGAGCAGCAGGGTGCCGCCGCCGATCCAGCTGAGATAGTCGCTGGCCTGCTGCCAGGTGTCGGTGCCCTGCTCAATGCCGAGGATGAGCAGAATGTCGGTGTGCCAGCCGTGCAGCAGCAGGGGAGCCACCACCCCGAGCAGAGCCAGCAGCCAGAGGGCGTTGACCAGCCCCTGGCGCGCCAGCGCGAGATTCCTGGCCCCCTGCTGGAAGGAGATGAGGGTCGCCGCCCCCATGGCGATCATGGCGGCGAGGCCGATGAGCACCATGATGACGGGGTAGACCAGGTTGATGCCGGCAAGGCCCGCGGCCCCCACGTAGTGACCGACGAAGATGCCGTCCACCAGGTAATAGGCGCCAGACACCAGCATGGCGAGGATGGAGGGGAGGGCGTAGCCCCAGAAGCGGCGGGTCATGGCCCGTTGACGCAGACTGATGTAGGCGGACATATCTGTTCTCGGGAAAGATCGGGAAGCGAGCAGACAGTCTAGATTGATAATATTTTGATGATAATCCGGCTTTTATTTGATGAATTAATGAGTTCTATTCAGTAATTAGCGCAGCCTGTGGTACGCCTTCAACATGTCGATCAGGGCCCGCAGCCCGCTACCCAGCTGATGCCGACTGGGATAGAAGAGGTTGAACCCGGCAAAACTCGGGCTCCAGTCGTCCAGCACGCTCTGCAGCCTCCCGTCGGCCAGCGCCTCGCTCACCTCCTCCTCCAGGCAGTAGGCCAGCCCAAGCCCCGCCTCGGCCGCCCCCAGATAGAGGGCCGGAGTGCTGGTGGTCAGGGGCCCGCTCACCTCTATCTCCAGCAACTTGTCATCGGCGGCGAAGGCCCAGCGATAGTGGTGGTGAGGAGTGAGGCGATAGCCGATGCAGTCGTGCTGGCTCAGCTCGCTCGGATGGCGGGGGATGCCGCGGGCCGCCAGATAGGCGGGCGAGCCCACCACCAGGTAGCGATGCTGGGCTCCCAGTGGCACGGCCACCATCTCTTTTGGCAGCAGGTCCCCATAGAAGAGGGCGGCGTCATAGCCATCCTCGATGAGACGGGGCATCAGCTCCATCTCCACGACTTCCACCCGCATGCGCGGGTAGCGCACCAGATAGTCGATGAGCACGGGGGCGAGCAGCTCCTGGATGGCGGCCTTGGGCCCGCAGATCTTCAGATGGCCGATTGGCTCGTCACTGTGGCGGGTGAGTTCGCAAAGTGCCTCCTCCAGCCTGCCCAGCGTGGGCAGCAACTGCCCCAGCAGCCGCTCCCCCGCATCGGTCGGTACCACGGCCCGGGTGCTGCGATTGAGCAGCCGGGTCCCCAGACGGTGCTCCAATCCCTTCAGACTGTGGCTGATCGCCGAGGCGGAGACCCCGAGTTCGAGGGCGGCCTTGCTGAAACTGCGATGGCGGGCGACGGCGGCAAACACCGCCAGTTCGGCGAGATCGGAGCGGGTAATAGTCATATGGCTCGGTGAAAAAAGGGCGAGCAACAAGGGTACGCCAAGGGGGCGGCGGGCACAATCGGCCGTCAAAACGGCGAATGTAATGCAGTTGTTGCGGCCACTAAGTATTGGAATCCATTGAAACAAATTTGAATTGTTAAAAAATACTGACAGTTTGGCATTCGAAATGTGAGCTGGCGCGTCCAGAAGGCGACGACAATCAAACTTTGGTTGATTAATTCAAAAAAACGCTGTGATTAATAGGGGTGTTTATTTAGAGTCAGCTCATCGGATGAGGTGCTTGTTTCCAGTTTGTTATGCGAAGCAGGTGCCGTACTCAACGCCAGCATGTCATGCCGCAAGATGTTGCAATCCGGTTATCACGGGAGGTGATGACAGGGTGCCGCGGTGTGAAGCAGTCATGCAGGGACGAACAGCAGCAGTTCCAGGGATGCGGAACCGGCCAGGTGGCCAATAAACAACGAGATCCCCTTTCCTTGATGACAGGAATATCCCTATGTCTGACATGAACATTGCAGTAGAAGGCAACATAACCCGTCCTGCCTCTTCCCGTGGCATCAACAAGGCCGATGTGGTCTGGATGCTGGGCCTGTACGGTACCGCCATCGGTGCCGGTGTGCTCTTCCTGCCGATCAACGCCGGTGTCGGCGGCCTGTGGCCGCTGGTGGCCATGCTGATCCTGGCCCTGCCGCTCACCTTCTTCGCCCACCGTGGCCTGACCCGCTTCGTGCTGTCCGGCTCCACCCGTGATGGCGACATCACCGAGGTGGTGGAAGAGCACTTTGGCAAGACCGCGGGCAAGTTCATCACCCTGCTCTACTTCTTCGCCATCTACCCGATCCTGCTGATGTACTCCGTGGCCATCACCAACACGGTGGAGAGCCTGATGGTGCACCAGCTGGGCATGACGGCGCCCCCTCGTGCCATTCTCTCCCTGGTGCTGATCCTGGGCCTGATGGCGATCGTGCGCCTCGGCGGCCAGGTGATCGTCAAGGCGATGAGCGTGCTGGTGTTCCCCTTCGTGGTCACCCTGATGGGCCTGGCGCTCTATCTGGTTCCCCACTGGAACGGTGCCATCATCACCGAAGCGCCGGCCCTGTCCGACGCCTTCAACGGTGACTTCATCAAGACCCTGTGGCTGGCCATTCCGGTGATGGTGTTCTCCTTCAACCACTCGCCGATCATCTCCTCCTTCGCGGTGGACAACAAAGGTCGCTACGGTGAAGGGGCCGAGAAGAAGTGCAGCAACATCCTGCTGGGCGCCCATGTCATGATGGTCATGACCGTCATGTTCTTCGTGTTCAGCTGCGTGCTGAGCCTCTCCCCGGCGGATCTGGCGGCGGCCAAGGAGCAGAACATCTCCATCCTCTCCTACCTGGCCAACCACTTCGACAACCCGGTGATCGCCACCGTGGCACCGCTCATCGCCATGGTCGCCATCAGCAAGTCCTTCCTGGGTCACTACCTGGGGGCGCAAGAAGGCATGAACGGCCTGATGGCCAAGTCCCTGCGCGAGAAGGGCAAGAACGTTGACGTCAAGCAACTGAACAAGGTCACCGCGGTCTTCATGATCCTGACCACCTGGGCCATCGCCACCATCAACCCGAGCATCCTCGGCATGATCGAAGACCTGGGCGGCCCCATCATCGCCATGCTGCTGTTCCTGATGCCGATGTACGCCATCGCCAAGGTGCCCGCCATGCGTAAATACGCCGGCAACCTCAGCAACGGTTTCGTCACCCTGATCGGCCTCATCGCCATGTCCGGCATCATCTACAAGCTGATTGCCTGACAACCGGGTTAATCCCCATGAAAAGGCCGCCTCGATTGAGGCGGCCTTTTTTATAGGCACAAGTGCTTAACAAAGCCGTGAGCGAGGCCTACCATAGTGGGCGTTTTTTCAATTCGGACAAGGGAACATGTCAACGCTCAAACAAGAGTTGGGGCTCTGGCAGGGGATGGGGCTGCTTGCCACGTCGCTGCTCGGAACGGGGATCTTCGTGGTGCCGGCGACCGCCGCCTCCCTGGCTGGAGGGGCGTCCCTCTGGGCCTGGGTGCTGCTCATCGTGCTGGTGCTGCCCATCGCCTTCACCTTCGCTCGCCTCGGGCGCCGCTATCCCCATGCGGGCGGTGCCCCCCATCTGATCGGGCTGGCCTTTGGCAATGGGGCCGAGCGTTTCTCCGCCTTCCTGTTTCTGGCGGTGCTGCCGGTGGGGCTGCCCGCCGCCCTCACCATCGCTGCCGGCTTCTGGCACTCCCTGTTTGAACTCGGCAAGTGGACGCTGTGGGCCATCCAGCTGTTGACCCTGCTCGGGGTCTTCCTGCTCGGCCTGCGGGGGGCGCGCTCCTCCGGCAACCTGCAACTGCTCATTGCCCTGGCCATCTTGGGGCTGACCCTGCTCATCGGGATCAAGGGGGAGATCAGCTGGCGCGATGCGGCCCAGCCGTTGCCGAGTGCGCGCGAGTGGCCCGCCATGGGCACGGCGCTGGCGGTGATGTTCTGGTGCTTCGTGGGGCTCGAGGCCTTCGCCCACATGGGGGAGGAGTTCAAGCGGCCACAGCGGGATTACCCCATCGCGCTGCTTGGCGGCGTGCTGCTGGCGGGGCTCATCTACTGGATCCACTCCCTGGTGGTGCTCAAATATGGCCTGTACGGGGACGAGGCGAAGAACGCCACCGCCATCCCGGCCCTGCTCTCGCTGTTGTTCGGCCCCACCGCCAAGTGGCTGGTGGCCATACTGGGCTACCTATCCTGCTTTGCCAGCATCAATATCTATCTGCAGGGATTTGCACGGCTCATCTGGAGCATGGCCCGCGAGGGCAAGCTGCCCGCGTCTCTCTCCCGGTTGTCTGCCCGGGGGGCGCCCCTCAATGCCCTGTGCTGGGTGCTCGCCATCTGCCTCGTCTCCATTACCCTGATCCTCTGGCTCCAACTGCCGCTGGATGCCCTGATCCGCTACGCCAACGGCAACTTCGTGCTGGTCTACCTGCTCTGCATGGCGGCGGGCTGGCGCCTGCTTGGCGGCACGGGCAAGGGGCTGGCGGGGCTGAGCGTGCTGCTCTGCGCCCTGGTGCTGGTGGCGCTGGCCTCCGAGGTGCTCTATGCGGTGCTGCTGAGCGCCATCTATGGCCTCTTCTCTCTGTGGCGTCGTCATCGCCGCCGCGCCGTAGGCGGCTCTCCTTGCGCCATCAAATGAACCCGTCTCTGGATAAGAAAAGCCCCGCGAGTGCGGGGCTTTTTGCTAGTCATCGGTCGGGGATGGGGGCAGGTCACTGCGCAAGATGGCGTAGTGGCGCAGGGAGATGAAGCCATCCCCTGTGCATTCGCATTCCCGCGCCGTTCCCTCGTAGTGAAAACCGGCCCGCTCGAGCAGACGGGCGGAAGGGTGATTGGGCTCCTCAACCACCGCCAGCAGTCGGTGCAGGTCGGTGGTGCGGTAGGTCATCGGCAGCCAGAGCCCCAGCGCCGTGCTCATGATCCCCTTGCCCCAGTGTTCGGGATAGAGCCAGTAGCCGATCTCCGCCCGCTTGTGCGTCGGGTCCGCATCGTTGTAGCCGATGGCCCCCAGCGGTTCCCCCGCGTGCTTGCTGCAAATGAGGTGCCAGGCACCGCGCCCCGTGCGGGTGAGCTCGGCATACCATTCCATCTGCTCCTGACAGGCGGTCAGGCTGTCGTAACTGACACCGTAGTAGGCGACGACCCGCGGATCCGACAGGCCCCGATAAATGTGGGGCAGATCGGTATCGGTGACGGGATCCAGTCTGATCTCGCGCTGTGTGGTCATGGTGGTTCCTTGTGGCCCGCCGTGGCTTGCCGTTCGTGTAGGGTCGCTCGGGGATGGACGAGCTTGTTTGTCGATGACCGCGCTCATGACTCGATCAACCCGAGCAGGTCGGCAAGCCGCGTCAGTTCAGCTCGCCACTGTTGTTGCAGACGCGGGGTCTGGTGCTTGGGTTTGCGGGCCAGATCGGCGGCGAGCAGGGCATCGAGTTCATACCAGCGTGCCAGCAGCCCCTCTTCGCCATCTGCCGTGTCGGCCAGCCTGTTTGAGGTTTCCAGGGCGCCAGAGCCTGTTGTCACTGGCAATGGCTGGTTGCCCAGCAGTTCGGCATAGGCCCGCTCGGCGCTGTGAGCCTCCACTATCCGCCCCTCACTGATGAGCCAGAAGCGATTGCAACTGCGCTCGATGAGTTCCCGGTCGTGAGAGATCAGCAACACGCCCCCCGGGAAGGCGGCGATGGCGTCGGCCAGATCCTCCTTGCCTGCCAGATCCAGGTGGTTGGTGGGCTCGTCAAGCCAGAGCATGTGGTGGCTGCCGAGCGACAGGGCGAGAAACAACAGCCGCGCCCGCTCACCCCCGCTTAAGGTATCCACCTTCTGGCCGTGCCTGACATAGGGGAAGCCCGCCCGGATCAGCGCGTGGCGGCGGCTCGCCTCGGGCAGCGGGGCCAGCGGGTAGATCGCATCGCTTAAGGTGGCAACGTCGTCCAATTGCTGCAGGGACTGATCGTAGTAGGCGATGCTGGCATCGGGATGGCAGTACCAGCCTGTCTGCGGGCGCTGAGAGGCGAGCTCGGCCCAGCACTGGCGCAGCAGGGAAGATTTGCCGGTGCCGTTGGCGCCGAGCAGGGCGATCCTGTCACCGGCGCGCAGTCTGAGCTCCTCGGCCCGCAATAGCGGTGCCAAGCCGGGGGCCGGGGAGACATCGAGCGCCTCCAGCCGCAGCAGAGTATCGGCGGGCAGGCTCAGCCCGCGCAGCTCGAGTTGCCAGGGGGCCAGCGCGGCCACCCGGCTCTGCTCTTCCTGCAGGCGGGCGATGCGTTTTTCCATGGACTTGGCCTGGCGCACCAGTTTCTCGTTGTCATGCTCGCGCCCCCAGATGGCGAGGCGCTTGCTGCTGGCGCTCAGGCGGTCGATCTCTTTTTGCTCATCGGCCCGGCGCAGGCGGGCCTGCTCATCCTCGGCGGCCAGCGCCGTCCTGGCCTGGCTGCAGGGGAGGGCGAAACGATGCAGCTCCCCATCGCGCAGGATCAGGGTCTGCTCGGTGACCCGATCCAGCAGGCGACCATCGTGGGAGACGAGCACGAAGGCGCCGCGCCAGCCCAGCAGAAACTGCTCCAGCCAGAGCAGAGAGGGGAGATCCAGGTGATTGCTGGGTTCATCGAGCAGCAGCAGATTGGGCTGGCGCAGCAGGGCCCGGCCTATCTGCAGCCGGCTGTGCTGGCCGCCGCTCAGCGCACTGACCGGCAGCGCCGCCTGTTCATCCAGTTGCAGGTCGGTCAGCATCTTGCCCACCTGCCATTCGGCGGCGGGATCGTTGGCCAGCGCATCAAACAGCACGGCGCGGGTGCTGAGGGTCGAAAGCGCGGCGGGTAGCTGCTGCGCCACGAACTCACAGCGGCAGGCGCTGGCCTGCACGATCCGGCCGGCCTGGGGGACGCGTTCGCCAGCCAGCAGAGCCAGCAGGGTGCTCTTGCCGCAACCGTTGGCGCCGATCAGGCCCAGCCTGTCACCGGTACGGATGCTGAGTTCGAGGTTGTCAAATAACGGCAGGTGCCCTGCGCTCATCTGCAGGGAGTGGGTACTCATCAGGGTTGTCATGCTCTTGCTCTCTTAAATCGCGGGATCGAAGATCCCTGTCATCAGGAGCGCTGGCGACAACGGCAGAGTCGAGAAAGGTCTCGTGTAGGAAGGAGTCGGCTTTGCTCGAACCCGCTATCGCAGCGCGATGGAATGCAGGCAAGAGCACTCGAATGTGCCGAACAGGCGAGCCGAGAACATCGGACACGCTTGGATAACCATTTTTTACCTCCTTGTGTTTCGTTATGGCTGGGTGGAGCGATTATAAGCGCAGAAAAAATAACCGTCTATCGGGAGGAGGGAGACGCAGTGACAGCATCACGGGGATGCTGCGCGAATAAAATGGCGCCACAACAAAAACGCCCCGTGGTGCGGGGCGTCTGAAAACTGAGATGCGGGATCAGTCGCGGGGTGTCTTGAGGGCCTGGATGACATCATCGGTGGGAGCCAGCTCGTTGACATGGTTGAAGCTGTCGAGCCCTTGTCGCGGGTTGATGGTGAAGGCATCGGCGCTGATATAGCCGCCTGTCCCGGCACTCTCCACGATGACGATGAGCTCGGGCTGCTTGTCGCCGTTGAGATCCAATAGTTTCAGCTCCTTGATGCTGCCATCGCGCGGCAGTACCTTGCCGTCGATGAATTGATCCAGGGGGAATTCGGGGTTGGCGCCTGAGTAGAGGCGCACGTCATAGCTGCCGGTGGAGGCGGGTTCGCCGCGCCCCTCACTGACGATGAGCACCTGACCCGCAGGCAGCGTCAGTTGCTTAAAAAAACCGTCTGCCGCCTGGCTGGTCAGGGGCAGGGCGAGCAGTCCGAGAGTAATGAGTAAGGCTTTCATGGATGTGACCCTTGTTGCTGCTTGTGTTGTTGTGTCAGTGGCAGGGGACAAGCCCCTGCCGTGTCGTGGCCCTGATTACCAGATCTTGACCCGTTTGGCCGGGTCCAGATAGAGCTTGTCACCGGGCTGGATGTTGAATGCCTCGTAGAAGGCGGGAATGTTCGGCACTACCCCGTTGACCCGATATTCGGGCGGGGAGTGGGGATCCGAGGCGAGCAGCATCTGCATCAGCTCGGGTCTATACATGCCCTTCCACACCTGGGCCCAGCCGAGGAAGAATCGCTGTTCCCCGGTGAAGCCGTCCAGTACCGGAGCCTCCTTGCCATTCAGGGAGAGCAGATAGGCCTTGTGGGCGATGGTGAGGCCGCCGAGATCGCCGATGTTCTCCCCCAGGGTGAACTGGCCGTTGACGTACTGCCCCTTGATGGGTTCGAAGCGGTTGTACTGGGCCACCAGTCGGCTGGTGCGGAAGCGGAACTCCTTGAGATCATGGGGGGTCCACCAGTCGCGCATCACGCCGTCACCGTCGGATTTCGCCCCCTGATCGTCAAAGCCATGGCCCATCTCGTGGCCGATGACGCCGCCGATGGCACCGTAGTTCACCGCATCATCCGCCTGCATGTCGAAGAAGGGAGGTTGCAGTATGGCGGCCGGGAACACGATCTCGTTGTTGCTCGGGTTGTAGTAGGCGTTCACCGTCTGGGGTGACATGTGCCACTCGTTTCTGTCCACCGGCTTGCCGAGGCGCGCCAGGTTGTCGGCGTATTCGAAGGCGCGGGCCCGCTGCAGGTTGCCCACCAGATCGTCGGCACGGATACTGATGGCGCTGTAGTCCTTCCACTTGTCCGGGTAGCCTATCTTGGGTCTGAACTTGGCGAGCTTCTCCTTGGCCTGAGCCTTGGTGGCTGGCGACATCCAGTCCAGCTCCTCGATGCTCTGGCCGTAGGCGGTGCGCAGGTTCTCCACCAGCTGCTCCATGCGTTCCTTGGCCGCAGGCGGGAAGTAGTGCTCCACATAGAGCTTGCCCACCGCCTCGCCCAGGTGATCGTCCAGTACCCCGAGGGCCCGCTCCCAGGGGGCGCGTTGCTTGGGTGTCCCGCTTAAGGTGGTGCCGAAGAAGGCAAAGTTCTGGGCATCGGTCTGGCTGTCGAGGTAGGGGGCGTAATCGGTGATGAGGTGCCACTTGAGGTAAGCCTGCCAGTCCGCCAGCGGGGTCTGGCGCATCAGGCCGTCGAGGGCACTGAGATAGCTTGGCTGGCCGATAACCAGGCTCTGCTGACCCGCGAGGCCGGCTTCACCGAGGTAGGCATCCCAAGGGATGCTGGGGGCGAGGCGCCCCAGTTCGCTCACCGGCCCCTTGTTGTAGTTCTTCTCCCTGTCCCGCAGGGCTACGTTGTCCCACTGGATCCTGGCTATCCGGGTTTCGAGGGCCAGCACCCGCTTGGCCTTGGCAGCGGCGTCCGGCTCGCCGAAGCGGCCGAGCATGCCGGCGATGTGTTGCTCGTATTTTTTGAGCAGCGCCTGGCTCGCGGCATCCGTCTTGAGGTAGTAGTCCCGGTCCGGCAGGCTGAGGCCGGCCTGGTAGAGATAGACGGCGTAGCTGTCCGGCGCCTTGGCGTCGGCGTCTATCCAGAAGCCGAAGGGGGCACCGCCGCCGCTGCGGCCGCTCTGGGCGAAGGCGCGAGCCAGCGCCTGCTGGTCGCCGATCCGGTCGATGTCGGCAAGCAGGGGCAGCAGGGGCGTCGTGCCTTTGGCATTTCGGGTCTGCTGGTCCAGATAGCTGTGGTAGAGATCGCGGATCTGCTGGGCCTCAGAGCCCGCGGTCGCCTTGGCATCCAGCCCTTCCACCAGCACCCGCACATCGGCGAGGGACTTGTCCCGGAGCATGTAGAAGGCGCCGTCGGCGGGCCTGTCGTCGGGGATCTTGGCGGTGCCGAGCCAGTGACCGTTCACGTAGCGGAAGAAGTCGTCACCGGGTTTGACAGAGGTATCCATGTTGGCCAGCGCGAGGCCGGAGTGCTTGTTGCTGACGTCCGGCGCCTGACTGCAGCCTGCCAGCAGGGCCAGTCCGATGAGGCCGGCCAATATGCTTTTCTTATTGTTCATTGTTTGATTCCAATTCGGGTTATTCAGCTTCCCTGCCCAGAGTCGGGAGGAATCTCACTCTAGCAGCCGGGTTAGCGCTTGATAAGTCCGACTCTGCTAAGATCGGCCCGACCATTTTGGGGAAGCCAATGATTTCTCGTATCTATTCTCGCTTTTGTCAGACTCTGCCCGCGCCCGAAGGTTCCAGCGGTTTGCTGGTGGCCTTCAGCGGCGGGCTCGACTCCACCGTGCTGCTGGTGCTGGCTGTGCGCTATGCCAGGGAGCAAGGGCTGCCGGTGCGGGCCCTGCACGTCCATCACGGCCTGAGCCCCCATGCGAACGACTGGGTGCGCCACTGTGAAGGGGTGTGTCAGCAACTGGCGGTACCCCTCATGGTCGAGCGGGTGCAACTGGTCAGGGGCAACGGCGAGAGCCTGGAGGCCCAGGCCCGTACGGCGCGCTACGCCCGTCTCGCCGCCCGACTGGAGGAGGGGGGGTGGTTGCTCAGCGCCCATCATCAGGACGATCAGCTGGAGACCCTGCTGCTGGCCCTCAAGCGTGGGGCCGGCCTGCGAGGCTTGGCGGGCATGGTGCCGAGCCAGTCCTTTGCGGGTGGCCTGTTGCTGCGTCCCCTGCTGGACGTGAGCCGGGCCGAGCTGGCGGAGTGCGCCGCCACCCTGCCGTATGGCTGGGTGGAAGATGAGAGCAATCAGGACACGGAGTACGATCGCAACTTCCTGCGCCAGCAACTGATCCCCCAACTCAAGGCGCGCTGGCCCGCCATGGCCCAGACGGCGGCGCGCAGCATGGCCATCTGCGCCGAGCAGGAGGCGTTAATCGACGAGCTGGCGCAGGCGGACTGGCAACAGGCGGCAGAGGGGGAGGGACTGCGCATCACCCCGCTACAGGGGTTGTCTCAGGCCAGGCGCAATAACCTGCTGCGTTACTGGATCCGCCGCCAGGGGGGAGAGATGCCGGCGCGGGATCTGCTCGCCCTGCTCTGGCTGGAGGTGGCGCTGGCGCGGGAGGATGCCAACCCGCGCCTCTCGTTGAAGCAGATGGAGTGTCGCCGTTACCAGGGCGTCCTCCATCTGGTCAGGCCCGAACTGGCCCCTCGCCACGAGATGCTCCCCCTGACGGTGGGGGAGACGCTGTCATTGCCGGATGGGCTGGGACTCTGCAGCCTGCGACCCCAGGCTGCCAGTGACGCTGAGGGGGAGAGACTGCGAGCACCGCGAGCGGACGAGCCGCTGTCGGTGCGCTTCCAGGTGGCGGCGGGCAGCATGCTCAAGCCAGTGGGTCGCGGGGGCAGTCGGCGTTTGAAAAAACTGTTGCAGGAGTATGGGGTACCCTCCTGGCAACGGGGGCGCATTCCCATCCTCTACTACGGCGAGCAGGTGGCAGCGGTGGGGGATCTTTTCATCTGTGACGGTTTTCTGGCGACCGATGGGGGCCTTGCCTGGCATTGGCAAGCCAGGATCCTGCCCGACAATGCATAGGGGCTTGGGCGGGTTTTCAGATAGGCAGCGGGCGGGCTGACCGTCGGCATGCTCCCTCGATACTGACGAAACCGCTATTGGTGATGCCTGCCTGCGAGCGTAGAGGAAGACATACGCACGCGCCTTCTTGCGGGCGTGGAGTCGGGTAGCCGCCTCCATCAAATCAGTCGGTGATGCCGGCCTTCTTGCGGGCATAGAGGTGAGCATCCGCCGCCTCATACAGGCTCTGCACATCCAGCCCCGAGTGCCAGCTGGCAGCCCCCAGACTGCATCCTACCGCGAAGGCGCTGAGCTCCTTGTGACTGTGCAGCACGTGCTGCAAACGCAGCCAGACCGGGCGCCAGGCTTCGGGATCGGCAGGCTGCAGCAAGAGGGCGAACTCGTCCCCCCCGAGACGAAACGCCTGATCCGTGCTGCGAATGCAGCCTTGCAGCAGTTGGGCGAAGCGACTCAGCACCAGATCCCCCACCGGATGACCCCAGGTGTCGTTGATCAACTTGAAGCGATCGAGATCCAGCAGCACCAGAACCAGGCCGTGGGGCTCGCGGCAGTGCTGCTCCACCGCCCGACCTATCACCTCGTCGAAATAGGAGCGATTGCCAAGCCCGGTCAGGTGATCGAGGCGTACCTGTTGCTCCAGTGCGTCGAGACGCAGATAGAGGGGCAAGGGGAGGGAGAGCAGTTGGTGACACTGACGCAGCTGGCGTTGCTGCTCCCCGCTGATGGGACGTTCCAGCTCGTATTGCAGCAGGCAGAGGCGCTGCTCGTGCTGGCCGCGCAGCTCGAAGCGATAGCTGTGCAGCGTCTGGCCAGCCCGCGGAGGATGGGAGATGAGGGCGCGAGACTGGCCGCAATCGACATGCAGGCTGTGGATGGGGACAAGGGTTGCCGCCCGCTCGGCAAAAACTGTCAGCAGGGCGTCAAGATCCCGTTGCGCCAGCAGCAGGTCGATCAGCTGATGGTTGTCCATGACAGAGGGCGGTTGAAGCCGCTCCAACCGCTGTACCCACTGCTCGACACCCTGTCCGAAGCCATTCAATGACGATGTGTTTTCCACGCTGCAACCCTTGAACATCCTATTTGCATGCCCTTTTCTAGCAATCCCTGTGCCGAAAATATGTCCGATGGGAAAAAGTCGGCTGGCTAGGCTTAACGAAGCACAGGGGGAGTAAAAACGGAGGATGGACGTCGCCCGGCTGGCGGCGGGATCCTTGGAGAAAGGCGCTGGCCGCCGGGATCCCCGCCGGGGACAAGGGGATTGTCCGCCTCCCGTCCGGGTGTCCGTACTCGGGGCGTCAAGAGGTCGCGCGTTGTGCTGCCTGGGTATTGGTTGGTAGATAGAATGGAGGCCTGAGTGTATGCAGACCTGCTGATCCTGCTGTTTTTCGCCGTCCTGCTGGTGGCGCTGTTTCGGCGTCTCGGCCAGCCGGTGATCCTCGCCTATCTGTTCGCCGGCATGTTGCTCGGCCCCCATGGCGCCGCCATCATCACGGGTCAGGCCATGATGCAGACCATAGGGGAGCTGGGCATCGTCTTTTTGATGTTCTCCCTCGGCCTCGAGTTCTCGCTGCCCAAGCTGGTCGCCATGCGCAAGCTGGTGCTCGGGGTCGGCGGCCTGCAGGTGCTCTTCACGACGACGCTCTTCTTCGCACTGGCCTGGTGGTGGGGGCTGACCCTGTCCCAGGCGTTGGTAGTGGCGGGAACGCTGGCGCTCTCTTCCACCGCCGTGGTGATCAAGCAGCTCGGGGAGCTAAAACAACTGCACACCCGGCGTGCCCAGCTCGGGGTGAGCGTGCTCTTGTTCCAGGATCTCGCCGTGGTGCCGCTGCTGGTGATGATCCCCATCCTCGCCCAGCCGGAGGTGCAGGGCAGCGCCCTGTTGGCGGAGATCGCCTGGGCCTCGTTGAAGGGCCTGCTCGCTCTCTTCACCCTGCTGGCGGTGGGCAAGTGGCTGCTGCCGCTGGTGTTTCACGAGGTGGCGCGGGCCCGCTCCGACGAGCTGTTCGTGCTCTGCGCCCTGCTGGTGGCACTGCTGGCGGCCTCCCTCACCCAGTGGATGGGGCTCTCCATGGCGCTTGGCGCCTTCCTGGCGGGCATGATGCTGGGCGAGTCCCACTATCGCCATCAGCTGGAGGTGGACATCAAGCCGTTTCGGGACATCTTGATGGGTCTCTTCTTCATCACCATCGGCATGACCATGGACTGGTTGCTGGTGGCCGCTGCCTGGTGGCAGGTTGCGCTGAGTGTGCTCGGCCTCATCCTGTTCAAGTCCCTGCTGGTCTTGCTGGCGGGTCGGCTGATGGGGGAGCGCAAACGGGACGCCATGGCGGCGGGCATCATGCTGAGCCAGGTCGGGGAGTTTGGCTTCGTGCTGCTGGCGCTGGCGAGCCACCACGGCCTGCTCGGCCACGGGCAGGTCTCCTTGCTCATCGGGATCGGGGTTTGCTCCATTGCCCTGACCCCCTGGCTGGTGCAAAAGGCGCAAGGGCTGGCCCACAGTTTTACCGACACTGTCCTGCTCTCGCGCGCCGAAGTCGCCATCTCGGGCCTTGGCAAGCATCAGCACGTCATCATCGCCGGGTTTGGTCGCACCGGCCAGACCTGTGCCCGCTTCCTGAAACTCGAGGAGCTGCCCTTCCTCGCACTGGATCTCGACCCCGAGCGGGTGAGCGAGGCCAAGCTTGCGGGGGAGCAGGTGGCATTCGGGGATGCCAGTCGTCGGGACATCTTGCTGGCGGCCGGGCTCATGCGGGCGCGGCTGGTGATCATCACCTTCGATGATCGCAAGCGGGTCGATGCCATGCTGACCCTGATCCGGGAGCTGGCGAGCGGAGTCAAGGTGCTGGTGCGCACCCGGGATGACAGCTTCCTCGAACACTACAAGCAGGCGGGGGCCTTCGAGGTGATCCCGGAGTCCCAGGAGGGGGCCCTGATGCTGGTCTCTCACCTGCTGGTCAACTGCGACATCCCTATCGGCCGGGTGATCCGGCGCATGGAGCATGAGCGCAGCAGCCAGTATCGCTTCCTGCACGGCTTCTACTGGGGGGATCAGAGCGCCAGCGACCTGGAGACGGATCAGCTGCTGGAGCGTCTGCATCCGGTATTGCTGCACGATCAGGCCTGGGCGGTGGGACGCAGTCTGGGAGAGCTCTCTCTGGTGGAGGTGAGGGTCAAGGCCATCCATCGCGGGGATCTGAGCCTGGAGCCCAGAGCCGAGCTCAGGCTGGCGGCAGGGGACAGGCTGGTGCTGTTTGGCAACGCGGTGGCCATGGAGCAGGCCGAGCAGCGCCTGCTGGAGGGACGCTAGAGGAGGCCCCTCAAGCCTCCTCTCGCGCCGGCTCTTCGATGTCCAGGAAGGCCTCGATCCGCTGGCGCTCGTTCAGGGCATCCTGATAGCCAAGCTGGATCAACTGCTGACAATAACCCGGATAGAACATCAGGAAGCTGGCCAGGCTGCTGCTCTCGTGGCCATTTACGCCGAGCACCCGCAGCAGGCGGCGCAATTGGGTCGGCAACTTGTGCAGATAGTCGAGGGCGACAAGATCCAGATCCTGGCTCGGGCGGATGACGCAGGTCTCCACCTGACGCAGCTTGAGGCGATTGCGCTCCCGCTCAGGAATGAGGGAGAGGGTCTGGTTGATGCGCCCGAGCCGCTCCAGATCCGAGTTGAGGGTGTCGGAGAAGACGGTGTTGAGCAGATGGCCCGCGATGTTGGAGCTGGTCAGATGGCCCTGACGGGGCGCCTGATTGATCTGGCCCGGACTGTCGAGGGTCACCAGCAGGATCCGCTCCGCCCCCAGATGGATGGCAGGGCTCAGCGGGCTCAGCTGGTGGATGGAACCATCCCCGTAGAAACGCTCGCCGATGCGGGTGGCCGGGAAGACGAAGGGCAGGGCGGCGGAGGCGAGCAGGTGATCCGAGGTGAGCAGGGTACGCAGGCCGCGCCGTCTGGCCCGCTCCCAGGGTTGATGCTCTGCGCGGCCCTGGAAGAAGGTGGTGGAGAGGCCGTCATCGTAGTCAGAGGCGGTGATGGCGATGGCCTCCAGGCTGCCGTAGAGGATGTTGTCATCGATGCGGTGATAGTCGATGACCTGCTCCAGCAGGCGGCGCAATGGGGCGTTGTCAAACAGGTGGAAGGCGCGGTTGTTGTCCGCGCTGATGAGACCGGCAGACCCCTGGTAGAGGGTGCGCCACAGCAGCTGGCAGGGGTGGAAGTCGAAGATGTGGTGGGTCTCGAAGCGGCGCCAGACCCACTCCAGCTTGCGCACCCCCAGATGGAAACAGGAGGCGTAGCAGGCCAGTGCCGTGACGTTGAGGGCACCCGCCGAGGTGCCGCACAGGATGGGGAAGGGGATGCCGATGTTGCGGGGGTAGAGCTCGGCCACCGCCTTGAGGACACCCACCTGATAGGCGGCGCGAGCACCACCACCGGTCAACAGAAGAGCTGTGTTGGGTCTGGCCATGGGATTGCGCCTTATCGTTGCCACCGCACGATTTAACTATAAGACGCTGTATCAAATATAAAAATGGGCCGACATATCATTTTTTACGACAGGGCTGACGGCCCATTGCCGGGCCGGGACCAGCCCTAGGCGCGGGCCTGGCTCAGCTCGTCAAAGGCTGCAAACACCGGGGGACTGGCGAGGATGCGGCCATGGCCGAGCCCCCGGGTGCTCACCAGCCGGCAGTGCCCGTCCTCGGCCGCCCGCAGCGAATCCCCATGGGGGGCGAACCTGTCCTCCTCGTCGTGGACGATGAGAGCAACCCCGTCGCGATCGGCCAGCCTGCCCATGGGATCCACGGTGCTGAGAGGGTGCTGGTACTCAAGTTCTATCTCCTTGACCACCGCATCAAACAGCCGGATGGAGTAACCGGAGCGGGCCACCATGCCGTAGAGCTGGGGCACGTAATCGAGCACAGGGGAGATGAGCAGCAGCGGCAGGGGGTCGAGGGCCGGGTGGCGGCTTGCCAGCGTGACGGCGCCCCCCATGCTGTGGGTGATGACCCCCTCGATGGGGCCGAAGCGTTCGATCAGCTCATCGAAGGCGCGCACGAAGCGGGGCAGATGGCCGGTGTGGCCCTCGCTCTGGCCGTGGGCGGGATGATCGTAGGCCAGGGCGGTGAACCCCTGGGCGGCGATGTGGCTCATCAGGGGGTAGAACTGGCTGGCGCTGCCGGACCAGCCGTGCATCAGCAGCCAGACCGGACCCTGACCGAGGCGGTAGCTCATCAGGGTGCCCTCGCTGGTGTGCACTGCTTGTTGCACCAGGCCATTTGGGGCCGTGGCATCGCGACCGGCCCGCTGCGGGGTGAGCAGCAGCTTGCTGGCGGTACGGCGGGCGTGAGCGGGAGCCAGCACGTGGTGCAAGCGGGTGCCCAGCCCCAGCAACAGCTTGCTCGGGCTGAAGCGGCGGGTGTTGAAGTAGATTTTGCTGCTCATGGTCATCCTGTGGTTTTTATGTGCGAACGGTCGTGCTTTTTGTGGGTTTTTAAAAACTAGCGCCAGCTCATCAGCAGATTTTCCACCTCGGGCCAGAAGTGGCTGGCGGGATCCTGACACAAATCCAGGGCATTGAACACCTGATCCCCGAGATAGAGGCCATAGAGCCGGTAGACGGCACGCCAGGGATCGAGATCCGCGCGCCACTCACCGCAGGCTTGACCCTGTACCACCTGGCGGGCCAGGTAGTCGAGCCAGAAGCGTACCAGCTGGCGGGCCGCCTGTTGAACGGCTCCCTCCTGGGCCGAGGTCCAGGCGTCGAGGAACATGCAGCGGCCTGCGAAGCTTTGGTTCCAGGCGAGCCAAGCCTGCAACAGGGCCACCAGCTTGCTCTGCTGGGTCTGATGGTGCTGACGGCGCACCGGCTGGATCACCCGCTCCCTGAATACCTCGGCGGAGTAGGTGAGCACGGCGATCTGCAGGTTGTCCCTGGACTGGAAGTGGGCGAACAGGCCGCTCTTTGACATCTCGCAGGCACTGGCCAGCGACCCTATGGTCAGGCTCTCCAGCCCTTGCAGGCTGGCTTGCTCGAAGGCGGTCTGCAAAATGTTTTCCCGGGTCAGTCGGCCCTTGCTCATGATCTCTCCTCGCTGTCGCTGGCAGCATAAAGTACGACCGTACTATTTGTCGAGCGGAGGAATCCAGGTCATGGACCCGGTCAGTCTCAGTCGTCCTTGATCCCCAACTGCTGCAATGCGATGACCGCCTGGGTGCGATTCTTGACCCCGAGCTTCCTGAAGATGGCGGTGATATGGGCCTTGATGGTGGCCTCGGAGACGTTGAGCTCCCAGGCGATCTGCTTGTTGAGGCTGCCGTCTCGCAACATGATCAGCACCTTGTACTGCTGGGGCGTGAGGCTGGCGAGCCTGCTGGCGAGATCGGAGCCGTCGACGGGCTCGGGCTGCAGGGAGATCCCCTCCGGCACCCAGTTATCGCCACCGATCACCGTATTGAGGGCGCTGACCAGCTCCTTCATGGGCACGGACTTGGGGATGAAACCGAGGGCACCGAGGCGCAGCACCTGGTTGATGATGGCGGGATCCTCGGAGGCGGAGACCACCACCACGGGCAGATCCGGGTATTGGCCGCGCAGATAGGCGAGTCCCTCGAAACCATTGGCCCCCGGCATCTTGAGATCGAGCAGCAACAGATCCACCTCGGGGTGATCCCCCAGCAGGTGGGTCAGGCTGTCGATGGAGTCGGCTTCCAGCAGTTGGGCATCGTCGATGGCCAGGTGCACCGCTTGATAGAGTGCGCCCCGAAACAGGGGGTGGTCATCTGCGATGCAGATGGTAAATTGGCTGTCCATTGCTCACATCATGGCTAACTGTTTGTTTTGAAAAATCAAACTAGCACCCTGCCCATATGGGGTCAAACCCGCATACGCGCAAATGTGAGACGACCGTGAGATGTCGTGCCCGCGGGGCGCACGCGCTCATCCATAACCCAAGCAGGAGGCAAACATGGGATCCCTGGTTTTGACGGTAGGTACGGGTTCCACCTGGGCGATGCGCGCGTCCATGGTGCTCGGTCTGAGCGGACTGGCCTGGCAGGAGCAGGTGTTCGATCTGGAAGACGCCAGGGAGGTGGCGCGGCTGAAGCGGGTCTCGCCGACCGGGCTGGTGCCCTGGCTCGATGACGGTGAGCTGCGCATTCACGACTCCCTCGCCATCGCCGAGTACCTGCATGAACGCTGTCCAGAACGCCCCCTCTATCCGGTGAGCGTGGCCGAGCGGGCTCTGGCCCGCAGCCTGTGCGCCGAGCTGCATGCGGGCTTTGGCCAGATCCGCAGCCGCCTGCCGTTTTTCCTGGGAGCGCCAACCCAGAGTGAACCACCGGTGGAGGTGCTCGTCGAGCTGGCCCGGCTGCAGACCATCTGGTCCCAGGCGAGGGGTGACTTCTACTTTGGCGAGGCGGGGATCATCGATGCCTTCTATGCGGTGATGGCCTATCGGTTGGCGAGCTACGGCATCGGGCTGCCCGGCCAGGCCGGTACCTATCAGCAGGCCCTGCTGGCCTGGCCCCTGTGGCAGGAGACCTTGGTCAAGGCGCGGCTGCAATGGCCTGCAAAATCCCGCCAATCGTTGTGATGGCAGCATAAAAAAGGGGAGCCGATGGCTCCCCTTTTTTCATGGTTGCGAGTGTCGACTATTTGGCCCGGCCCGCGAAGAGCACCACCACCTTGTCGGCCCCTTTTTCGCGCACGAAGCTGTAGGGGGCATCCGAGATCTTCTTGTGGCTGCCTGCCGCAACCGCCGGGTGGGCAGCGCGGAACTGACCGAGGCGCTGCCAGTGCTTGACCAGCTCCGCCTTGTCGCCGCTCGCCAGCTCCTGCCAGTTCATGTCGGAGCGCAGGGCCTGATCGAACACGCCTCCATCCTTGGCCAGCCCGCGACCGGACTCATCCCCGTAGTAGAGCTGGATGCCGCCCGGCAGCAGCATGAAGCTGCTGGCGACCCGCCGCTGCAACGGCACGTCCTGATAGTCGCCGAAGAACAGTTTGGTGTCGTGGGAGCTGATGTAGCTCAGCACGTTGAACTCCGGATCCTGATTGATGCGGCTGGCGTAGCTGGCGTAGGTGGGCTCGGCGCCTGCCAGGCACTGGGCCTGGGGCAGGGCGAACTCGCGCTGATAGTCAAAGTTGATCAGGGAATCGAAGCCGTTCTGGTACCAGAAGTCCTTGGAGACCCCGTGATCCCACACTTCCCCCACCATGTAGAAGGGCAGATTGTCGAGGGCCTTGGTGGGGTTGGCCGCCTTCCACTCTTGAAGGGCCGCCGTGCCTGCCTGCTTGAGTTTGGCCCAGACCGCCGGCTCCAGGTGCTTGACGGTATCGGCCCGGAAGCCGTCGATGCCAAAGCGGCGCACCCAGTCGGTGTGCCAGGCGATGAGGTAGTCGCTCACGCTGGCATCGGGCAGCGCCTTGGCGCCGGTGTCTTTTTTGGCCGCCAGCAGCGGCGGCAGCCCCACCGGCCTGGTCGACTCGGTCAGGAAGTCCGGCAGGCCCGCCACCGTGCCCGTCACATCGTCTGTACCGGGTTGGGGATAGCCGGGCAGACCGGCCCGCACCCAGTCCGGGCCCCACCACTTGTTCCAGTCATTCGATTGATAGTCGATGAACTGGTTGTAGCCATGCCAGTTGAGGCCGCCGCTCGGGCGCCAGTCGTTCCAGCGGGCGGGGAGTTTGCCGGTGTTCTGGGCAAGGTCGGTGAGGCCGAGATCCTGCAAGTCCGCCAGGGTGGCATAACCGGCGTGGTTCATCACCACGTCGAGGATGATGCGCATGCCACGCTTGTGAGCCTCATCCACCAGCGTCCTGAGGCTCTCCTCGTCGCCATAGTTGGGGTCGATTTTGGTGAAGTCCAGCGCCCAGTAGCCGTGGTAGGCGTAGAAGGGGAAGTTGCCCTGCTCGCCGCCGCCGATGAAGCCGTGTACCTGCTCCACCATGGGGGTGATCCAGATGGCGTTCATGCCGAGGCTCTTGATGTAGTCGAGCTTCTCGGTCAACCCCTTGAAGTCGCCGCCGTGCCAGGTGGCGACCTCATCCTGGCCATCCTTCTGGCGGCCGAAGCTGTGATCATTGCTGGGATCCCCGTTGTGGAAGCGGTCGGTCAGCAGGAAATAGACGCTGGCCTGATCCCAGTTGAAGGGTTCGGCCTTGGCCGCCGCCACCGGTTCGAGCAGCAGCAAACCGCCGCTCTCGGCGCTCGGGGTCAGGGTGAGCTTGCCACCCTTGACCACGGCCTCCTGTTTTGAATACGCATCCCGCAACCGGGTGCCATCGGGCCAGACCCCTTTCAATGAGACAGTGACCGGGCTGCCGTCCCAGGCGATGCAGGGCTCCTCCGGTGGCTGACGCTTGAATTCGCTCTTCTTGGTGGCTCTGAGCACCTTGAGGCTGGGGGTATCCGGGTTGAAGGTGAACTCGTAGTCTCCCGCCAGCATGACCCGCAGGGTGAAGCTGTTCTCCTTGGCGCACTTGTCCATGGGTTGGGCGGTGCCAAAGGGGAGCGCTTTGTTTTCGCTCGGGCCAAAGCTGGTGCCGCAACTGTTGGCGGCATCGCCGATGCGGATCTGGTGGCTGCCCTTGTCGAGCTTGTGGGTCAGGCTGACGGCACCCTTGTCCAGCGCCAGTTCCCCGGCGACCGGCTTGCCATCCACATAGAGCTGCACTGGTGAAGCCGCCAGAGCCTGACTGGCAAACAGGGGGGCAGCCAGCAGGGCGAGCCAGAGGGGCGAGGGGCGAGGGGCGAGACGCATAAGCCATTCCTTGAGCTGAGAGTGAGCGAATGAAATTCCGTTGAGCGCTCATTCTAGGGGGCCGAGGGGAGGGGCTGGATCGGGAAAATCCCGATTTGTGAGGTGAGTTCAAATGGTTACGTTTTCAAGCTCGGGAAACTGTGATGCCTGCCCAAAGATGGCAGCCATAAAAAATGCCGGTCCATGGACCGGCATTGTTTGAGCAAGGTTTTCGTCAGACGGTAAAGAACTTGAAGTTGACGAAGGCCACCGCGATGAAGGAGGCGACCATGCCGCTGACGCAGAGTACCGCCGGGCGCAGGGCGGGCCAGCGGTGGGTCAGCAAGATGATGGCCAGCAGGGTCGGGTAGAGACCGAACATGTAGCGGGGCATGGCGTTGAGCCCGGTCATCAGCGGTATGGTGCAGCAGATGAACATCAGGGTCGCCTCGGCCCAGCGCTTCTGGCTGAACAGGTAGAGGTTCAGACACCAGCCGAAGATCACCATGATGGAGAGGTAGGCCTTGCGACCACCGAGCTCGAACCCGCTCAGCCACCAGTCCAGCGGGCTGTCCATGTAGCGGCCCCAGGCCACCTGGATGTGCTTGAAGGCGAAGGCATCCCCGGTAAGGTGATACAGGAAGACCATGTAGGAGAAGAGGCCAAGCGGGATGAGCCAGATGCTGAACACCACCTTGAAGGCCCGCTCGGTGAAGCGGAAGAATTCGCGCCAGCCATAGGCCTGCAGTGCCAGGATCAGCACCGGGAACACCATCATCACCCCGAGGTTGCGGGTGCTGGAGATGAAGATGCCGATGACGCCGACCAGCAGCCACTGCTCACGGTAGGCGAACAGGAACATGAGCAGCATGAAGAGCATGAACATGGACTCGCCGTACCCGGAGACGAAGTAGGCGGAGAAGGGGGAGAAGGCCAGCAGCCAGACCCCGAAACGGGCGGTATCATCCCCCAGCTTGAGCTGGCGCAGCACCAGCAGCATGGCCGGCAGGGAGAAGAAGAAGGCGATGTTGGTCACCAGCATCAGGCCGATCAGGCTCTCGACGTTGAGCAGGTTGGAGAGACCACCGGACAGCATGGGGTAGAGGGGCATGAAGGCCCAGTTCGCCGCATTGCCCTTGCTGAGCCAGCGAGGGTAGAGGTCGTAGCCGTTTTCGATGATGCGCTGGAACCAGACGCAGTCGAACTGGCAGTAAGCCTGCAGCGGACCTATGCCGGGGGCGCCGTAGAGCTGGACGCCGAAGTAGCCCATGCCGTAGAGGGCGGCCCGGCTCAGTACGAAGGCGGCGATGATGATCAGCCAGTCGCGGCTGCTGATGGCCAGGGACGGACGATAGGGTCCCGCGGCGGCGGGAACGGGTGTTGTCATGTCATTCATCAGGCAAATACCCAGACGCGAGAGAGAAGGTAGGTGAGTATGGTCACGGCCAGGGTGGCGATGACCACGGGCAGCAGGCCGGAGAGGCCGGCAAACAGCAGGCCGCTCAGGAGCAGGTTGCGCACCGCCAGGGAGAAGAGCGCCACCAGCAGGAACTTGCCGGCCGCCCCTTGCTTCTGGAAGGTGATGTAGCGATGGCCGAAGAAGGAGAACCAGAAGGCCACCCCGAAGGCGAGGGTGGTCACCAGGTGTTCGGAAATATCCGGCCAGTTGTGAAACAGCGCGAACGAGGTGCCCAGATCGACGAGGGTAGCCCCCCCGCCGACGAAACCGAAGCGAACCAGACGCCAGAATTCCTCACGGGAGATCATTGAGGCGTCGGCTCCTGCTTGTCCTGCTGCTCGGCGCCATCCTGTGGTTTGCCTGCATCCGCTTGTTTGTCTTTGGCGTACTGGCCGTAGATGCCCTCGATGAGGTAGACAGGGCGCTGCTTCACCTCGACGAACATGCGGCCAATGTATTCGCCGATGATGCCAAGGGAGAGCAGCTGGATGCCGCCGAGGAACAGCATCACCGACATCAGGGAGGCGTAACCGGGGACGTCGATGCCGAAGAACAGCACCTGGGCCAGGATCTTGAGGATGTAGAGGAAGGCGATGAAGGAGACACCGACCCCCACATAGCTCCATACCCGCAGGGGCCAGCTGGAGAAGCTCATCAGGCCATCGAGGGCGAAGTTCCACAGTTTCCAGTAGTTGAACTTGGTCTCACCGGCGTGGCGGGCAGGGCGCTCATAGGGCACGCCCACGGCGCGAAAACCGGCCCAGGCAAACAGTCCCTTCATGAAGCGGTTGCGCTCCGGCAGCAGCTTGAGGGCCTCGACCACCTTGCGGTCGATCAGCCGGAAGTCACCGGCGTTCTCCGGCAGCTTGGTGCTGGTGGAGAGCGCATTGAAGAAACGGTAGAAGCCGCCGGCGGTGAGGCGTTTCATCGGGGTGTCGGCGCTGCGATCCACCCGGATGCCGTAGACGGTGTCATAGCCACCGGTCTGCCACAGCTTGACGAATTCCAGAATGAGGGCGGGGGGGTCTTGCAGATCCACGTCCATGGGGACGATGGCATCGCCCTTGGCCTCGTGCAGGCCAGCGGTCATGGCGGCTTCTTTGCCGAAGTTGCGGGCCAGGTTGACCAGGGTAACGCGGGGGTCGCGAGCGATGGCCTGTTCGACCACCTCGCGGGTACGATCGCGGCTGCCATCGTTGACGAAGACAATTTCAATCTGGTCTTTGAGCGGGGCCAGTTCGTCATCTATCGCGCTGATGAAGGCGTCTATGCTCTCTTCCTCGTTATAAACGGGCACGACCAGAGAGAGTCGAAAATCGGCATGCGACATGGGAACTTCCTTATTAGAAAATCACGTTTAACGGCTGATTTTTAGATTTTTGTCTTCACTGTGCCACGGTCAGGCGCACGGACTGCACGTTGAGCGGCGTCGGGGCAGACAGAGCCAGGAAATTGGGGCGCTTGGGATCGGCGGTCAGGGAGTTCCCCGGCAGGCTGAGCCGGATCTCGTTGATGCCCGCCTTGGCCAGTTTGACCGTGGTGGTGAAATCGTGGCCCAGGGCCACCTTGAGCAAGGCCCCCGCTTCCGGGCTGTTGATCCGCGCCTGGATGGTGAGTTGCTCCGGTTGCGCCTGCTGCTTGGGCAGGACGAAATAGAGGCCGCCCTGACCACTGAGTTCGGTCCCTTCGGCGCTCGGTTTCTTGGCCCAGCCTTCGCTTGAGAGGAAGCGGCTCGGCTTGGTCAGGTTGAGTTCGTTGCCCGGCTGGTAGGTCATGCTGGAATTGTGCTCCCAGAAGCGGGTCTTGCCTTCCAGGTAATAGAGCTTGTAAGCCAGGCTCACATTGGGGTGAGCGGCCAGATAGAGGGTATAAAGATAAAAGCCACTCAGTGCCATGATGGCTGCCAGAAAACCGAACTTTTTGTAGGTCATATTACTCACTCGACGCCTGACGGATGGGTAGGCAGATTTCGCGCATATGCTAATCCAATTGCAAAAAAAGCATAGTGGATCACAAAAATATATTTGCTCACATATTAACCCCGATAACCCTGCTCGCCAAATACCATTAGGGAAACGGATGGCACCTCTCTCTTCGCCCTCTGCTCATGTCATGCCGGGGGCTTACATGGCTGAGAGATTATCAGTCAACTGACTGATTTTGCTCATTGCTGTGGCAGGAACTGTCGTCATTTGACCGCCGCAGCGCTAAGATAGCGCGCTTCGTCGTCAAGGATGACTCATGAGACTGCCCCTCCTTTGTCTGCTCTGTTGTCTGCCGGTTTCATTCCCGTGGGCGCAATCCCTCTGTTCTTCCCCCCTGCGGGTCGGTTTCGATGACTGGCCCCCCTTACCACTATTATCACCAGCAGGGTGGCAAGCGGCAGTTGCGCGGCTTTGCGGTGGAGTATCTCAATGCCATCGCCACCAGGCTGGGCTGTCGCCTGACCTATGTGGAGCGTCCCTGGAAGCGGGTGTTGCAGGATCTGGAGCAGGGCCGGCTGGACATCGCCATGGAGGCTTACTTCTATGAGGACAGGGCCCGCCATGCCTGGTTCTCCAAGGCCTACAACCCTGGGCGTACCCGGCTCTGGGTCCGCAGTGCCGACATGGATGACACACCGGATCTGAGGCGCTGGCTGGCCAAGGGGCATCAGCTCGGAGTCACCAAGGAGTTCTACTACGGGAGCGGGGTGACCGCCCTGCTGCAGGATTACCGGCATCAGGTGAGCGCCGTCAATGATGCGCAAAACTATCGCAAGTTGCAGCTTCGGCGGATTGATGGGTTTCTCGGGGATAGCCTGGCGACCCCCTGGGGTCTGAAGAGAGAGGGGCTGGAGAAGGGCACCCGTCCTCACGGGATGTCGGTTTATGAGATGCCGACCTATTTCATGCTGAGCAAGCAGACCCTGTCGGCTGATTTCGTGGCGAGATTTGATCAGGCGCTTGGCGACGTCAGCCAGAGTGCGGAGCATGGGCAGATATGGCGCCGCTACGCCCTGGCCCGTTAGCATCAGGTTGTCGCCCGCTGGCAAAGTCACTGCCATTCACGCATCATGGGTGCCTGACCGCGGCGCCTGACAGGCCAAATTGAACCGATTTGAGGTAAGCATGGGGAAGAAGCATTGGCTGGCATTGGCAAATCTTATCTGGCTCGGCTGCTGGCCGGCGGGGATGGCCCATGCCAACACGGAACAGGTCGTGGTGGCCAGCCCCGGCATTCAGCACGACTGGTATCAGGATAGCGAGGCCGAGCAGGCACGCCAGGAGCTGGAGAGCCAGCTGCAGGAGGCGGTGCTTGCCCAGTTGCATCCGGATTTCTACCGGCTCTGGCAGCAGTTGCAGAAGACCCCGAGCGACAAGCGCGGTGCCCTCTACGATGAGATCTTTGCCAAGCTGGCTCGCTTCCAGCAGGCCTGGCGCGCCATGGATCTGGTCGCCCGTGAGCAGATGCAGACCCAGAAGCTCAATTTGAACAAGCCCCTGACCGACGCGCCCGAAGGCGACAATCTGCTGGACCGGGTCAAACAGCTCAGACCCCAGGTAGCCGAGTACGACGCGGTGCGTGAAGAGGTGCGCAAGTTGCTGGCCATGCCCATGGCCAGGCAGTGGCCCAGCCTCGACATACCGACCCTGCGTGCAGGGGAGAGCTCGACCGAGCTTGGCCAGATCCGCGCCATCCTCAATGCGCTGGGGGATGGTGCCCCGAGCGATGATGAAGTCATCTACGACGACGCAACCGAAGCCGCCATCAAGCAGTTCCAGCGCCGCCACGGCCTGACCGCTGACGGCATCATCGGTCGCCAGACCCGCTCCTGGCTCAATACCGGGCCCCAGGTGCGCGCCAGCCTGCTGTTGCGCAACCTCTGGCGCCGGGATCTGGTGGATCACCTTGCCAACCGCTACGTGCTGGTAAATATCCCGGATTACCGCCTGAGCGTGGTGGAGTCCGGCAACGAGGTGTTCACCAGCCGAGTCATCGTCGGCAAGGAGCAGCGGGCCACCCCCATTCTCGCAAGCGAGATCCGCTCCATCGTCCTCAATCCCGCCTGGCACGTGCCACGCTCCATTCTGAGCAAGGACATACTGCCGAAACTTGGACGGGATCCGGCTTATCTGGATCGGGAGCAGTTCGAGGTGATCGACGGTGAGGGCAATCCGGTGCAGTTCAGCGAGGATGGCTGGCACCATGCGCTGGCCTCCGGCTTCCCCTATCGCTTGCGGCAAAAGCCCGGCGATCACAACGCCCTCGGTCGCTACAAGTTCTATCTGCCGAACAACGATGCCATCTACCTGCACTCGACGCCGCGCAAGTCCCTGTTCGAGCAGGGGGCGCGCGCCTTCAGCTCGGGTTGCATCCGGGTGGAGCATGCGGACGATCTGGCGGAGCTGCTGCTGACCGATTCCCGCTATCAGCCGGACAAGGTTGCCAATATCTTGAAGGATACCCAGACCAAATGGCTGCCCCTGACCACCCCGATCCCGGTGTTTACCGTCTACTGGAGCAGCTGGATCGACGACGAGGGGCGCCAGCAACTGCGCAACGACATCTACGGATTTGATCGAGTCAGCTTCCAGAGCCGGCTGTTGTGATCTCAGCCACAGAGTGAAAAGCCCGGCCAGTGCCGGGCTTTTTCATGGCCGATTGTGGTTTGACATGGGGAGGAGCGCTGGGTAATTTCAGGCGTCAACATCAAGATTACTCATCAAATCCACTTAAATATGCGATGGACGGACCACGGATGCTGGAACAAGAGATAAGCCGACGCCGTCTGCTGCTGGGGGCCGGTTGCCTGATGGGCACCAGCCTGTTGTCGTTCCCCGCCATGGCGAGCCGCAGTACCTCGGGGCGGGAGTTGAGCTTCTTCAACCTCAATACCGGCGAGCGGGTGCAGGCCAGTTATTGGGAGAACGGCCACTATCTGACCGATGGGTTGGCAGAACTTAATCATATCTTCCGCGATTACCGCAGAAATGAAGTGTTTAATATCGATAAGAAGCTGTTTGACCAACTCTTTCTGCTGCAGCACAAGCTGGGGCGAAAAGGGGAGATCCAGCTGATCTCCGGTTATCGCTCTCCTCAGACGAACAATCAGAAGCGTCGCAAGAGCCGGGGGGTCGCCAAGCACAGCTACCATACCCTGGGGCAGGCGGTGGACGTGCGCATTCCCGGGGTGCAACTGGCCCACCTGCGCAAGGCGGCCCTCAACCTCAAGGTGGGCGGCGTCGGTTACTACCCTTCCGACAACTTCGTGCACCTGGATACCGGCCCCGTCCGCAGTTGGTGATAGTAAGCGAATGCGGTCGCGCTGAGCCGTGATGGTTTCATGTTGGGCTTCATTCGAAATCTAACCATGCTGGCAATCAGGGGGCATCAACTGCTAGGCTCTGGTCACTAGCCAGAGGAGAGAGAGATGAAGCAGATCCTGATCGGGGGAATGATCGCCTTGTTGTTGACCGGTTGCAGCAAGCTGAACCGGGAGAACTACGACAAGTTGAAGGTGGGCATGAGCTATGCCGAAGCCACTACCGTGCTCGGCAAGGCGGATCGCTGCGACGATGCGCTCGGCACCACCAGCTGTCTCTGGGGCAAGGATGGCAAGAACATCCAGGTGCGTTTCATCGCCGACAAGGCCACCTTCTTCAGCTCGGAAGGGATCAACTGAGGCGCATTCGTGCCGTCCCCCCCAATAAAAAAAGCGCCTTCCGGCGCTTTTTTTATTGGTTGTTATCCGCCCATTCTGGCCAGAAGCTGGCGTACTCAGTGGGTGGCGTACTGGTAATTGAAGGTAGGCAGCCCCCACTTGAAGCGCACCGCCAGCAGCCGCATCACGAAGCCGATCCCCAGGGCACCGAAGGCGGCCCAATCATTGGGGAGCCCCTGATCCAGCGCGAGACAGTAGAGCCCGGCCGTGACCAGGGAGACGGCGGCATAGAGCTCGCGTCGAAACACCAGCGGGATGCGTTGGCACAGGAGATCCCGCAGTACGCCGCCGAAGACCCCGGTCACTACCGCCATGATGCAGGCGATGCCGGCACCGTGCCCCATCTCCAGCGCCCGGGCCGCCCCGAAGATGGAGAAGACCACCAGTCCCAGCGCATCCAGCGCCATGAACAGCTTGCCGAGATAGCGCATCAGGGGGGCCGAGATGACCCCGACCATGGCGGCGCCCGCCACCAGCAGCACATATTCGGGATGTTCCACCCAGAGCAATGGGTAGTGCCCCAGCAGCACGTCCCGGATGGTGCCGCCACCGATGGCGGTGGCAGAGGCGATGATCACCACGCCAAACAGATCCATCCGTCGCCGGCCCGCCGCCAGCGCGCCGGTCATCCCTTCGGCCACCAGGCCGAGCAAGAAGAGTGCATGTAACATGAGTAATACCAGGGAACGAGAAAGGACCGCATCCTAACAATCCAGCAATGGCGCGGCAAGCATAGTCGATGTTGCATTAGATTAAGTAATGAAAAGGGGGCTTTCGCCCCCGCTTTAGGTTATGCCTGAACCGGTTAACGGCGCAGTTGTTCGGCCCGGTATTGATCCACCCACATGGCGGTGGCACCGCAGATGGCGACCGGCATCACGAACAGGTTCACCACCGGAATGGCGGAGAAGAGGGTCACCAGGGCACCGAAGCTCAGGCACTTGCCACGGCGCTGCTTGAGGGCGTCGCGCATGGTGGTGAAGTCGATCTTGTGGTTGTCGAACGGGTAGTCCACGTACTGGATAGCCATCATCCAGGCACTGAACAGGAACCAGAGCACGGGAGCCAGGGTCTGACCCACCACGGGGATGAGGAACAGGATGAGGCAGCCGATGGCCTTGGGCAGATAGTATTTGAGCTTGGTCCACTCGCGGCCGAAAGTGCGCGGCACATCTTTGACCACGTCCAGCATGCCGGTGTCGCTCATGGTCTCGCCGGTGAGGATCTGTTCCACCTTCTCCGCCAGCAGACCATTGAAGGGGGCGGCTATCCAGTTCGTCACCGAGCTGAAGATAAAGGAGAACACCACCAGGATGGTGATGAGGGCGATGGGCCAGAGCAGGTAGTCGAGCCAGCTGAGCCAGGACGGGATCTGCTGATGCAGCCAGGCAAACAGGCCGTCCAGCTGCAGCAGCAGCGCGTAGAAGGCACCGGCGAACAGCACCACGTTGACCAGCAACGGGATCATCACGAAGGTGCGGATCCCGGGCTGGCGGATAAGGGAAAAGCCGCGCAGGAAGTAGTCAGCACCGCTGACCGAGTCTTTGACCATCTTGGGGGATTGGCTCATCTGAGCTCCATCTGTTAACGGGAAACTGCCTGCATATTACAAACAAGCTTTTGATTTGGTAAAGTCGCCTGCCCGCCTCTTCGATATTTCGTTACCCAGATAGGCCCTCATGCGTCTGAAATTGATTAAACTCGCCGGTTTCAAGTCGTTTGTAGAGCCGACCCGCATCGAGCTTAGCGCCGACATGACCGCCGTGGTCGGGCCCAACGGCTGCGGCAAGTCCAACGTCATCGACGCGGTGCGCTGGGTATTGGGAGAGAGCTCGGCCCGCCATCTGCGGGGCGAGAACATGACGGACGTCATCTTCAACGGCTCCATCAACCGCAGTGCCCATGGCCGCGCCTCGGTGGAGCTGGTATTCGACAACCCCCACAACCGGGTTCCCGGTGAATTTGGCCGCTTTACCGAGATCTCTGTGCGCCGCGAAGTGTTGCGCGACGGCTCGAACCATTACCAGATCAACGGCCAGAAGTGCCGCCGCAAGGACGTGACCGATCTCTTCCTCGGCACGGGTCTCGGGCCTCGCAGCTACGCCATCATCGAACAGGGCACCGTCAGCCGGCTGGTGGAGTCCCGTCCCGCCGATCTCAAGCTGTTCATGGAAGAGGCGGCCGGGGTCTCCCGCTACAAGGAGCGGCGCCGGGAAACCGAACAACGTATTCGCCACACCCAGGAGAATCTGGAGCGTCTCGGCGACATCCGTGGCGAGCTGGGCTCCCGTCTCGAGCATCTCAAGGCTCAGGCCGAGACTGCCGAACGCTACAAGCAGCTCAAGCAGCGCAGTCGCGCCGCCCGTGCCGAGCTCATTGGCTCCGAATTGTGGGCGCTGGAGACCCGTCTTGGCGATGCCAAGAGCGAGTTGGCCCAGGCCGAGCAGGCGCTGGCGGCCCTCGATGCCAAGCGTACCGCCGATGAAGGGTGCCACGTCACTCTGTCGGTGGCGCGTCAGGAGGCCCAGGCCGAGCAGGCGAGCCGCCAGCAACAGATTTTCCTCGGTGGTCAGGCCATCGCCCGCCTCGAGCAGCAACAACTGCATCAGACCGAACTGGGCCGTGACTGGCAACAGAGACGGCAGGCTTTGGCTGCGCGTATAGAGGAGATCAAGGTCCAGCTCGCGAGTCAGCAGGCACAGCTTGCCGAAGGAGTCCTGAAGGGGGAGCTGGCGTCGGCACGCCTCGAGCAGTGTGAGCAGTTGCTCACTGACCAGCAAGGGCTGCGACGGGCTGCCGGCGAAGGGTTGGAACAAGCGCGCCAGCAACAGCAGCAGTGGCAGCAGCGTATCGGCGAGTCGCAGGGACGGCTCAACCAGACCCGCGTCGAATTGAGTGGTCTGCAGGAGTTGCAAGCCAAGACCCGGTTGGCTCGTCTCAAGCTGGAAGATGAGCAGGGCGGCCCCCTCGGTGGGGAGGACGAGACGCTGCAGCCCAGGCTGGATACGCTGACTGCCGAACTTGAGCTGAGTCGTGTGCGCTGCGCCGAGCAGGAGGCACAGTGGCAGGAGGCGGTGGCCCGTCATGAGGAGTGCAAGGCCAGGCAGAGCGAGCAACAGGGCCAATTACGGGAGCTGGAGGCGCGCCTCACCACCCTCAGCCAGATCCTGGGAGAGCAGATGCAGGGAGATACCCTGGCGGATCGACTGCAGGTCTCCCCCGACTGGGCCCAGGCCCTGGACAAGGTACTCGGCCGCTGGCTCACCGCCCGGCCGGCGGATCTGTGCAACCTTGAGCAAAACGGACTCTGGATTGGTCCGGCTCAGGCCCCGGTAGCGGGAACCCTGGCGGCCCGGATCGAAGGGGCGCATATTCCCGCCTTCCTCAACGCGATCTGGCTGGTGGCAAACCGGGAGGAGGCGCAGACCCGCCTCGCCGGGCTTGGCGCCGGTGAGTCCGTGCTTACCCCCGAAGGCGACTGGTTTGGTTCTAACTGGGCCGATCTTGGGGAGGGCGGGGCCCTCGGTACTCTGGCGTTGCTCGGAGAACGTGAGCGGTTACACACCGAATTGAATACGAGCCGCCAGGCGCTGGCTCATCTGGATGAGGAGTTGAGGACGAGGGATGGGACGCGCGCCAGCTTGCACAGTGCCCTCGAGCTAGGTCAGCGCCGCCTGCGGGAACAAGAGCAAGAGTGGCAGCAACTGCGAGAAGCCTGGAGTCTGCAGGAAGGTCAGCGTCAGGCGCGCTTGCAGCGTTTGGGGCAGCTCGGCGAAGAGCTGGCTCGGCTCGACAAGGAGCAGGCAGAGGAGGCGCAGCGCGCCGTCACCCTGTCCCAGCGTCTCGAACTGGAAGAGGCGCAACTGGCCGAGCGGCAGGAGCAGGGGGATGCGCTTGCCGAGGCACTGCAACTGGCCCAGGAGCGTGTCGGTACGGCGGAGCGAGGGCAGGAGGAGGCGCGGCTGCGGCGAGAGCAGCAGCAGGCCGACTGTCAGCGTCTGCAATTGGAGCAGCAAAACCTGTCGCAGCTCATCGCCTTGCGCGAACAGGAGCTATCTCGCCTCGGGTTGGAACTGGCGGAGCTCAAGGGGCCGGATGCACAGGCACTGCAGGATCTTTCCCCGCTGCTTGCCGAGCAGCAGCAACTTGAGGCGCAGCAGTTGGCTTGTCATCAGCGGCTCAGCGAACTGGAGCGGCAATTGAAGGAGCTGGATCAGGCGCGCAGTGCGGCTCACAAGCAGCTGGTGACCCTGCAGGAGAAGCTGGCCCAGCTTCGGCTTGAGCGGGAGCGTAACCTGACCCGCCGTCAGGGACTGCACGAGCAGTTCGAGGAGCTCGGGGTGCGGTTGGTGGATCTCGATCAGGCCGTGCTGATCGCCGCCGATCGGAGCAAATTGCGTCAGGAGATCCAGACCCTGGAGGCGCAAGTGGAAGCGCTTGGCGCCATCAACCTGGCGGCTCTCGAGGAATACGAAGAGGCGAAAACCCGCTCAACCTACCTGGAAAATCAGTGCCAGGATCTGGAGCAAGCACTCGAAACCCTGAGCCAAGCCATTAAAAGAATTGATAAAGAAACACAAATACGCTTCCGCGACACTTTCGATAAGGTCAACGAAGATTTAAAATCCCTCTTTCCAAAAGTGTTCGGGGGAGGCAGTGCCTGGCTCGAGTTGACCTCGGATGATCTTTTGGAGGCCGGAGTGAGCATCATGGCAAGACCTCCGGGCAAGAAGAATGCTACCATTGCCCTGCTTTCCGGGGGGGAGAAGGCGTTGACGGCCCTTGCGCTGGTCTTTGCCATCTTCAGACTCAATCCAGCGCCCTTCTGTCTGCTGGATGAGGTGGATGCACCGCTCGACGAAGTGAACGTGGGTCGCTTCTGTTCTCTTGTCAAAGAGATGTCGAGCACAGTACAGTTCGTTTACATCAGTCATAATAAGGTCTCCATGGAGATGGCTGAGCAACTGATAGGCGTCACTATGCAAGAGCCCGGGGTTTCTCGCATAGTGTCGGTCGATATCGGTGAAGCCGTCGCTTTGGCTGAGCAAAACTAGAAAGAGAAGCAGCTAATGCAGGAATTGCGTTACATCTTGGTTGCCCTGGGCGGAATTGCCATTGCGGCATTGCTCATTCACGGGTTGTGGAGCAACAGAAAGAACCGTCAGGCACCGATCAAGGAAAAACCCCTTGGCCGGATGGAATCCAAGTCGCGGGAACGTGACAACGATGCGTTTGACAGTGATGGCATCGGTCAGGTGCGGGTGGTCAGTGGTGGCCGTCGTGCCGAACCCAAGCTGCGTGGCGATGAAGCCCGCCAGCCGGAAGCCATCCGCCGTGCTCCCGCCCCCGACTTCGACGACGAGGATGATGACGCCGACCTGCCGCCCCCTGTGGTTCGCAAGCCTGCTCCCCGTCCGGTCGCGCCAGCCCCAGCTCCCGCCTATGAGGAAGAGGAGTATGACGAGCCGAGCCCCGAGCCCGTCGAGGAGGCCCCTGCCGCGCCGGTACGCAAGCCTGCCCAGGTCATTCGTCGCACCCCGGTACACAGATCCCGTCCTCAGCGTGAGCCCATGATGCAGCCGCTGGACGAAGAGCCGCTGGTGGAGCCTGCCTATGCCCAGGCGCCGACCTTCGGTGCCCGTGCGCCAGCTCCCGAACCTCAGCTCCGTCAGGCCGCCCCCGCTCCTGTTTATGAAGAGCCGGAGTACGATGACGAGCCCGCATACGAAGAAGCCGAGTCAGCCCCCATGCGGGAACCGGTCGAGAAGATCTGGCAGGATGTCTATGTCATCAACCTGATGGCGCGCCCTGGTCAGGATCTGCAAGGGGCGACCCTGCTCTCTTCCCTGCTGGCGCTTGGCTTCAAGTTTGGCGAGATGGACATCTTCCACCGTCACGAAGACTTGGGTGGTAAGGGGGAAGTGCTCTTCTCCATGATCAACATGGTCAAACCGGGCACCTTCAACCCCTATCGTATGGAGCAATTCAGCACGCCGGGCGTGTCCCTCTTCATGCAACTGCCCCTGCGCAGCAACGCCGCCTTCGCGTTCGAGCACATGTTGCAGGCCGCCGACCAGCTGGCAAGCGATCTCGATGCCATGCTGACCGACGCGAGCCGCAGCCCGCTCAGCGACGATGACATCGCCCGCTATCGTCAGGAGCTGGCGGCTTACGAGGCCAGCCGCGACTGAGCCTCTGCTGTCTGAATTGAAAAATGCGGTACCTGGTACCGCATTTTTGTTTGTGCGGTTAACTTATTATTCCAACCACAGTCCGAGACTTCCTCATGAGCGACATCCTCTCCCGCCACCGTCAACTGTGTGATCTGCTGACCGAGTACGGCCATCAATACTATGTGCTGGACAACCCCACGGTACCGGATGCCGAATACGATCGCCTGATGCGCGAGCTGCTGAGCTTGGAGGCCGAGCATCCCGAGCTGAAGACGCCGACCTCTCCAAGCGTCCGGGTCGGCGGCCAGCCGCTCTCGGCCTTTAGCCAGGTGCGCCACGAGATCCCCATGCTGAGCCTGGACAACGTGTTCAGCGACGAAGAGCTGCAGGCCTTTGAACAGCGCATGCGGGATCGCCTCAAGCGCGAGATACGCTTCCAGTTCTGCTGTGAACCCAAGCTCGACGGCCTCGCGGTCAGCCTGCTCTATGTGGACGGTCAGCTGGTGCAGGCCGCCACCCGGGGGGATGGCACCACGGGGGAGGAGATCACCGAGAACGTGCGCACCATCAAGGCGATCCCCCTGGCTTTGCGCGGCGCGGGCTGGCCTGCCCGGCTGGAGGTGAGAGGAGAAGTCTTCATGCCCAAGGCGGGCTTCGAGGCGATGAATACCAAGGCGCTGGCCGCCGGCGAGAAGGTGTTCGTCAACCCGCGCAACGCCGCGGCGGGCAGCCTGCGCCAGCTCGATTCGCGCATCACGGCGAGCCGCCCTTTAAGTTTTTACGCCTACGGTGTCGGAGTTGGTGGGGACGAGCTGGGGAATTCCCACTTTGGCCGCCTGACGCAGCTCAAGGAGTGGGGACTGCCGCTGAGCCCGGAGGTGAAACTCAAAGAGGGGGCCGCCGGTTGCCAGGCTTTCCATGATGACATTCTGGCCCGCCGTGGGGATCTGCCCTACGAGATCGACGGTGTGGTCTACAAGGTGGACGACATCACGTTGCAACTGGAGCTCGGTTTCGTCGCCCGGGCCCCGCGTTGGGCCACGGCCCACAAGTTCCCCGCCGAGGAGGAGATGACCCTGATCGAGAACGTGGAGTTCCAGGTCGGCCGTACCGGCGCCGTGACGCCGGTGGCCAAGCTCAAACCCGTGTTCGTCGGCGGTGTCACCGTCTCCAACGCCACTTTGCACAACGCCGACGAGATTGAACGCCTCGGCGTCATGATCGGCGATACCGTGATCGTGCGCCGGGCGGGGGACGTGATCCCGCAGATCGTCGCCGTGGTGGAGGCCAGGCGTCCGGAGGATGCTCGCGAGATCCTCTTCCCCACCCAGTGCCCGGTGTGTGGCTCGGCGGTGGAGCGGCTGGAGGGGGAGGCGGTGACCCGCTGCTCCGGCGGTCTCTTCTGCGAGGCTCAGCGCAAGGAGGCGATCAAGCACTTTGCCGCCCGCCGTGCCATGGATGTGGACGGCCTCGGTGACAAGATAGTGGAGCAACTGGTGGACAAGGGGCTGGTGAAGACGCCGGCAGACTTGTTCGGTCTCACCGCCATTCAGCTCGCAGACCTCGATCGGATGGGGCCCAAATCCGCCCTCAACCTGGTGGCCGCCATCGATGCGGCGCGCAGCACCACCTTGCCGCGCTTCCTGTTTGCCCTCGGCATTCGTGAAGTGGGCGAGGCGACGGCGCTCAATCTCGCCAACCATTTCTTGACCCTGGATGCCTTGCGTGCAGCCAGCGTGGATCAGTTGCTGGCGGTGGCGGATGTGGGGGACGTGGTAGCCAAGCATGTCTACTACTTCCTGCGCCAGCCCCACAACATCGAGGTGCTGGATGCCCTGCTGGCGGCCGGCATCCACTGGCCGGCCATCGAGAAGAAGGAGGCACACGAGCAGCCGTTTGCGGGCAAGACCTTCGTGCTGACCGGCACCCTCACCCAGCTGTCACGTAATGATGCCAAGGCGGCGTTGCAGGCGCTGGGGGCCAAGGTCGCGGGTTCCGTCTCTGCCAAGACGGATGTGCTGGTGGCCGGTGAAGCGGCGGGATCCAAGCTGGCGAAGGCGCAGGAGCTCGGTATTACCGTCTGGACGGAAGAGGAGTTGCAGGCAGCACTTCAGTCCTGAAACCTGGCGTTGCAAAACGACAAACCCGGCCGATGGCCGGGTTTGTCGTATTCAAGGGGCAGCCGTTGCCAGAGTCAGTCGTGCCATTGGGTCTTGGCTTGCCATTTGTCAGGGAGCTGGAGATGCCAGCGGGCCAGTTCATCACGGCTGAACACATACTCCCCACGTATGGCGGCGCGGGGTGACAGGGCACCGGGAGAGGTGCCCGCCAGGATGGCGTTGGTCAGTTCGGCGGCTCGCTCCCCCTGGGCGTGACCATTGAGTACTAGGCCGCCGATGGCCCGTCCCTTGCCCACGGAGAACTCCCAGAAGGAGAACAGGGGCACGGGGCTGTGCTGGCTGGTCCACTCCAGCACCTGTTGCTCGCTCACGTGCTCGCCCCGTTCATCCACCAGGGTATGGTAGAGACCGATGAAGAGGGCCCCGTAGCCCTTTTCCCGGCTGCTGAGCACGGCCTCTTGCCAGCGCCGGAAGTCATTGAGCTGCTGGTTGCTGACCCGGGTATGCCCCACCCGCGGTTCGGGTTGGTCATTGAACTCATCCGCGATGGCGGTGCGGGACACCTCGCTCTGATCGAACAGCACCAGGGCCTTGTCTATGCCCCCCATCAGCTGACTCATCTCGCTGATATTGCGCTTGAGCAGGGGCCGCTCCAGCACACCGGTGATCCTGGGGTGCCCCACCAATCCCTTGTGACGGGGATTCTCGTTCATGCCGAGGAAGACCACGGGGGTGCCTGCGGTGGCGATGCGTCGGGCGAGGGCATTGATGGCGTTGTCGTCCCCGAGCACCACCAGGTCCGGTTTGCGTTGCCGGTAAGCCGCCATCGCCTGTTCGGTGATAAGGGGCATCGCCGCAGTAGGCTGACGTTTGGTGTCCATGTAGAAGTAGTGGACGTGATGCCCTTCCTTGAGGTGTGCCTGCAGGCTGGCACTGTAGGTTTGATCCCACAGGTTGTCCGGGTGATAGCTGCTGATCACCAGAACCTCGGCCGCCCGAAGCGGCAGCGACAGCAAGAGCGTGAACAGCAACATCACCTTGAACACTTGAATTTCCCTCTGGAGGAGACTGTTCCCAGTATGTGTGTTTTGTCCGGCGGATGCTTCGGTCAATTGTTGTCGGATGATGCCATCCCTACCCAGAGTCGCCGGATCCGCCCCAGCCCGCCTCCCGTCTGGGGTTGGTTGTTGAGGGCTCTTTTGACGCTGGCTGTGAACTGCGCCACTCCTTCCAAAACCTGATGTGGATCAAGAAACAGGGGGCGGCTTTGGTGCCTAATAGACACCACATATAGGTATACACTCTAATTTTAACCCTATATGTTGTGTTATTAAGCTGTGCATAAGTCGTTGTCTCCCCAGTGTCAGCCCAGGCGCCAAGCCTCGGCTGCCTTTATTTGCGCCGAGGACAGAGCGTGGGGGAGGGAGCCTAACAGGGTGAGCCAAGGGCGATAGCCTGGCCTTTAACGCGGGGAATAGAGATGAAACCGGTTGTGATAAAACGTGATGGATGTCGCGCGCCATTCAATGCCCAGCTGATCGCCGAGGCGGTGAGCCGGGCGGCGGCGGCAGTCAGTCTGGCCAATCCCGGGCTGGGTGAGCAGGTGGCGACCGCCGTCAGCCTGGAGCTGGAAGGGCGGGCCGAGGTGGACATCCACGAGATCCAGAACCGGGTCGAAAATCATCTGATGGCCTCCGACGACAAGGCCATCGCCCGTGCCTACATCGAATACCGTCATGACCGGGATCTGGCCCGCGAGGCACGTGGTCGCCTCGCTCAGGATATCCGTGGTCTGGTGGAGCAGACCAATGCAGCCCTGCTCAACGAGAACGCCAACAAGGACTCCAAGGTGATCCCGACCCAGCGGGATCTGCTGGCGGGCATCGTCGCCAAGCACTACGCCACCAGCAACATGTTGCCCCGCGAGGTGGTGCAGGCCCACGAGAGCGGCGATCTGCATTTCCACGATCTCGACTATTCCCCCTTCTTCCCCATGTTCAACTGCATGTTGATAGACCTGCAGGGGATGCTGACCCACGGCTTCAAGATGGGCAACGCGGAGATCGATACTCCGAAATCCATCAGCACCGCTACTGCGGTGACGGCCCAGATCATCGCCCAGGTGGCGAGCCACATCTATGGCGGCACCACCATCAACCGCATCGACGAGGTGCTGGCCCCCTATGTGACCATCAGCTGGCAGAAGCATCGGGAAGTGGCCGAGGAGTGGGACATTGCCGACGTGGATGCCTACGCCATGGCCCGCACCGAGAAGGAGTGTCACGACGCCTTCCAGTCCCTGGAATACGAAGTGAACACCCTGCACACCGCCAACGGTCAGACCCCCTTCGTCACCTTCGGCTTCGGCCTGGGGGACAGCTGGGAGTCTCGCCTCATCCAGCGTGCCATCCTCGGCAACCGCATCGCCGGTCTTGGCAAGAACAGGAAGACGGCGGTGTTCCCGAAACTGGTGTTTGCCATCAAGGACGGCCTCAACCACAAGGTCGGGGATCCCAACTACGACATCAAGCAGCTGGCGCTGGAGTGTGCCTCCAAGCGGATGTACCCGGATATCCTCAACTACGACCAGGTGGTCAAGGTGACCGGCTCCTTCAAGACCCCCATGGGTTGTCGCTCCTTCCTCGGCGCCTACGAGGAAAACGGCGAGCTCATCCACGAGGGGCGCAACAACATCGGGGTGGTGAGCCTGAACCTGCCCCGCATCGCCTTGAAATCCCGAGACGAGGCGGACTTCTGGGACCGGCTGGACGCTGCCCTACGGGTCGCCAAGACGGCGCTCATGTATCGCATCAAACGCCTGGACGGGGTCAAGGCCCGGGTCGCCCCCATCCTCTACATGGAAGGGGCCTGCGGGGTGCGCTTGAAAGCCGACGACAACGTCAGCGAGATCTTCAAGCACGGCCGCGCCTCCATTTCGCTGGGCTACATCGGGGTGCACGAGACCATCAACGCCCTGTTCGGTACCCAGACCCATCTGTTCGACAGCGAGGCGCTGCGCCAGAAGGCCGTCGACATCATCGCCCGGCTGCGGGCCGCGACCGACGAGTGGAAAGAGGAGACCGGCTACGGTTTCAGTCTCTACTCCACCCCGAGCGAAAACCTCTGTACCCGTTTCTGCCGCATCGATGCCAAGGAGTTCGGGGTGGTGGCCGGGGTGACCGACAAGGGGTACTACACCAACAGCTTCCACCTGGACGTGGAGAAGCAGGTAAACCCCTACGACAAGCTGGACTTCGAGGCAGCTTATCCGCCCATCGCCAACGGCGGCTTCATCTGCTACGGCGAGTACCCCAACATCCAGCACAACCTGGAGGCGCTGGAGAACGTCTGGGACTACAGCTACGACAAGGTGCCCTACTACGGCACCAACACTCCCATCGACGAGTGCTATGACTGCGGCTTCACCGGTGAGTTCGAGTGCACCTCCAAGGGCTTCACCTGCCCGCGCTGCGGCAACCACGATCCGGCCAAGGTGTCGGTGACCCGTCGTGTCTGCGGCTACCTCGGCAGCCCGGATGCGCGCCCCTTCAACGCGGGCAAGCAGGAAGAGGTCAAGCGCCGCGTCAAGCACATGTAAGCCAGGCGGCCAAGCAATGAGATGGCTCCTGATGATGAGGGAGCCATTTTTATTGGCGGGCCCAGTGCCCGTGATGGGGGAAGAGACGAGATGCATTACCACCAGTACTACCCGGTCGATGTGATCAACGGGCCCGGCACCCGTGCCACCCTGTTCGTGTCGGGCTGCGAGCACCAGTGCCCCGGCTGCTACAACCAGAGCACCTGGCGCCTCGACGGTGGCAAGCCGTTCGATGAAGCCATGAGCGATCGCATCATCCGGGATCTCAACGACACGCGCATCAAGCGGCGCGGGCTGTCGCTGTCGGGCGGCGATCCGCTTCACCCCGCCAACGTGCCCTTTGTGCTGACACTGGTAAAACGGGTGCGGGCCGAGTGCCCGGGCAAGGACATCTGGTGCTGGACCGGCTATCTGCTTGGCGAGCTCAGCCCGGCCCAGCGGGAGCTGGTCGCCTTGCTGGATGTGCTGGTGGATGGCAAGTTCGAGAAGGGGTTGGCGGATCCGGGTCTGCTCTGGCGCGGCAGCAGCAATCAGCAGATCCATGATCTCAACGGCTGGCGAAAAAGCGGGGAGCGGATCCCATGCCTGGTTTGCAGTTGAGGCCAAGGCTGTTTATGGTTAGGCCAAGCCCGAATCATCTTTAACGAGGAACCCTGATGAACAATCTGCTCAAGATCCTGCTGGCCATCTTCCTGCCCCCGGTCTGCGCCTTTATCCAGGTCGGTTTCAGCCTGCATTTCTTAATCAACATAGTGCTGACTCTGCTCGGCGGTTTGCCCGGCATGGTGCATGCGCTCTGGTTGGTGGTGACCGACAAGCGCGCTTGATGGAGTCTTCGTCCTGAACAAAGGCCAGCCTCGGGGTTGGCCTTTTTGTTGCCCGCCAGATGGGGACTTCCCGAATGGGCTCCTCTACCTGACAATTCCGGGCGGGATAAGCGGCTGTTCAAGGTGTTGAACGGTCATGACACAGGGAGTGTTAAATGCGTTTGCCTGTCTTGCTGCTGGGGGCCAGCCTCGCTCTGCTGGGCGGTTGTGCCAGCCCCAGCCCTACCGTGAAGCTGAATCAGCCTCCACGAGAGATCCCCATGGATGAGCTTTGCAACTACTGGGTACAGGAGGGGAGGTGACGCGATTCTCCGTACCCGTCAAGAGACGAATGGCCAAACCGGTGGAAGGCTATGTGGATGTTCGCTACCTCATCGATTCCAACGGCAACCTGTTCAGCCCAGAGATCCTCGCGGCAGAACCCGCTGGCGTGCTGGAGATAGCTGCGCTGACGGCACTCTCAAAGCTGCGCTACCGGGCGGCTGAACAGAACCCGGATGCCATTCCGGTGCAGGTGGTGGGGCGCTTCAGCCTCAGGGCCGATCCGCCATGGGAAATGCGATAAGCAGTGCAAAAGCAGACACCCCGGCCTGGCCGGGGTGTCTGTTCAGGGAGGGGAGCCTCACTGCTCCTTGCAGTCGTTGTAGCGGCTTTGCCACTCGCCGGCCTGATCCCGCATCTCCACGAAGCCTTCCTTGCCCTTGTTCCACCAGACCACTTCATGATCATCGGTATAGCGGGCGCCGGAGGCGGACACAGCCTGGGGCAGGGTATAATCCTTGCCATCCGGCAGGGCCAGCTTGATGAAGTTCAGGCTGTCGTCCGAGAGGGAGAAGTAGCGAACCTGGATTTTTTGATTCTGTTCGCACAGATAGGTGACGGCATCACCGCCGGTCACTCCCAGCTTGCCGGCACCGAATTCGCAGCCGCTGAGCAGGGTCAATGACCCCATGGCCAGCAACCAGAGCTTGGCGTGTTTCATGTTGAATCCTTGAACGGTGTCATATGGGGTTGAGCCTAACAGGCTCGGGTACAACTGCAACCTTTGAGGGGCACGGGTGCGTCTAGATGCGTCCGTCCGATGTCCGCGGCGAGGGATAAAAAAACGCCCCGGTAGGCATAGCGGGGCGAAAAGGTGCGCATCCATGAGCAGCAGAAAAAGGGGTCAGTGGCCGAAACGGGTCGCCTCGAAGTGATTCAACAGGCGGTGAAGCAGATAGCAGGCGAGCAGGGTGACGACGATGGCAAACATGATGCTGCTCACCCGATAGAGGGCGCTGAACACCAGGTCATTGCCCGGGGTCAGGTACTGGCCAAACAGAATGCCGAGGGTGGTGAGGGCCCCGAAGCCGACGCCGGAGCCGCTGGCCTCCTTCACATGGGCATGGCTGAACAGCATGGCGCCAAGCCAGAGCAAGGGGGTCACCAGCAGCAGTTGACCTGACCAGTCATAGAGCAGCAGTTGGCCGATGAGGCCGAAGCTGACTCCCAGCAGGGTGCCCATGGCCCGCTTGCGGGCGTAGTCGAGGGCGCCGTTCCAGTGCATGGGAAACAGCAGCAGTAGGGTGGTGGCCTGGGCGGACATGGAGTCGCGCAGGTCAAACAGCTGGAACACCATGAACGACAGGGTGGCGATGCTGGCGCCGAGCAGGGCCTCATGTCGCATGCGGTGCGGCGCTTTGGGGGAGGGAACCGGTTTGGGGCGCGGTTCGACGTCCGGCAGCAGGGCCGTCATCAGGTAGGCGATGAGTACCGACAGCACGTTGGCCCAGAGATTGCCAAAGATGAGGTCGTTCAAATCGGTCCCCGGATAGCTGGCAAAGTGCAGCATGATGCTGAGACTGAGCACGCCGTTGGCGCCAAACAGAAACAGACTGCCCCTGGACATGGCGGCGAAGCGGTAGAGAAACAGCAGGGAGACGATGGGCAGCATCAGGCCGGGGTGACTGCCGAACAGACCGCCAAGCAGCCCGACCTCCAGTCCGCACATCACCCCGGCGGCGATGAGCTGGCGGGCAGCGTGACCGTTCATCACCGGCACCATGCCGAGCAGCAACATGGGGGTCACGGTAAAGAAGACCCCGTTGTTCCAGCCGAAGGTCTTGCACAGCAGGAAGCCGAGCGTGCTGCCGAAGGCGATGCGCAGGCACTGGCGCAGCTCGTTGGTGGTGAGGGGCCTGTGCCAGAGGTTCACGGTTGCCATATCAGTAGATGTAGTGCAGCAGGCTGAGCAGGCGGATCTGGCCACGGGCGAACAGGGCACTGAGGGCGTTGTCCGGCAACAGCTGGACGGTGGCGCGGGCGCCAGCCGGCAGATGGGCAGGCAACTGTTCCAGTGCAAGATGCAGGCGCAGGCGCTGGGCATCACGCACCCAGCGATCCGACTCGACGGGGTTGGCCAGCAGACCGTTGGCATCGAACTGGCCGGCACTGACCCCGGCATCCAGGCTGGAGACCCGGGCGGGGTAGAGGCGACCCGGCTCGCCATCGAAGGCGATCAGGGCCCGGCTGCCGGTGCTGATGTTGCGCAGGCTCTTCTCGCGAAAATCGGCGATCACGTCCACCTGCTCCGATACCAGCGCCAGCAGTGGTGCTCCGGCGGCAGCCACGCTGCCGGGCTTGAGCTGCAGGTTGGTGATGATGCCATCCTGGCTCGCGTGCACCTGGCTGTAGGTCAGATTCAACTCGGCCTGAGCCAGGCGATTGCGGGCCTGGCGCAGCAGCAGGTTGTCATCGCCGGTCAACCCCCGATTGACGCGGGCTTGTTCCATGCGAGCTTGGCTGGCCAGCAGGTTGGCCTGGGCGGTGCGGGCGGCGCTGTCTGCATCATCTTTTTGCTGCTCGGAGACCATGTGTCGACCATAGAGGGCGTCGATACGGGCGGCTTCCCGCAGCTTCTGGGCCGTCTGGGTCTGCAGGGAGCGGTATTCCGCGCTGGCGGCGCTCAAGCTGGCATCCAGCTGGCGGTTCTGCTGCTCGGCTTGATCCAGCGCCAGACGGGCTTGTTCCACCGCCAGTTCGAAGGGGACGGGGTCGAGGGCGAACAGCAGATCCCCCTGTTTGACGTGCTGATTATTGGTGACTTTGACCGCTACCACCTTGCCACTGACCTGGGGCGCCATCTTGGTGACGACCCGGGTCGCCATGGCTTGCGGTGTCAGCGGCATCTTGATGTCGGCCAGCAGGAAGTAGCCAAATACCAGCACGAAGCAGGCGCTGGCCCATTTGATCCAGCGCTTGAATTGTTGATCCGGGGTCATCTTATTCTCTCTCGTGGTTCTGGTTGGCAATCTTGTCGAGGGCATTGGCGCTGATGCGGTGGACGATCTCTTCAAACTGCGCCAGCTCTTGCTGGCTGATGCCGGCGAGCAGTTCCTGGCGGATCGTCATGATGCGATCCTCGATATGGTCGAGCAGGGCCTTGCCGGCCGGGGTCAGGGTGACGATACGGGCCCGCTTGTCCTGGTTGCAGCAGTGGCGCTCGATCAGACCCTGCTCTTCGAGCTGACCCAGGGTACGCATCAGGGAGGGCAACTCTATCTCGAGGGCTTCCGCCAGCGCCTTCTGGCCGAGGTGGCCACCGAGACGACTGAGTTTCCACAGGGCCGTCCAGCGGGGATGGGTCAGGCCAAGGGGGGCGAGCTCGAGATCGGCCACGGTACGCCACAACCGATACAATCGCCCCAATCGTTCGGCGAGAGAGAGCTCTCGCAGCATTTCCAGATCCTTTTCCATCTCACCGTCTCACTTACTTAGCCTGCTAAGCATTATATTTATTTCGCAGGCTAAGTAAATAGTGTGATACAGGTCACGTTAAGGTTTTTGGCGGCAAAACGTGGTAGGCACCCTGAAAATGAGCGCACATGAGGGATAGAGGGCGGGAGGCACCCCCGTGCCCAATGGTGCTTAAGGTTTCAATGTTTTTATATGGCTTTGCAGGCCTGCTAACCGACAGGGGAGGGAGGGGTCAGTAGAGTGGCGCCACACCACAACGCTGGAGCATAACAATGAAAAACCTCTCTACCCCTCAATTGCAAGCCAAGGCGGCCTGGAGCGATCAGCAGATCGCCGGCATGCCCATGATGATCTTCCTCGGGCTCGCCACCTGCGTGCTGTTCTCGGGCTGGAACGGCTCATTGCCGCTCGGCATGGTCGGGGCCCTGGCACTGATGTTCGTGCTCGGTACCCTGCTGACCGAGCTTGGCGAGCGCATCCCTCCCATCCGTGAATACCTGGGGGGTGGCACCATACTCGCCATCTTCGGCGGCGCCGCCCTGTTCGAATACGGGATCATGCCGGCGGCGGCGGGTCAGGTCATCACGGGTTTCATGAAGGAGGGGGGCTTTCTGAACTTCTTCATCGCGAGCCTGGTGACCGGCTCTGTGTTCGGCATGAGTGGCGCCCTGCTGAAAAACGCCGCCATGCGTTACCTGCCGGTGATCCTGGGGGGCGTGGTACTGGCGCTGGTCAGTGTCGGTCTGGTGGGCACCCTGCTGGGTTATGGTTTCAAGAATGCCGTGCTGCTCATCGGCCTGCCCATCATGGGCGGCGGTATGGGGGCCGGCGCCGTTCCCCTGGTGGAGATCCTCTCCGGCCCCTTGCAGATGTCGAGCGCCGATCTGCTGTCGCGCATGGTGCCGGCCGTGGTCATCGCCAATACCCTGGCCATCCTGGTCGGTTCCCTGCTGGCTCGCCTCGGTCGCCGCTATCCCTCCCTGACCGGCAACGGCAAGCTGATGGTGAATGAAAGCATCGACAACGTGGCCGAGGAGAAGGTCCAGGCGCCGACCCTGGAGAGCCTGGGGCTGGGTCTGTTCATCAGTTCCAGCATGTTCGTGCTGGGCTCGTTGCTCGGCAACTTCATCCCCATGCACCCCTTCGCCCTGATGATCCTGGCCGTGGCCATCATCAAGGTGAGCGGCCTGCTGCCACGCCGCTATGAGCAGGCGGCCGCCGACTGGTACCAGTTCGTGGTGAGCAACCTCACCCCCTCCCTGCTGGTGGGGATCGGGGTCGCCTACACCAGCATTCCCGAGCTCATTGGCGCCTTCTCCCTCAACTACTTCATCATGGTGCTGACCACTGTGGTGGGGGGCGCTCTGGGGGCGGCCATCGTGGGCCGGATGATCGGTTTCTATCCCATCGAGGCGGCCCTCACCGGCGGCCTGTGCATGGCCAACATGGGGGGCACGGGGGACGTCGCGGTGCTGTCGGCGGCCCAGCGCATGAAGCTGATGCCCTTTGCCCAGATCTCTTCCCGTCTCGGGGGCGCCTGCATGCTGATCCTGGCCACCCTTATCATCTCCCTGCTGGCTTGAGGAACAGAGCATGAACGACATCATGATGGGCACCAGCCTGCCCTATGCGGAGCGCAAGCGTCAGGGACTGATGGGGCGCATGCCCCACAAGGAGGAGTCTCTCTCCCAGCAGCGGCGCCGCATCTATCGCCTGGTCAGTGCCATGCAGAGCCCGTTCGATCAACACCTGCTGCTGCGCCAGTTGCAGGAGGACAACCCCGTGCTGTTTTACGATCTGGTACGCCACCACCTGCCGGAGCTCTTGCCCATCATCTACACCCCGGTGGTGGGGGAAGCCTGCCAGCGTCACAGCGATCTCTATCTGCGCAGCCACGGTCTCTATCTCTCCTGGCATGACAGGCACGATCTGGACGACATCTTCGCCGCAGTGGAGCAGGAAGTGGATGTCATCGTCATCTCCGACGGGGAGCGGGTGCTGGGGCTCGGGGATCTGGGCATCGGCGGCATGGGGATCTGCATCGGCAAGCTGGCGCTCTACAGCGCCGCCGGTGGCATCAACCCGGCGCGCACCCTGCCCCTGTGCGTGGATGTGGGGACCAACAACCCCGAGCTCTTGGAGGATGACTCCTACCTCGGCTGGCAGGCCCCCCGGATAGACGGGGAGCACTATTACCTCTTCATGGACAAGGTGGTGGCGGCAATACGCCAGCGCTGGCCGCAAGTGGTGCTGCAGTTCGAGGACTTCGCCGGCAAACATGCGGCCAACCTGCTGGCCCGCTACCGGGACGAGCTCTGCATGTTCAACGACGACATCCAGGGGACGGCGGCGGTGGCCTCCGCCTGTGTGCTGGCGGGGCTGCAGCAGTCGGGCAGCCAGCTTGCCGACACCCCGGTGCTGATCGTGGGGGCGGGCTCGGCGGGATGCGGCATCGCCGCCATGCTGGCCCAGCTGGCGGGCAGCTCGGAGCGGGTCTGGTTGTTCGATCAGTTCGGCCTGGTGTGCCGGGATCGCCCCAACCTGACCCCCACCCAGCAACCCTTCGCCCGCTCACCGGCCGAGGCGTGTGGATCCCTGCCTGAACTGATTCGCCAGTTCAGACCCGGGGTGCTCATTGGGGTGAGCGGTCAGGGGGGGCTGTTCGATGACGAGGTGCTGAGCGCCATGGGGGAGGTGTGCGAGCAGCCGGTGATCCTACCGCTCTCCAACCCGACCCGCAGCGCCGAGGCGACCCCGACCGAGGTGTGGCAGGCCACGGGGGGACGGGCGCTGCTCGCCACCGGTAGCCCCTTCTCGCCGGTCATGGTGGCGGGTGAGGCGCGGATCGTTTCCCAATGCAACAACGTCTATGTGTTCCCCGGTATCGGCCTCGGCGCCTGCGCGGTCAAGGCGCGGCGGATCAGCGACGGCATGTTGCAGGCGGCGGTGCGGGCGGTCGGAGCCTATCCCCTGACGCCCGGTCGCCTGTTGCCCCCCATCGAGCAGGTGGGGGAGGTGGCCCGGGCCGTGGCCAGGGCGGTGGCACTCTGCGCCCGTGAGGAAGGGCTGGCAGATTTCACCGGCGATCCCGCTCCCATGATTGACCAGACCTGGTGGCGCCCGCACTATTGGTCCGCCTCCTGAGCTTGCAAGGTAACCAGATGAAACTGCGCCACCAATTCGTCGCCCTCTCCCTCGGCCTGTCGTTGCTGCTGATCCTGATCCTGGGAGGGCTGCTCGCCCTCTTCATCCGCCACCTGCTGGAGAACACCCTGCAGGAGAAGGGAGGGGATCTGGCCCGGGTGCTGGCGGCAGACAGCCGGGTGGTGCAAGCCCTGCAACTGGGGCGGGATCCGGGCCTTCGGGACTATGTGGAAGGGGTGCGGCTGCGCACCGATGCCGCCTACATGGTGGTGACCGACGAGCATGCCAGGCGCCTGAGTCACCCCTCACCCGAGCTCATCGGCCAGATTTTTCGCGGGGAGGATATCTGGCCGGCCATCCAGGATCTGCGCAGCTACTGCTCCAAGGATGTCGGCACCCTGGGTCCGGCCATCCGCTGCTTCTCCCCCGTCATCGGCGGGGATGGCCGCGCCATCGGTGCCGTGGCGGTGGGTTACCTGATGCAGACGGTGGAGGGCATCTACCTTGAGCGCATCGCCCTGCTCCTCAGCGCCATCGGCGCCGTGCTGGGCTGTGGCCTGCTGTTGGCGTTCTGGCTGCAACATCTGCTGCGGCGCACCCTGCTGGATCTGGAGCCGGAGACCATCGTCAACCGCTTTGCCCAGCAGGATCTGGTGCTGGAGGGGATCTCCGAGGGGATAGTGGCCCTGGATGGCCAGTTCAGGATCAAGATGCTCAACAGCGCCGCGTTTTATCAGTTGCGGCTGCCGGGCACCGGTCGTCATGCCCTGCTGGGGCAATCCCTGGCCGAGCTGGCGCCAGCCCTGCTGCCGACCCTCAACCAACAGGGGAGTGTGCAGTTTACCGTGCAGGGGGAGGATTTCGTCGGTCACTGGCAGGAGCTGAGCGGCCGCGAGCCCGGACGCATGCTCATCTTCAGTCGGCCGGACGGCACCGGCAGCCTGGGGGTGCAGGTGACCCACCTGCGCCAGTATGCGGAGATGCTGCGCATCCAGACCCACGAGTTTGCCAACAAGCTCAGCAGCCTGTCGGGTCTGCTGCAGCTCGGCCACGTGGAGCAGGCGGTGGAGCTCATCCAGCAGGAGAACGAGGCGTGCCAGAACATGCTGCAGGATCTGCTGCGAACGGTGGAGAACAAGCCGGTGGCCGGCCTCATCCTCGGCAAGTTCAGCCGGGCGCGGGAGCTCGGGGTCGAGCTGGTGCTGGACTCCGGCTCAACCCTCGGGGAGTACCCGGCGGAGGTGTCGGCGGATCTCATCACCTGCATCGGCAACCTGCTGGACAACGGCATCCGCGCCGCCTGGGCCAACCGCCAGCAGCGGGAGCCCAGGGTGTTCCTCTCCCTCGATGACTTCGGCCGGCGGCTGGTGATCGAGGTGGAGGACAGCGGCGAGGGGGTGGATGAGGCGCTGGCGGATCACCTGTTCGACTACGGGGTGAGCCGCCAGACCGGCGATCATGGCGTGGGTCTCTTTCTGGTCAAGAAGACAGTGGCTCGTCGTGGGGGTGTGATAGAATGGCGGCGCACCGCCGAACAGACCACATTGTTTGGTATCTATTTGAATAAAAACCAATTGGTGTGAGTCATGAAGCCAATCTTCACGCTTATTATCGAGGACGACGAGCGGATCGGCGCCATCCTTGGCGAGCTGGTCGGATCGACCGCGGGTTACTCCTTGCTGGGACGGGCCGAGAGCCTGGCCCAGGCCGACCTCATGATGCGGGCCACCGAGCCCCAGTTGCTGATCGTCGACATCTCCCTGCCCGATGGCTCCGGGCTGGAGTGGGTCAACCGCTTGCGCAACCACAATCGGGAGGTGTTCGTGGTCATGGTCACCGCTTCCTGCGATGTGGAGACCATACAGCAGGCCCTGAACCTGGGTGTGCAGGACTACATCATCAAGCCGCTGCGGCTGTTTCGCATCCAGCAGAGTCTTGACGAAATCCTCACCCTGCATCGGCGCCTGTGCGAGCGCGGCCTGCTGGAACAGAGCGATCTGGACCGGCTGATGGGCAAGGGGCGGATCCAGCCGCGGGAGGTGCGCGACACCCCCAAGGGCATCGATGCCATCACCTTGCGTCAGGTGCTGGAATTGCTGGCGGGGGAGCCGGACACCTCTTTCTCCACCGATGCGGTGGCCCTGCGCCTCTCCCTCAGCCGTACCACGGCGCGCCGTTATCTGGAGTTTCTGGAGTCAGAGGACAAGCTGGACGTGGATCTTAACTACGGTCAGCGCGGCCGGCCGGAGCGCCGTTATCACTGGCGCCGCGCCGGTTAGGCGTACGGGGAACGCGCCGGGGTCGGGAGACCGGCTGGATGTGGATCTCAACGCTTGCAGCCAGCGTGGCCGACCGGAGCATCGTTATCACTGGCGCCGGGTGAGCCAGGAGGCGGGCGGGTTTGCCACCCTCAGCATGAGAAACAACAAGGGAGCCTCGGCTCCCTTGTTGTTTCTGATTTTTGGCAGCATCTTGCACTGCCTCACTTCAGTCTGGTGGCATTCGCCACTGCCTAGGCTTCTTCCAGCAGGGGAGTGCGTCTGCGAGGCTTGATCTGGGAGCACATAACCCCGCCGAGAATGAGGCCGCCGCCGAGCAGGTGGTAGCCGTGAATGGGTTCCCCCAGGCTGGTGACGGCGATCATGGCGGTGAACAGCGGGATCAGGTTCATGAACACCGAGGTGCGCTCGGCCCCGAGGCAGGCGAGCCCCCGCATCCAGCAGTAGGCCGCGAGCAGGGAGGAGGCGATGCCGGCGAACAGCACCATGCTCCAGCCTTCCCGTGGCACCACCAGGGAATCGGCGGACAGGGCGACCGGGATGAGCAGCAGCACCGCCAGCAGGATTTGCACATAGAGGTTGAGCCAGGGGCCGAATGGCAACTGCCAGCGGCGGATCAGGAGGCCATAGAGGGCATAGCTGGCGGCCCCCAGCAGCATCATGCCATCCCCCGGGTTGATGCCGTTGTGCAGCAGCGTCAGGGGCCGGCCCTGGCTCAGCAGCCAGAACACTCCGAACAGGGAGACGCTCATGCCCGCGATCGCCTGCTTGCCGGGCTTCTGGCCGAAGAAACAGGCACTGATCAGCAGGGTCAGCAGTGGCAGCAATGAGCCGATGACCCCCATGTTGGTGGCCGAGGTGCTGTGGGCAGCGTAGTAGGCCAGGCACTGATAGAGCACCATACCGAGCAGGGAGAGCACCAGCAGCTTGCCGAGCCAGGGCCTGAATTCGGCCCGGCGGCGCCAGAGCTGGGGCAGGCAGAAGGGCGACAGGGCCAGGGCGGCGAGCACCCAGCGATAGAAGGAGATGGCGGCGGGATCGACCACGCCGGCCGCGGCCTTGGAGACCACGGTATTGGTGGCCCAGATCAGCACCGCCATCAGCGGGAAGAGAAGGGGGGAGAAGAGTCGCATGGAAGGCTCCTTGGTATCAGGGGCCCAGTCTACCCTTGTCTTTCTATTATCAAGTAACGTAAAACTGACATTCTATCCCGCAGAAAGGACAACCCGCCGCGCCCGCTGAAGTGGGGAGGCCATACGCGGGGCGGCCACCTTATCCAGCCAGGACGATGAATCATGGTGCACCACTACCACAGCCGGGATCTCGCGCTGCCCGAGCCCAACCCCCTCTATCTGCGCTACCAGCAGATCCAGGCCGACAGCGCCTGTGCCCCCCACAGCCACCCCTGGGGCCAGCTCAGCATGATCAGCCTCGGGGTGATGGAGATCGTGCTGGACGAGCAGCGACTGGTAGCCCCGGCGGACTACCTCATCTGGGTACCCGCCAATCTGGAGCACGCCTCCTACAACCAGCAGGCGCTGGCCTACACCTCCATCTATGTCAATCAGCCCCTGGCCGCCCGCCTGCCCACTGAGCCCAGGCTGCTGGAGATGACGCCGCTCATCCGGGCCCTGCTGGCGGATTTCTGCGAGCGAAAACTGGGCCACATGGAGAACGACTGGGACAGGCGCCAGGCCGAGCTGCTCATCGAGAAGCTGGCCCACACCCGCTGCCAGGAGAGCTTCCTGCCCATGAGTCAGGACAAGCTGCTGGCCCCCATGCTGGCGGCCCTGCGCAGCGATCCCGCAGACGGGCGCACCCTGGCCCAGTGGGCGGAGCAGTTGCACAGCACCGAGCGCACCCTGGCCCGGCGCTGCGTGCGGGAGCTCGGCATGAACTTCGGCCAGTGGCGGGGGCGGCTGCGGCTGTTGAAGGCGCTGGCCTGGCTCAAGGGGGAGCTCCCCATCCAGGAGATCGGCTGGCGTCTCGGCTATGGCTCCACCTCCGCCTTCATCGCCATGTTCAACCGGGAGCTGGGCTGCTCCCCCCAGCGTTACCGCCAGCAGCTGGGCATTGAGCGGTAAGGCAGGGAGCGGGCAGCCGGGGGATCAAAAAGGGCGCCAGCGGCGCCCTTGTCGTGTCAGACAGGTTTCATCAGAAGAAGCCCAGCGGGTTGATGTCGTGGCTCACCAGCAGGTTCTTGGTGTTCTGGTAGTGATCCAGCATCATCTTGTGGGTCTCGCGGCCGATGCCTGACTTCTTGTAGCCACCGAAGGCGGCGTGAGCCGGGTAGGCGTGGTAGCAGTTGATCCAGACCCGACCGGCCTGGATGCCGCGGCCCATGCGCCAGGCCAGGTTGCCGTCCCGGGTCCAGAGCCCGGCTCCCAGCCCGTACTGGGTGTCGTTGGCGATGGCCAGGGCCTCGGCCTCATCCTTGAAGGTGGTGACCCCGAGGGCCGGCCCGAAGATCTCCTCCTGGAATACCCGCATCTTGTTCTGACCCTGGAAGATGGTGGGCTGGATGTAGAAGCCCCCCTCCAGCCCGCTCACCCGGGCGGCGTTGCCACCGATCAGCATTTTCGCCCCCTCGCCACGGCCGATCTCCATGTAACTCAGGATCTTGTCGTACTGCTCCCGGGAGACCTGGGCGCCCACCTGGGTCGCGGTGTCGAGGGGATTGCCCTGCACTATGGTGCGGGCACGGGCCAGCACGCGGTCCATGAAGTCGTCGTAGATACTCGCCTGCACCAGGGCGCGGGAGGGACAGGTACACACCTCCCCCTGGTTGAAGAAGGTCATCAGCATGCCTTCCACCGCCTTGTCGATGTACTGGCTCTCGTGCTGCATCACATCGGCGAAGTAGATGTTGGGAGACTTGCCACCGAGCTCCACGGTGGAGGGGATCAGCTTCTCGGCGGCGCAGCGCAGGATATGGGCGCCAATTTCGGTAGAACCGGTGAAGGCGAGCTTCTGGATCCGGTCGCTGGTGGCCAGCGCCTGCCCCGCCTCGGGCCCGAAGCCGTTGACCACGTTGACCACACCGGGGGGCAAGATGTCCTGGATGAGATCCATCAGCAGCATGATGGTGACCGGGGTCTGCTCGGCGGGTTTGAGTACGCTGCAGCAGCCCGCCGCCAGCACGGGCGCCAGCTTCCAGGCCGCCATCAGCAGGGGGAAGTTCCAGGGGATGATCTGGCCGACCACGCCGATGGGCTCCTTGAAGTGGTAGCTGACGGTGTTCTGGTCCAGCTCGGCGGCGGAGCCCTCCTGGGCACGGATGCAACCGGCGAAGTAGCGGAAATGATCCACCACCAGGGGGAGGTCTGCGGCCAGGGTCTCGCGCACCGCCTTGCCATTCTCCCAGGTCTCGGCGACGGCGAGGCGTTCGATGTTCTGCTCGATGCGATCGGCGATGCGCAGCAGCAGGTTGCTGCGCTCGGTGACGCTGGTCTTGCTCCAGCTGGCAAAGGCCTTGTGGGCCGCATCCAGCGCCAGCTCGACGTCGGCGGCATCGGAGCGGGCCACCTCGCAGAACACCCGGCCATCGACGGGGGAGACATTCTCGAAGTAGCGCCCGGCGCGGGGGGCTACCCAGTCGCCACCGATGAAGTTGTCGTAACGGGACTTGAAGCTGACCAGGGCGCCTGCCTGGCCGGGGGCTGTGTAGATCATCGTGTTTTCCTTGATGTGTGTGGTCCTGACCGGCCCGTTCAGGAGCCGGTTGCCTGCCGACTGTCGCAAGGGACGTGCCAGTGGGTCTGACCAGCGGTGCAAAAGTTACAAAAACGTTACCAATCAGGGCGTGGCGGCGTATCTTGATTAACCGGAGATCCCGAACTTGCCGGGGTGGCTGTGCCGTTTCTGGACAGTTGACCCCGCCACCGTACCGTTTGTGAACAGGAGGCCAGATGCGCGAATCCCCCATGTCCAGCCCCATCCAACGCTCCTGGCAGCGCTGTCTGCACCAGGGGCTCAGCCGTCAGCAGAGTGCCGAGCTGGATCTCCTGCCCCAGGGGGAGTTGTCGGCCCGGCTGGAGGCGAGCCGGGAGCTGATCGCCTGCTTCCAGCGCTTCGTGCTGCCCCTGTTCACCCAGTTGCTGGCGGGGCGTCCCTGCCGCTTGCTGCTGTGCGACGCCGAGGGGGCCATATTGGCCGCCAGCGGGGATGAGGGGTTCGCCCGTCACGCCGAGCGCATCTTCCTGCGCAGTGGCGCCCTCTGGGGGGAGGCGAGCAAGGGGACCAACGCCATCGGCACGGCGCTGGCCGAGCAGAGCGAGGTGCAGGTGCTGGGGGCCCAGCACTTCTTCGCCCAGCACAGCAGCCTCAGTTGCAGCGCCTGCCCCCTGCTCGGGCCGGACGGTACCCTGCTCGGGGTGCTGGACGTCTCCAGCGATGCGGCCCACCACGATGGCGACATGCTGGGCACGGTGCGGCTCTTGGCCATGACCCTCGAGAACGCCTTGCTGGCTCGCAAGGGGGGCTGGCTGGTGGATCTCGATCCCCAGAGTCTCTGGTCCGCCCGCCTGCTGCTGGGGGAGTCGGGGGAGTTGCTCGGTGCCAACCGGGCGGGGCGACTCTGGCTGGGGCAGCACCACTTCGATGGCGCGCAACTGCTGCGGGAGGGACGCGGCCTGCGGCTCGAGGCCCCGGCCATGCCCAGAACGGTCGTGAGCCCGCCCGCCGGGGGCGTGCCCCTCAAGATGCTGGAACGTGGCATCCCCCTGCTCGTGGAGGGGGAGACCGGCAGCGGCAAGGAGCACCTGGTGCGCGCGCTGCATGACCAGTCGAGTCGGCGAGATAGGCCTCTGGTGTGCGTCAACTGTGGTGCCCTGCCGGCGGATCTGGTTGAGGCCGAGTTGTTCGGGTATGTGGGGGGCGCCTTCAGCGGGGCGCGCAATCAGGGCAGCCAGGGGTATGTGCGGGCCGCCCACGGCGGCATCCTGATGCTGGACGAAATCGGGGAGCTGCCCCTGCCGGCCCAGACCCGGCTGCTGCGGGTATTGCAGGAGCGCAGTGTGACGCCGGTTGGCAGCCACAGGCCCGAGCCGGTGGACTTCTGGCTGGTCTGCGCCAGCCACCGGGATCTGGCGGCCATGGTGCAGACGGGGGACTTTCGGGAGGATCTCTATTACCGCATCAGCGGCTGGCGCCAAGAGGTGGCGCCGCTGCGCGCACGTCCGCACGTTGAGCGCAGCGCCCTGATGAGTCAGCTGATCGGTGAGATGGATGCCTCACTGCGCCTGGATGATGCCGCGTTGCAGCAACTGCTCGCACACCCGCTGCCCGGCAACGTGCGACAGCTCAAGCAGGTGCTGGAGGTGGCTTGCGTGCTGGCGGAGGGGCAGGGGGTGATCACCCCGGCTCATCTGCATCTGCCTGCAACCGGTCCGGAGATGGGGGGGTCGCCTGAGACGACGCTGCGCAGCCAGAGCCGGCGGCAGGCGCAGCAGACGCTGGCACTGTGCGGGGGCAATCTGAGCGAGGCGGCACGGCGCCTCGGGGTCAGCCGTACTACCCTCTATCGGCTGCTGAAAGAGGAGGGCTGAGGGTGTTGTCACGCACGACCAGGCTTGTGTAGACTGGTGGGGTAAATTGATGTTTTCCCTTATTTTTCCATGACATGGAGTGTGCGTGGTGAATATGCCCCCAGACTGATGGCGTGCAAGAGCGCTCTCTCCTGTGCCTGTTTCGGGCGCGTGTAATAACACTCTGGAAGGGGTTGGATCAATGTGTGATCCCTTGACCGAGTGTACTGTCGTGGTTCCAGCTAGGTGTGATGACGATGATCCCCTCCTACTTCCGCGTGACCAATCTGTTGTTCTGGTTCCTGTTGGCCCTCAGCGTGCTGGCGATCCTGTTGTTTGAATTTGGCCCCGAACGGCGGTTGGATATCCTCGCCAGCACCGAGTTCTCAGCCAAGGGGCAGGACGACCGCGCTCATGGCGGCCAATCCATCACCACCCTGATTCCTGACAACAGGGTCCCGACCATAGACTGCAAGTTGCGGCCGGGATATGAGTACCCCTTCTGTGAGCTGATCCTGACCCTGACCCAACCGGAGGCGGGGATCGACCTCTCCCTCTTCAGCGGGATGCGGGTCAAGCTGGCGGCCAGTGGGGCGCATCCCCAGGTCTGGCGCTTCTATCTTCGCAACTACGACCCCAGCTATTCGATCCCGGGAGACGACACTTCCCACAAGTTCAACGAGGTGATGTTCCGTCCCAACGACTATGGGGTCGTGCAGGATGTGCCGCTCGATGTGTTTGCTCCCAGCTCCTGGTGGGTGCAGCAGTACAATATCCCGCTGGCCCAGCAGGGGCCGGATCTGCAGCATGTCTATGCCATCGAGTTGGCGTCGGGGGATCGCATGTTGCCAGGAGACTATCGACTGAGCCTGGAACAGATGGAGTTCTATGGCCGTTGGGGTAAACCGGGGAACTTCTATCGCTATCTGCTGATGAGCTGGCTGGCCTACGGCATCTTGCTGTTTCTGATGCAGTACCTGCTGGTGGGAGACAAGCTGCGCAAGGCGAAGGCGGCGCGACTGGCGGCCGAGGCCCTCAGCCAGAGCCTCAGCGAGCAGAATCGGCGCACCGAAGAGGAGGCCCGTTACGATCCCCTGACCGGTGCCCTCAATCGCCTGGGCGGCGAGAAGCTGCTCGGGGAGCTTGGCGAGATGCCGCTCTCCTTCATCTATATCGACATCGACCACTTCAAGCACGTCAATGACGCTCACGGCCACCCCATGGGGGACGAGGTCCTCAAGCACATGGTGAGCGAGGTGCTGCGCCACTGTGACAACCTGTGCCGGTTGGTGCGCTGGGGCGGGGAGGAGTTCGTGCTGGTCTGCCTGCACTATGAACAAGCCCGGGCCGTGGCGCTGGCCGAGCGGATCCGGCAGGCCATCGAGGCTTATGGCGACTGGCCGCTCGGACTCAAGGTTACGGCCTCTTTCGGGGTGGCGGAGCGACGCGGCGATCCCCTGGAGAGGACCCTGAAGCGGGCCGACGAAGCGCTCTATCAGGCCAAGAAACGGGGGCGCAACCGGGTCGAAGTGGAATAGCGGGTGGAAAAACCGTTATGCTCCGCGGCCCGGGCCCTCGTGCCCACCCTTATCTGACGAGGAGTCTTCATGCCGCACTCTCTGGGGGCCCTGACCCTGCTGGTGGCCGATTACGACGAGGCCATCGCCTTCTTCACCCAGGGGCTGGATTTTGCCCTGCTGGAAGACAGCCGGCTGGATGAGCCGGGCAAACCGGGCAAGCGTTGGGTGCGGGTCGCCCCCAAGGGGGCCCCCGGTTCGGCCCTGCTGCTGGCTCGCGCCGCCACTCCCGAGCAGGAGGCCGCCATCGGTCGCCAGGGTGGAGGCCGGGTATTCCTGTTCCTCGAGACCCATGACTTCTGGGCAGATTACCGCCGCATGCAGGAATATGGCGTCCAGTTTTGTGAAGAGCCCCGTCTCGAATCCTATGGCACCGTGGTGGTGTTCGAGGACATCAGCGGCAATCGCTGGGATCTGCTGCAACGGGCTGCTGCCACCTGAATCTGAAAACGTTTATTATCCCGCCTGTCATAAAGTCATAAAAGTGTCACAGAAAGTTCTAATAATTGGCGCACCCATCTTCACAGAGGAGAGAGAAGGGATATGGCTAAGCGAATTCTGGTGGTCGAGGACGAGGCACCCATCCGCGAAATGCTCTGCTTCGTGCTCGAGCAGAAAGGATATGAGACCGTTGAGGCGGAAGATTATGCCGATGGACTGGCGAAGGTGCGCGAACCCTACCCCGAACTCATCGTGCTGGACTGGATGATGCCAGGTGGCAGTGGCATCCAGTTCATCAAGCAGCTCAAGCAGGATGAGGTGACCCGCCAGATCCCGGTGGTGATGCTGACTGCCCGTGGCGAGGAAGAGGACAAGGTGCGGGGACTGGAGGCGGGTGCCGACGATTACATCACCAAGCCCTTCTCCCCCAAGGAGCTGACCGCCCGCCTGCATGCGGTGATGCGCCGGGTCTCCCCGACCTCGGTGGACGAGGTGATCGAGGTGCAGGGGCTCAAGCTGGACCCGGTTTCCCACCGGGTCAGTGCCGAGGAGAAGGCGCTGGACATGGGGCCGACCGAGTTCAAGTTGCTGCACTTCTTCATGACGCACCCGGAGCGGGTCTACAGCCGCGAGCAGTTGCTCAACAACGTCTGGGGAACCAATGTCTATGTGGAAGACAGAACCGTGGACGTGCACATCCGCCGTCTGCGCAAGGCCATCGAAGAGACGGGACACGACAGATTGATCCAGACGGTGCGTGGGGCCGGATACCGCTTCTCCACCCGTCTCTAGGGACCCGATGTGGCAATCTCATTCGCTGTCTTGGAGGGGATGAGGTTGCAACACTGCGCCAGCTGGCGCGGACCCTTGCTCTTTGCCGTCTCTAGGAGATCTTAATGTTGCAACCTTACGCCTGGCGGCGTCAGTTGTGGCGAATGGCGTTCTTCTACGCCCCCTTCGTCTTGGTAGGTTGGTTAATCGATCATCTTGCGCTCTGCCTGCTGGTGGCGACCCTGTTGCATCTGGGCTGGCACTATCGCTTCCAGAAGCGGCTGTCGGACTGGCTGTGGCACGATCGCAGCCTGGTACCCCCCCATGGCAGCGGCAGCTGGGAATACATCTTCAACGGCATCTACAAACTCCAGCAGCGCCACCGTGCCCGTCGCCGGGAGCTGGCGGGGCTCATTCGTCGCTTCCGGGAAGGGGCCGAGGCGTTGCCCGACGCGGCCGTGGTGTTTCGCACCGATGGCAGCATCCTCTGGTGCAACCGGCTGGCGGAGCAGTTGCTCGGCTTTCGCTGGCCGGAGGATGCGGGACAGCACATCGGCAACCTGATCCGCAACCCCGCCTTCGTCGCGTATCTGGGCAAGGGGCAGTATGACGAACCCTTCGAGATGCACTCTCCCATCAACGAGGAGAAGTTTCTCGAATTCCGGATCATGCCCTATGCCGAGGATCAGGCCATGCTGGTGGTGCGGGACGTGACCCGGCTGCGCAGCCTGGAGAAGACCCGCAAGCACTTCGTCTCCAACGTCTCCCACGAGCTGCGCACCCCGCTCACCGTGCTCAAGGGATATCTGGAGATGACCGAGGAGCCGCCGCCCCCCGCCATGTGGGCCAAGGCTCACAAGGTCATGATGGAGCAGACGATCCGCATGGATAACCTGGTCAATCAGCTGCTCACCCTGTCGCGCATCGAGGCGGCACCGACCGTGGATCTCTCCCATCTGGTGGACATGCCCGCCATGCTGGGCCTGCTGGAGCAGGAGGCGAGGGCGCTCTCGGGGGAAGCTGGACACCGACTGGTGTTCAACGTGCAGCCGGATCTGTTCGTGCGAGGGGACAGGGATCAGCTGCGCAGCGCCGTCTCCAACCTGGTTTACAACGCCATTCACTACACCCCGGCGGGTCGGCAGATCACCGTGGAGTGGCGCAAGCAGGGGGCCATGGCGCTGTTCGTGGTAGCGGACGAGGGGGAGGGGATAGCTCCCGAGCACCTGACCCGGCTCACCGAGCGGTTCTACCGGGTCGACAAGGCCCGCTCACGTCATACCGGCGGCTCGGGGCTCGGCCTTGCCATCGTCAAGCATGCCTTGAGTCATCACGATGCCCAGCTCGAGATAGAGAGCCGGATTGGCAAGGGCAGCCGCTTCAGCTTCCTCATCCCTGCCCGCATGGTGGTGATAAAATAATCTTGTTTGGCAATGGGTTAGCATCAATGAAAGGGCCGTGTTCACGGCCCTTTCTCATGGGATAAAATCCCTGCCATGTCATCAAAGTGTCACATTAAATCCATAAATTTGTCATTGCCAGCCCAGATACTGGCGCCGTCTTAAAGAACGGACCTTCTGCAACCTTGAAGAGGAGGGGACGGATTTAAACTCAACAATCTGACTGATGCAGTCGGATTGACCACGGCAAGACAGTGTTTATCGGCGCCATGTATTGGCAAAGCCTTGTGTAACTTTGGAGAGATTGGATGAAACTCAACAAACTGGCTGGTGTAATCGGATTTACCGCAGCAACCCTGTTTTCTGTCAGCGCCTTGGCTGCCGGTGTGGATAAAGATCTGCCGGATTACACTCCGACCAGCGGCATCTCGGGCAACCTGTCCTCTGTCGGCTCTGACACCCTGGCCAACATGATGACCCTGTGGGCCGAAGAATTTAAGCGCATGTACCCGAACGTCAACGTGCAGATCCAGGCTGCCGGTTCCTCTACCGCGCCCACTGCCCTGACCGAAGGTGTTGCCCAGTTTGGCCCCATGAGCCGTGCCATGAAGGCCGGTGAAGAAGAGGCCTTCGAGAAGCGTTACGGCTACAAGCCCACCGCCATCCGCGTCGCCGTCGATGCCCTGGCCGTGTTCGTCAACAAGGACAACCCCATCAAGGGGTTGACCATGCCGCAGATCGACGCCATCTTCTCCAGCACCCTCAAGTGCGGCGAAGCCAAGGCCGCCACCAAGTGGGCAGACCTGGGTCTGGATGGCAGCTGGTCTTCCAAGGACTTGCAACTGTTCGGTCGCAATTCCGTCTCCGGTACCTACGGCTACTTCAAGGAGCACGCCCTGTGTAACGGCGACTTCAAGAGCGGCGTGAACGAGCAACCGGGTTCTGCCTCCGTGGTGCAGTCCGTCTCCTCCTCCCTGAACGGCATCGGCTACTCCGGTATCGGCTACGTCACCTCCGGTGTACGCGCCGTCCCGCTCTCCAAGGATGGCAAGACCTTCATCGAAGCCACCTCGGACAACGCCATCACCGGCAAATACCCGCTGTCGCGCTTCCTATACGTCTACGTGAACAAGCACCCGAACAAGCCCCTCGCCCCGATGGAGCAGGAGTTCGTGAAGATGATGCTGTCCAAGGCGGGTCAGACCATAGTGGCGAAAGACGGCTATGTGCCGGTACCGTCCAAGGTGGTGCAGGCCGACCTGAAGAAGCTGGGTATCATGTAATCCATACCCGCTGCGATCTTGCAGACAAACGAGCCCTAGGTGGGCTCGTTTTTATTTTGGCGTGACGAGATTTTTGGTCGCAACTCCTGATGAGCAGACTTGCACCCCGGGTCGGCATTTCCGAAAATAGGGGCAACTTCATGATCAAGGATCCCTTCATGCGTGCCTCTTCTCTCTCCCCGTTTGGCCTGGTGGCCCTGTGCAGCGCCCTGTTGGCCGGCTGTGCCCAGTCGCCGACCGGTCGCAACCAGATGCTGCTCTTCTCCCCCCAGCAGATGAATCAGCTGGGTGCCGACTCGTTCGAGGAAATGAAGAAGCAGGAGAAGGTGAGCACGGATGCCCGGATGAATGCTTACGTCTCCTGCGTCGCCAAGGCGGTGACCGCCCAGGTGCCCGCCAGTTACGGCATCACCAGCTGGGAGGTGGTGGTGTTTGACTCCAAAGAGGTGAATGCCTTCGCTCTGCCCGGCGGCAAGATAGGGGTCTACAGCGGACTGCTCAAGGTAGCCAAGAATCAGGATCAGCTCGCCACCGTCATCGGCCACGAGTTGACCCACGTACTGGCCCAGCACTCCAACGAACGTCTCTCTCGGGATCAGTTGACCGGCATCGGGCTGGCGGCGGCCGATGTGGCGCTCGGCGCGAGTGGCAGCAGCTATGGTGGTGCCACCATGGCGGCCCTCGGGCTTGGCGTCCAGGTAGGCATTACCTTGCCGTATGGTCGCGAGCAGGAGAGCGAGGCGGATCGTCTCGGGCTGGCGCTGATGGCCAAGGCTGGCTTCGATCCGGCGCAGGCCATCCCCCTGTGGCAAAATATGAGTGCCGCCTCCGGTGGCAAGGCGCCTCCCCAACTGCTCTCTACCCACCCGAGCGATGCCAACCGCATCGCCGAGCTACAGGCCCAGCAGGCCGAAGTGCAGCCCTTGTATCAGCAGGCGAGAGCCTCCGGACTGGCCCCCCAGTGCAAGGCATAAGCCTGCGCCTCGCACGGCCTGCCGATGCCGCCGCCATGACGGTGATGCAGCGGGCCAGCTGGTTGGCAGCCTATGGCGATATGCTGGGAGAAGATGCACTGGCCCGGCTGGCGGTTACCGATCATCTGCAGATCTGGCAGCATCGTTTGGCCGACGCCGGCCCCCTGCCCATGCTGATCTGCCAACACGAGGTGGTCATCGGTCTGCTCTACTGGCAGCCCGTGCGGGAAGAGGTGATGACTGCCCGCATCTGCGCCCTCTATCTGCATCCTGCCCATTGGCGCCAGGGTTATGGCAAGCGGCTGTGGCAGGCGGTAGCGGTGCAAATGCGACGCTCCGGCTGCGAATGCGTCAAACTGTGGCTGCTTGATGGCAACCGGATAGGCGAGGGGTTCTATCAGCGTCGCGGCTTCGTGTTCGACGGGCAGGAACGCACCCTCACCAGCCTGGGTCAGCCCTGCCTGCAGCGGCAAATGTCCCGTTTGCTTTGAGCTGGCTCCCGTTTTTGACCTCCCGTTGCTTTATTTTTTCTGCGAATTAATGCAATGTCCCCCTCTGGAATGGCTGGTCCGGTTCGTCGGCAAGGGAGTGTGGGCATGTATTACGGTTTTGACATTGGTGGCACCAAGATAGCCTTCGCGGTGTATGACGGCGGGTTGAATCTCTGCCATGAGGAGCGCATGAGCACCCCGGGGGATGACTATTCGGGGTTGCAGCAGCTCATCCGCAGCCGGGTGCTGGAGGCGGATGCCCGCTTCGGCGCCAAGGGGGTTGTTGGAATAGGCTTTCCCGGCATCCTCAACCGGGACGACAAGAGCATAGTGGCGGCGAACCTGCCCGCCATCCATGGCCGTCACCTGGGGGCTGACTTGACCGAACTGCTGGGACGCACCGTCCGGGTGGACAACGATGCCAACTGCTTCCTCTGGTCCGAAGTGCATCAGGGAGCCGCGGCCGGTGCGCAGAGCGCACTGGGCATGACCATAGGCACCGGTATCGGGGGCGCCGTCTATCTGGCCGGCCAACTGATCCAGGGCCGCAACTGGCTGGCGGGGGAGATAGGCCACTACCCGCTGCCTGCCACCATTTTGATGAAGTATCCCGACCTGCCGCGCCCCCGCTGTGGCTGTGGTCGGTTGGTCTGTTTCGAAACCTATGCGTCCGGTACTGGCCTCGAGCGTCTCTACCACCACTTCCACGGGGAGCGCGCCAGCGGTCATCAGATCGTCGCCCGCTACGAGGCGCACGAACCGAGCGCCCTGACCACCATCGACTGCTGGCTGGAGATCCTGGCGGCAGGGCTTGCCACCGCCATCTCGGTGCTCGACCCCGAAGTGGTGGTGCTGGGTGGCGGCCTCAGTGGTCTACCGGCGCTGTATGAACAACTGCCCCGGCGCCTGCCCGGCCACCTGCTGCCCGGGGTTGCCCTGCCAGCCATCCGTCAGGCCCGCTTCGGTGGGGCAGGCGGAGTGCGCGGCGCGGCTTTGCTCAATTTATGAGATCAGACACAGGGTCTGATCTCCCCTGAACAAGGAGTCATCATGACCCGTCTTGAAATCTGTATCGACAATCTGGAATCCCTGTTTACCGCCCAGCAGGCCGGCGCGGATCGCATTGAGCTCTGCTCTGCGCTGGGTCTGGGTGGTCTGACGCCCTCCTACGGTTTCATGCAGCAGGTGGCGCGCCATGCCACCATCCCCGTCTACGCCATGATCCGCCCCCGTGCCGGGGATTTCTGCTTCAATGCCTTTGAATTCGAGATCATGCTGCAGGATATAGCAGCCGCCCGCGCTGCCGGTTTGCAGGGCGTCGTGGTGGGTCTGCTGGATGAGATGGGGCGGGTGCCAGCAGTATTGCTCAAGCAGCTGGTGGACGCGGCCGACCCCCTCGGTGTCACCTTCCATCGCGCGATAGACCTTTGCTCCGACTGGCGTGCCGATCTCGAGACCATCGTTGACGCAGGCTGTGAGCGGATCCTGAGTTCGGGCCATGCTCCCACTGCGCTCGCGGGGCTCGAGACCCTGCAGGCGATGCAGCAGGCCCTGGCCGGACGCGCCAGCCTGATGCCGGGAGCCGGGGTCAATGCCGACAATGTGCGCACCATTCTCGAGTTTACCGGCGTGGACGAGGTGCACATGTCCGGTATGGGCTGGCGTGGCGGCATGGTGCCCCACGGCGTCAACATGGGTACCTCGGACGATGGCCGGGTCAATATCACAGACGGTGCCAAGGTGGCGGCGGTGCGGGCTTTGCTGGACCAAACCTGAGTATAGGTGCGGCGCCGTGGCATGGTGCCGCTCCCTGTCAGCGTCAACATGGGTACCTCGGATGATGGCCGGGTCAATATTACCGATGGCACCAAGGTGGCGGCGGTGCGGGCTCTGCTGGATCGGGGTTGAGCCCGGGCATTGCCGGAACCGTCAGCCTCGCATGTGTGAGCGCCCTCCCACGGGCAGGGAAATCGCCGTGGTCGCTGGCAGCACCCCGGGAAAAAGTCTGATATCATCCCGTCTCTTTTATTACCTGGATCTGGAGCTACATCTCAATGTCCCAATACGACTCTATCGAACAGAAGGCCAGCTACGGCATCGGCCGCAACATGGGTGATCAGCTGGCGCAGCAAGCTTTCGCCGGTCTGGATATCCCGGCCCTGCAGCAAGGTCTGGCTGATGCCCTGAACGGTCTGGAGTTCGCGGTCAGCCGTGACGATATCAACGATGCCTTCCAGGTCATCACTACCCGCATGCAGGCCGAGCAGGAAGTTGCCGCCAAGGCTGCCGCCGCCGATGGCGAAGCCTTCCTGGCCGACAACGCCAAGCGTGCCGGTGTGAACGTGACCGACTCCGGTCTGCAGTACGAAGTCATGGTCGAAGGCAATGGCGCCGTCCCGGTTGCCGGTCAGTCCGTCCGTGTGCACTACCACGGCACCTTCACCCACGGTGGCGTGTTCGACAGCTCCGTCGCTCGTGGCGAGCCGGCCGAATTCCCGGTCACTGGCGTCATCGCCGGCTGGGTTGAAGCACTGCAACTGATGCCGGTTGGCTCCAAGTGGAAGCTCTACATTCCGCAGGATCTGGCCTACGGTGCCCGCGGTGCCGGCTCCATACCGCCGTACTCCGCTCTGGTATTCGAAGTGGAGCTGCTGGACATCCTGTGATCCGGTAACTCTGTACTGACAAACGGCGACCTCTGGGTCGCCGTTTGCTTTTGTACTCTTCTCCCATGGTGGGCAGGCTGGGTCATGGGCAAGTGGATCCGTTTTGGATATATAGTCAGAGCGTCTTCAGGGAGATCCCCATGGCTGCTATCATCGAAGTCATCGACCTTATCAAGCACTTCCCCGGCGTCAAGGCGGTGGACGGACTCAGCTTTGCCATCCCCGCCGGTAGTTGCTTCGGCCTGCTTGGGCCAAATGGAGCGGGCAAGACCACCACCATCGAGTTGCTGGAAGGGATCCTCACCCCGGACAGCGGTCAGATCCTGTTCCATGGTGCTCCTCGCGATGCCGATTACCGCTCCCGCATCGGTATCCAGTTCCAGCATACGGCCCTGCAGGATTTTCTGACGGTACGCGATACCCTGCGCCTGTTCGCCAGCCTCTATCCCAATCCCTTGCCACGCGACCTGCTCATCGAACTGTGCGCCCTTGGAGAATTCATCGACCGGGACAGCCGCAAGCTCTCCGGCGGCCAGCGTCAGCGCCTGTTGCTTGCCCTGGCGCTGCTCGGGGATCCCGAATTGCTGTTTCTCGATGAGCCAACGACAGGGCTGGATCCCCAGGCGCGTCACCACTTCTGGCAACGTATCGAGGCCATCAAGGCTCAGGGCAAGACGGTGGTGCTCACCACCCACTACATGGACGAGGCACAGCAGCTGTGCGATCAGATAGCCATCGTCGATCACGGTCATCTGCTGAGCCTGGATACCCCGGAGGCCCTGCTGGCCCGCCACTTTGACGGGGTATTGGTGCGTCTCGCGGATCATCCGGCTCTGGTGCAACTGGGGCATCCATTGCAACGGCGTGGGGAGCAGGTGGAATTGACCTGCCCGGATGTGGCGCTCCTGTTGCCCCAATTGCTAAGGCTTGGGGTACCGCTGACCGGCATGCAGGTGCGCTCCCCCAATCTGGAGGATCTCTTCTTGCAACTGACCGGCCATAGCCTGAGGAGTGGTGCATGAGCAGATCCCTTAAACGTGGCGGGTCTCGCTTGTTTGTACTCGGCATGCATCTGAGCGGTGATGGCCTGAGGAGCGACGCATGAGCGGATCCTTGAGGCGCATCGTGGCACTGCTCCATGCCCGCAACCTCGAGTTTGTGCGCGATCGGGCGGCGCTGGTCTGGAATCTGGCGTTTCCCCTGCTGCTGGTGATTGGGTTTTCCCTCATCTTTTCCGGCCCACCCAAGCCCCTGGTGCAGATGGGCGTGCTGGGGGCGTTGCCTGCCGCCTATCAGCCCCTGAACAAGATCCCGCTGCTCAAGCTCATCCCCTATGAGGACGCAGAGAAGGGGCAGCTCAAGGTGCGCCATCATCAGCTGGATCTGCTGCTCTCACCCACCCGAGGCCAGTATTGGGTCAACCCGGATGCCCCCCAGGGGGCCATGGCGGAGTATTTGCTGCGTCAGGCGATCGGCTTGCCATTGCAAAAGGAGGTGCTGTCGGGGCGAGCCATCCGCTACGGTGACTGGTTGTTGCCCGGGGTGATCGGCATGAACCTGATGTTCTCAGGCCTGTTCGGGGTCGGCTTCGTCATCGTCCGCTATCGCAAGAACGGGGTGCTCAAGCGACTGAGAGCGACCCCCCTGTCGGCGGCCGAGTTTCTCGGTGCCCAGCTGCTGTCGCGGGTGCTGATCACCTTGGTGGTGAGCCTGCTGGTGTTTTTGGTGGCCTATTGGCTGCTGGGGGTGCCTCTGCTGGGCTCAGGCTGGTTACTGCTGCTGATTGCGCTGGTCGGTGGTACCGCCATGGCCTCACTGGGTCTGCTCATCGCCGCTCGCCTCCAGAATGAGGAACTGGCGAGCGGCTTGCTCAATCTTATCAGCCTGCCCATGATGTTCCTGTCCGGTGTCTGGTTTTCGCTGGAAGGTTCTCCCCCCTGGTTGCAGGCCATTGGAGCCCGTCTGCCCTTAAGCCAGATCATCGAGGCTGCCCGCGCCGTGATGCTGGAGGGGGCGGGCTGGCAAGCGGTCGCGGGTGACTTGGCCCAGGTTGCGCTGTTTGCACTGAGCTGCCTCGTGCTGGGGTCCCTGCTGTTTAAATGGAGCGCAAAATGAAGCTTCTCTGGGGTGTATTGTTGCTCGCGGCCCTGCCGGTGAATGCGGGCTCCTTGCGTTGCAAGAGTGCGCTCCTGACCGAGGGAGATACCACGGCCGAGCTCTTGATCCGCTGTGGTCAGCCGATGCTCAAGGAAGACTTGACCCGGTATGAGGAGAATGGCTTCGGGGCCCGCATGACGGTGAAATACGCCGAACGCTGGACCTACAACTTCGGCAAGAACCAGTTCATGCAGTTTGTGACCGTCGAAAACGGCGTCATCACTGAGATTGAAGATGGTCCACGGGGTGGTTGAAGCGCCGCTCATGGGGCTGATCTTCCCTCTGCCATTGTGATCTGGGCCTGCTTTCTCAACCCTTGTCTTCTCTGAAAACTAATCGCTTTCCATCCCCTCAGGGTGTGACACCTCGGTCATCCAGCCTCTGCTTTTTTACCGCAACGTCGGCTGCTCGCCATTGAAAAGATGCTCCTCCCATTGGGGCATGCCAGCAGAAATATGAGCCTAATGAGTCAGTTGGTCGCAGATCTTGCTGCCCCGTTGTGGTGCGGCCCGATTTTTTTGCGAAAATAATCCTCATGGTATGAAAGGGCTATGGCAGCAGGCTATTTCGGAAATAAGGGTCTATTTTTTATTCATAAGGTGTTTAGCCACCCATTCAAACATTTTGTGCTGCTGCACCACAATTGGGCTGGGTTGCACCGATTGACAGGTTTTTTGATGGCTGGATAAGCTGCGAAAAGTCGGGAAAAAGAGGGCATCTTGCGAGGTTTTTGATGCCAACTCAGATCAAACCACAGGGAAGAGTGACATGAAGCAGATACACAAGGCAGGTATGGTGATAGTGCTGTCGCTGGCGGCAGCCAATGTTTGGGCCGACGGCACCCTGGATGCGGTCAAGAAGAAAGGGTTCGTGCAGTGCGGGGTCGGCGATGGCCTGCCCGGCTTCTCCAACCCGGATGCGAAGGGGACCTGGACTGGTCTGGATGTGGACGTGTGCCGTGCTGTTGCGGCTGCTGTATTCGGTGACGCCAGCAAGGTCAAATATGTCTCCCTCACCGCCAAGGAGCGCTTCACCGCGCTGCAGTCCGGTGAAGTGGATCTGCTCTCTCGCAATACCACCTGGACATTGACCCGGGACGGCTCTTTGGGGCTGACCTTTGCCGGGGTGAACTACTACGACGGTCAGGGGTTCTTGGTCAAGCAGTCACTCGGGGTCAAGAGTGCCAAGGAGCTGGATGGGGCCGCAGTTTGCATCCAGTCCGGTACCACCACCGAGTTGAACCTGGCGGACTACTTCCGCGCCAATGGCGGCATGAAATACACCCCTGTGGTGTTCGACACCTCGGATCAGACCGTGAAAGGGTTTGAAGCCGGTCGCTGTGACGTACTGACCTCGGATCAGTCCCAGCTCTACTCCCTCAAGATCAAGCTGACCAAGCCGGAAGAGGCGCTGGTATTGCCAGAGGTCATCTCCAAGGAGCCACTGGGCCCGGCGGTGCGTCAGGGGGATGATCAATGGTTCAAGGTGGTGCGCTGGAGCCTCTACGCCATGCTCAACGCCGAAGAGGCTGGTGTGACCAGTGCCAACGTGGACGAGATGCTCAAGTCCACCAACCCGGACATCCGCCGTCTGCTGGGGCTGGAAGAGCCCAAGGGCACGGTACTGGGGCTGGATGACAAGTGGGCCTACAACATCGTCAAACAGGTCGGCAACTATGGCGAGTCGTTCGATCGCAACGTGGGTGCCGGTTCGCCCCTCAAGATTGACCGTGGCATCAATGCGCTCTGGAACAAGGGCGGCCTGATGTACGCACCGCCCATCCGCTGAGTCGATGATTGTTCGGGGGGCCAGGCCCCCCGTTTTCCCCTTGCCTTGGCTTTGTCGGAGTCATCCTTATGGCGTCACATGCATCAAACCATAGGAAGGAACAGGGCCGTTGGTGGTACGACGCCAAGGTGCGGGCGCTGGTGTTCCAGTGCCTGGCCATCGTCGCCGTTCTCGCGTTTCTGTTTTACATCGTCAACAATGCCCTGACCAATCTGGCCACCCGTGGCATAACCACCGGCTTCGATTTCCTGGGCAATACCGCCGGGTTCGGCATCTTGCAGAGCCTGATCCCCTACGACGAAACCTATACCTTTGGCCGCACCTTTGTCGTCGGCCTGCTCAACACCCTGCTGGTTTCCGTGCTCGGTATCCTGTTTGCGACCCTGCTGGGGTTTGTGCTCGGGGTGGCCCGGCTGTCCAGCAACTGGCTGGTGGCCAAGATAGCCACCGTCTATATCGAGACCTTTCGCAACATACCGTTGCTGCTGCAGATCTTCTTCTGGTACTTCTCGGTGTTGCGCACCCTGCCATCCCCGCGCCAGAGCGTAGAGCTGGGTGAGCTTGCCTTTCTCAATGTGCGGGGTCTCTATCTGCCCAAGCCCCTGTTTGAAGAGGGATTTGGCTATGTACTCTGGGCTCTTCTGCTGGCATTTCTCATCAGCTGGGGCCTGCATCGCTGGGCCAGGCGCCGCCAGGAGCTGACCGGCAGGATATTCCCGATCTGGAGCTGCACGCTGGGGCTCATCCTATTGTTGCCCTTCATCACCTTCCTGTTGATGGGGAGCCCCCTTGGCTGGAGCATCCCTGTCTTGCAGGGCTTCAACTTCCGGGGTGGCCTGACGGTGTTGCCGGAGCTCGCGGCGCTGCTGCTGGCGCTCACCATCTATACGGCGGCCTTCATCGCCGAGATAGTGCGTTCCGGCATCCTCGCCATCAGCAAGGGCCAGACGGAGGCGGCTTCCGCTCTGGGGCTGTCGCCCACCAAGACCCTGCGGTTGGTGGTCATCCCCCAGGCGATGCGGGTCATCATTCCGCCGCTCACCAGTCAGTATCTCAATCTCACCAAGAACTCGTCGCTGGCTACCGCCATCGGTTATCCGGATCTGGTCTCGGTATTCATGGGCACGACCCTCAACCAGACCGGGCAGGCGATCGAGGTGATTGCCATGACCATGGGGGTCTATCTCCTCATCAGCATCAGTACCTCAATCCTGATGAATATCTACAACCGCCGGATGATGCTGGTCGAACGCTAGGGAGGCGTTATGTTCGTCAATGAAATGCAAGAGGCACTGCCTCCCCCCAGCAACAGACGTGGTGTGTTGGCCTGGCTTAGACAGAATCTGTTTCCCAACTGGTGGAGCAGCCTGCTCACCCTGGTGTTGGCCTATCTGCTGCTGCCACTGCTCTGGTCTGCGTTGGACTGGGCGCTGTTTTCCGCCACCTGGCAGGGGAGCGGCCGCGCCGACTGCACTCAGGAAGGGGCCTGCTGGATCTTCATCGAGAGTCGGCTCGGGCAATACCTCTACGGTTTCTACCCGGTGGACCAATATTGGCGCATCAATGTGGCCTTCATCGGTCTGGCGGTGCTGCTGGCACTGCTCATCTGGCCACGCACCCCTCGCAAGGGTTGGCTTGCACTCTTTACCCTGCTGGTGTTCCCCGTCATCGCCTTTTTGCTGATCCACGGCGGTGCCGGCCTTGCGGTGGTGGAAACCAATCGCTGGGGCGGGCTGATGCTGACCCTGGTGCTGGCGGTGGTGGGGATTGCGGCGGCGCTGCCCCTCGGGATCCTGCTGGCCCTGGGGCGACGCTCCCACATGCCGGTGATCTCCAGTCTCTCCACCGTCTATATCGAGTTCTGGCGGGCGGTGCCGCTTATCACAGTGCTGTTCATGGCCTCCGTCATGCTGCCACTGTTCATGACGAGCCAGGTGGAGCTGGACAAGCTGCTACGGGCGCTCATCGGCATCATCTTGTTCCAGTCAGCCTATGTGGCCGAGGTGGTCCGGGGCGGGTTGCAGGCGATCCCCAAGGGGCAGTATGAGGCGGGGGAAGCCCTCGGGCTCTCCTACTGGAAGGTGATGGGTCTCATCATCATGCCCCAGGCCCTCAAGATCACCATCCCTTCCCTGGTGAACACCTTCATCTCGTTGTTCAAGGACACCAGCCTGGTGCTGATCATCGGCCTGTTCGACTTGCTCGCCATCTCCAAGGTGGCGTTGGCCGATCCGGCCTGGCTGGGGTTCTCTACCGAGGCCTATGTGTTCATCGCCATGGTCTTCTGGATGTTCTGTTTTGGCATGTCCCGTTACTCCATCTATCTGGAACACAAACTCAACACGGGTCACAAGCATTAGGAGTGGTTTCAACATGACAAAGGATGCAGGGATAGCCCTTAACAGCCCCTCTCACAAAGCATATGGGGTGCAGGTATCAGGAGTAGCTTCAAAATGACAACAGACACCGTGGTTGCACTCAAGGATGTCAACAAGTGGTATGGCGAGTTTCATGTACTGCGAAACATCAACCTGCAGGTGGGGAAGGGGGAGAAGATCGTCATCTGCGGGCCATCGGGTTCCGGCAAGTCCACCATGATCCGCTGCATCAACCGGCTGGAGGAGCATCAGAGCGGCGACATCCTGGTCAAGGGGACGGCGCTCACCTCGGATCTCAAGAACATCGAGACGGTGCGCCGGGAAGTCGGCATGGTGTTCCAGCACTTCAACCTCTTCCCCCACCTGACGGTGCTGGAAAACTGCTGTCTGGCTCCCATCTGGGTCAAACAGCTGCCACGCAAGGAGGCCGAGGAGATCGCCATGAATTTCCTGCGCCGGGTCCGGATCCCGGAGCAGGCCTTGAAGTATCCGGGGCAGCTCTCCGGCGGTCAGCAGCAGCGGGTGGCCATCGCCCGCAGCCTCTGCATGAACCCGCAGGTGATGCTGTTCGATGAACCCACTTCGGCGCTGGATCCCGAGATGGTGCGCGAGGTGCTGGATGTGATGGTGGAACTGGCTCATGAAGGGATGACCATGCTCTGCGTCACCCACGAGATGGGTTTTGCCAAGCAGGTGGCGGACAGGGTGATCTTCATGGACCGCGGTCAGATCATCGAGGAGAACGTGCCGGATCAGTTCTTCGACAATCCCCTGTCGGATCGTACCAAGCTGTTCCTCTCCCAGATACTGCAGCACTGAGCCCGTCCCCCGTCATGAAAACGGCCCGCGCGATGAGCGGCGGGCCAAAATGTTCATGGAAGCAGACTACAGATGGAAAGGAGTATGTCAGCCAGGCAACAGGGCCGTGGTGCGCAGATCCCGCACCGCCAGGTTGATCTGCCGGGCCAGCCGCAAGGCCTGATGGCAGCTCAGTGTCTTCAAATCGATGGCTCCACCGCTGAATTCGAATCGCCCCAGCGCCTCTACCATGAAGCTACCGTGGTGGAAGCTCTTGATATAGCGGGCAATCTGGCGAGGAGACAACTGCTTGAACACCTTCATGGTAAAACACCCCGTTGCTTGGACAGGGCACACTATGCCGCCATCCCGTGACACTAATGTGACATCTTATGGAGTTTCGTATGAATTCGGTTTTCCCTGCTCTCGATGATGGCAAACAAAGTGTCCGACTCATGTAAAAGTTGTGCTCGGGTGGGGGGCATGCCCGATATACTGCGGCTCACTGGATGATTGCAACAAGGTGTCTCGTGTGGAGTGGGTGGACATAGTAGATGAGCAGGACCGCGTGATCGGGGTTGCCGATCGGGCCAGGGTGCGGCGGGAGAACCTGCGCCACCGCGCCAGCTATATCCTGGTGCTGGACGATGAGGATCGCATCCTGGTGCAGCGCCGCACCCTCGGCAAGGATTTCTGTCCCGGCATGCTGGATGCCTGCGCCGGCGGCGTGGTGACCACGGGTGAGGCGATGGAGCCGAGCGCCCGGCGGGAGCTGGCGGAGGAGCTCGGGATCCTTGACGTACCGTTGCAGAGTTTTGGCACCTTCTATGCCGAGGGGGAAGGGCAGGACCATGGCTGCGCTTACCGGGTCTGGGGCGGGCTGTTCAGCTGCCGTTATCAGGGGCCTTTGCAACTGCAGGCGGAGGAGGTGAGCGCCGTCTACTGGATGAGCCTGGCCGAGATATCGGCACGGGCCGACGAATTCACGCCGGACTCTCTATTGGCCATTTCAACCTGGCAGTCCCGCCGGCAAGGCTGAGACTCGCGGCGCGAGTGACCCCATCCCCCCGTCCTTTGCGGGCTATTTCAACCTGGCAGTCCCACCGGCAAGACAAGGTGTTCGGTGCGGGGTGCCCGATGTATTTTCCATGGCTCCCGGCAGGTTATCGCCAATAGGCCAGACCTGTGTCCCCCTCTTCCGGGTTGGAGTAGACTGGGACTCCTTCCCTCCACTTAAGGACGAGAGATCATGATCGCAGTCGGCCAATCCCTGCCCGCAGGGGAATTCACCTTCATCACCGCCGAAGGCAAGCAGGTGCAGGACAGCCAGGCCCTGTTCGCGGGCAAGAAGGTGGTGCTGTTTGCGGTGCCCGGCGCCTTTACCCCGACCTGTTCCAACGCCCATCTGCCCGGCTACGTGGTGCTGGCCGATCAGTTCCAGGCCAAGGGAGTGGATGCCATCTATTGCCTCTCGGTGAACGATGCCTTCGTGATGCGGGCCTGGCAGGAGGCGCAGAATGCCTCGGCCATTACCATGCTGGCAGACGGTGACGGCAGCTGGACCCGGGCCCTCGGCCTTGCCAAGGAGACCGGTGCCTTCGGTGGCCTGCGTGCCCAGCGCTTCGCCCTTATTGCTGACAATGGCGTGGTAGAGCAGCTGTTTGTGGAGGCACCCGGCAAGTTCGAGGTGTCCGGTGCCGAGAGTCTGCTGGCAGCTTTATGAAATGTTAATCGTTGGTTGATTAACGCTTGAAATAGCAAGAAGGCCCGCTACACTGAGCCCGTTTTTGGATGGAGCCAGGCACAACGCCTGGCTCTCGTGTTTGCAGCCGATGAGATAGAAGAATATGACCCTGGCTTTTGTTGCCCTGATTGCCGGACTGGCGCTGCTGGTCTGGAGTGCGGATAAATTTGTGGATGGCGCCGCCGCGACCGCCCGTTATGCCGGCATGCCGCCGCTGCTGATCGGTATGGTGATCATCGGTTTTGGCACCTCGGCTCCCGAGATGGTGGTCTCCGCACTGGCGGCCTCCCAGGGCAACCCCGGCCTGGCGCTTGGCAACGCCTATGGCTCCAACATCACCAACATCGCGCTGATCCTGGGTCTGACCGCCCTTATCAGCCCCATCGCCGTCTCCTCCCAGGTGGTTCGCAAGGAGATCCCCATCCTGCTCGGCATCACTCTGCTCTCCGGTGCCCTGCTCATCGATGGCCATCTGGGCAGAGGGGATGCTCTGATCCTGGGGGCCGTGTTCCTAGTGCTGATGGGATGGTCCATCTGGGAAGGCATGCGCAGCAAAGGGGATGCCCTCGATGAGAACACCAGTGATGACATCGGCAGCGAGGGCATGTCCCTCAAGAACGCCATCTTCTGGCTGGTGCTCGGGCTGGTGCTGCTCATCATCGCCTCCCGTCTGCTGGTCTGGGGGGCGGTGACGATTGCCCAGGCGCTTGGCATCAGCGATCTGGTGATTGGCCTGACCATCGTCGCCGTGGGTACCTCGCTGCCGGAGCTGGCCTCCTCTCTCATCGCCATTCGCAAGAAGGAACACGATCTGGCCCTTGGCAACGTGCTCGGCTCCAACCTGTTCAATACCCTGGCCGTGGTGGGCATCGCCGCGGGGATCGCCCCGCTGGATGTCGATCCGGCCGTGCTCTCTCGCGACTGGTCCGTGATGATGGGGCTGACCCTGCTGCTGCTGGTGATGTGCCTGGGCCGCAAGGGGCAGGGGCGGATCAACCGGGTGGAAGGGGGGCTGTTGCTCGCCATCTTCGTGGCCTACACCGCCTGGCTGCTGGGCAGTCAGTTTGTCTGACGCCTTGGTGATGAAAAAGAGGGGGAAGCTGATGCTTCCCCCTCTTTTTTTGGTGTGTTGTTTCGCTAAATCAGGCTACTGCTACCAGTTTCTGCTTCTGGGCGCTGTCCAGAATGAGGATGCTCGCCTTGGGGAAGAAGTTGAAGGTGGAGGCGGAGGCCCAGGTGTAGGCCCCCATCACCCGGCCGATGACCAGCTCGCCGATCTCCAGATCCGGCAGCATGATGCCGTCCCGGATGACATCCACGCTGTCGCAGGTGGGGCCGGAGAGCACTGCGTTGTGCAGTGCACCATTGGCATAGGGGGTGCTGACCGGGTAGGTGACGTGGTCGTAGAGCTGGCCGTTGTAGCTGCCGTAGAGACCGTCATCCAGATAGTACCAGATCTTGTCGCCACGGTGGGCCTTGCCCATCACGCTCGCCACCGATGTCATGGCCGGTGCGCTGATGAAGCGGCCCGGCTCTGCAATCTTCTGTACGGTGGCGGGCAGCTTGGCCAGCGCCTCGCGGATGGGGGCGCAGAAGCCGTCGATGTCGAATTCACCGCCCTCGTAATCCACCGGGAAACCGCCACCGATATCCAGTACCCAGGGTTTGAGACCGAGTTCCCAGGCCTGTTCCATGATCTCGCGACAGGCATCGATGGCCTGTACGTGGCGACGGGCGTGGGGCACCTGAGAGCCGACATGGAAGGAAAGTCCCATCACCTTGATGCCCTTGGCCTGGGCCAGTTGCAGCAGGGGCAGCGCCTGCTCCGGGGTGCAACCGAACTTCTTGGAGAGATCGACCTTGGTCTCCGGATTCGGGAAACTGACGCGCAGCAGCAGCTTCACTTCATCCTTGTAGGGCAGGAACTTATCCAGCTCCAGCGGGTTGTCATAGACGAACACGGTGCAGCCGAACTCCAGCGCATATCGAATGTCGCTGTCGCGCTTGATGGGATGGGTGTGGATGCAGCGGCCAGGACGAACCCCTTGGCTGCGCACCAGATCAACTTCGCCATTGGTGGCCAGATCGAAACAGGCCCCCTCTTCCTTCAAGACAGAGACCACCGCCTCGTGGGGCAGGGGTTTGAGTGCATAGTGCAAACGCACATCGGGCAGGGCGGCGGCCAGTGCCCGGTACTGTTTGCGGACGGCTGCCTTGTCGAGCAGCAGCAGGGGGGAGCCAAATTGTTCAACCAGCGAGCGGTAATCTTGTGCGACCAGGGTCTCGTTCATTCTCTTTTGAAAATCCTTAGGGGGCGTGAAATGCCCAAGCCATATGCGATTGAACCGGCGACGGCCGGCTCAGGCGAGTGGTCCGGAGGGACCGACCAGACACTGTGCATAACTTGAATGCAAAGTGCTTAGTTATGCGCGGGATTATCGGGCAAGCGCGTTTATGTGCAAGCATATTGATTGGATATGTTGGCAAGTTTTTCTGGTCGAGACGAAAGGCGCTATCAATATAAAAGCATCAATCTGGTGCCGGAGAACAGTGAACTCGATCTGGAGATATAACCTGTTGATACTTAACAAACATTTAGCATTTCCCCCGACAAGGAAGTGAATGGGAAAAAAGCACTGGGGCAGGGGGGCGAATGGGAGACAGCTCACAATTTTTGGATTACCATGCCCGCTTCCTAATCCAAACTAGTTCGGATGAAGGTAGCAGGAGAGCGATGGGGGACCATCCACCGAAGAAGTGAATCTTTCAGGTACCGGGCAACCGGTGTGGACTGCTACTGGACGATACTCTGGAGAGACCCGTTAGATCGGGCGCCGAAGGAGCAAGGCACCGTGATTGCGTCGCAATCCGGGGCCGGAAACTCTCAGGCAAAAGGACAGAGGGGATGGGATGGTTGTACCTGAGCTTAGAACTGTTCACGATCTGTAACGAGAGGTTGTCAGCAAGGTAAAGAGCAGCGCAGGAACCGGAGCGTATAGATATACGTGAGGATTCCTAGCAGCACATGAGCCTTGATCACGACCTCGCAGTAAGAGCGTGAACAAGTTCTTGGCCTGCATCCGATCGCCTTTGGGGATCGCGACACCTATGGGAAGATCATCCTTCTCCTCCTTAATCGTTGTTTTTTAAGGAGGATGCATGTCATCAATTCAATCGGCGCTCAGCGCCATCGATAGCTTTGTCTGGGGTCCGCCCCTGCTCATTCTGCTGGTCGGTACCGGCATCTATCTCACCCTGCGATTGGGTCTGCTTCAGATCGTGCGTCTGCCCCTCGCCCTGCGACTGGTATTCGGTCGCGATCAGGGTCAGGGCAAGCAGGGGGATGTCTCCAGCTTCGGCGCACTCTGTACCGCGCTCTCCGCCACCATCGGAACCGGCAACATCGTTGGGGTCGCCACCGCCATCAAGCTCGGCGGCCCGGGGGCCCTGTTCTGGATGTGGATGGCGGCCCTGTTCGGCATGGCCACCAAGTACGCCGAGTGCCTGCTTGCGGTGAAATATCGCCAGCAGGATGCCAACGGCCAGATGGCGGGCGGCCCCATGTACTACCTGGAGAAGGGGCTCGGCTCCAAGCCGCTGGCCAAGCTGTTTGCCCTGTTTGGCATCGGCGTCGCCTTCTTCGGCATCGGCACCTTCCCCCAGGTCAACGCCATCTCGGATGCCATGAGCCTCTCGTTTTCGGTGCCCCGTGAAGCCACCGCCGTGGTGCTGACCCTGATCGTCGGCCTGGTGACGCTCGGTGGGATCCAGTCCATCTCCAGCGTGTCGAGCAAGGTGGTACCCTTCATGGCCATCTTCTACATCTTCGCCTGTCTTGGGGTGCTGGTGAACAACGCCAGCGCCCTGCCGGATGCGGTATTGCTGGTCATCAACAGCGCCTTCACCGGCCATGCGGCCACCGGCGGCTTCGTCGGCGCCGGCATCATGCTGGCGATCCAGTCCGGGGTGGCGCGGGGGGTCTTCTCCAACGAATCGGGTCTGGGCTCGGCCCCCATCGCGGCGGCGGCGGCCAAGACCGACTCCTGCGTGGAGCAGGGGCTGGTCTCCATGACGGGGACCTTCATCGATACCCTGATCATCTGCACCATGACCGGGCTGACCCTGGTGGTGACCGGGGTCTGGAGCGGGGATCTCAGCGGCGCCGCCATGACCAGTGCGGCCTTCGCCCAGGGGCTGGATGCCCACATCGGCCAGTACCTGGTGAGCATCGGCCTGCTGTTCTTCGCCTTCACCACCATCCTCGGCTGGAACTACTACGGCGAGCGCTGCACCGAGTACCTGTTCGGGGTCAAGGCCATCAAGCCCTACCGCCTCGTCTATCTGGTGCTGGTGGCGAGCGGTGCCTTCCTCCATCTGGACCTGATTTGGCTCTTGGCTGACATCGTCAACGGCCTGATGGCGGTGCCGAACCTCATCGGCCTCATCGGCTTGCGCCACGTGGTGATCGCCGAGACCCGCGCCTATTTCAGCCGGGATCGGGACAGCGAAAGCGAGCCCGAGCCGCAGGCCGCCTGAGTCTGGTTGAGCCGGATGCCAAGAAAAAGCCACGACCTGGGTCGTGGCTTTTTTATGTGCTGCACCATTTGCATGCACATGCGTATACGGCAGCAGGGAAGGCGTTTTCCCTTCTTCTCTCTTGGAGAGGGTCAGGGTGAGGGGAGGGCTCTTTGTTCAACTCAATAGGTTCTCAAGCCGTGCTCGCACCTTGTTTACCAGCGCCTCGTCGCTACCCTGCCAGCGGATAGCGTGGGCGAGGGTGGTGGAGGTGCCGGGTGAGAAGCGCAGTTCCCCGCCCGCCAGCTCGTAGAAACGGCTCGCCATCCGGGTGCCCTCATCCACGTCTCCTGCCACCAGCAACATGGCCTGGGCCAGCACGGCACCATTGTGATCCTGGCCCGGCGCCAGCCAGCGCTGTGCTGTACCGGTGACCTTGCGGCCCTCGATCACCAGATTGTACTGACCGTCGCAAAAGGATCCGGGCACGAAGTCGTAGCTCCCGGTGAGGCCGTGCTCCCCGAGCAGGGTCAGCAGTGGCACCCCCAGTCGCTGGTAATAGTGGCCGAGATCCGTGGTGGTGCGCGGCAGCAGCAGCGAGAGGTTGAGAATGCCGGCGCCGTGGGGCACGGCGGTGCCACCGCTGTCACGCACATACACGGGCCAGCCCTCGGCGGCGAGTTGCACGCAGGCGGCCTGATAGCGGGGCAGGCGCACATCCTTGCGGGTGACGATGAGGCACTGGGGCCCCTGCCAGAGGTGGGCGCGGGCCAGCCCGTCATGGGCACAATCCCGCAGCCACTGCTGCTCCTGGGCCAGGATCTGGGCAGGCGTATGGTGGACGGGCGGGGAGGGCAGCAGGGTATAGGGCATGAGGGGCATCCTGAAGCAGAGGCTGCCAAGCACAGTACCCGTGGCGGGCAGGGAGGTAAAGCCCCGCATGGCGGGGCCTCGCTGGAACAGATCAGGCGTGGGCCGGGCTGCGTTTTGGCAGCAGCAGATTCAAGATGATGGCGGTGAGGCCGCCGGTGGCGACGCCATAGGAGAGCACGCTCTTGGCGAGCTCCGGCAGGTGTTGCAGCACCTCGGGCACCTGGGCGACCCCGAGGCCCATGGCCAGCGATACCGCCAGTATCATCAGGGCGCGGCGATCCAGCTCCTCGCGGGAAATGATGCGCACCCCGGCGGCGGCGATGGTGCCGAACATGACGATGGTGGCACCGCCGAGCACGGGCTCGGGGATCTGCTGCACCAGGCTCGCCACTGCCGGGAACAGCCCAAGCAGAGCCAGCATGGCGGCGATGAAGAGGCCGACATGGCGACTGGCCACCCCGGTCAGCTGAATGACACCGTTGTTCTGGGCGAAGGTGGACATGGGGAAGGTGGAGAAGAGCGCTGCCAGCATGGAGTTAGCCCCGTCGGCCAGCACCCCGCCCTTGATCCGCGCCATGTAGACGGGCCCTTCCAATGGCTCGCCCGAGATGTCGGAGGTCGCCGTCATGTCGCCGATGGCCTCCAGCGCGGTCACCACGAAGATGATGGCGAGCGGCACGAACAGGTGCCAGTCAAAGCCGAGACCGTAGTGCAGCGGGATGGGCACCATCACCAGGGGGCCGTCGAAGCGGGGGGCGCTCACCTTGCCCAGCATCAGCGCCACGGCGTAGCCCACCAGCATGGCGATCATGATGGCGGAGAGTCGCAGCCAGGGGTTGCGGCTGCGCTGCAGCAGCACGATGAGGCCGAGCACCAGCAGGGAGAGAAAGAGGTTGGTGTGGCTCGCGAAGCTGCCATCGGCCAGCGCCCCGTAGCCGCCCCCCATGCTGATGAGACCCACCTTGATCAGGGTCAGGCCGATGAGCAGCACGACAATGCCGGTCACCAGCGGGGTGATGATCCGCTTGACCAGATGCAGGAAGCGGCTCATCACGACGATGGTGAGGGCCGCCGCCAGCATGGTGCCGAACAGGGTGCCCAGCAGATCTTCGGTGGGCATGGCCGCCTGCTTGAGGGCGAGGCCGGAGGCGATGATGGGGCCGAGGAAGTTGAAGCTGGTGCCCTGTACCGACAGCAGGCCGGAGCCGATGGGGCCGAAGCGACGGGTCTGGATGAAGGAGGCGATGCCGGACATGACCAGGGACATGGAGACGATATAGCGGGTGTCGGCGGCAGGGAGGCCGAGGGCATTGGCGATGATGAGGGGCGGGGTGATAATGGCGACAAACATGGCGAGCATATGCTGCAGGGCGGCGAACAGGGTCTGGGGCAGGGGCGGGACCTCCTCGATGCCGTAGACCAGTTCGCTGTGGGGGCGCCTGGGGGGATGTGGCTCAGCGACGGGAGCGCGCGAAACGGCTGCCTGTTCCATAAATACCTCAAATTTTGTGGGGGAGGGGGAGAAAAATTGGGCGCTATTGTAGTGGCTGAAATGGCGCTGACCAGCGCTAATTGAGCGGGAAAAGGTTTATTTTTGGATGGGTTGAAACGTTTGCGCGCGGTGATTATGATCTGCCGGTTTGCGTGATGCTCCCCGATGGATAAATCTGGCCCCTGCTGCTGTATCCGGGTGAGGACGGTGTAGAATGAGCGCTCAGTTGTCATGTGGAGACTCTGGATGCTGAAGTTGTCGGAGTTTTGGAGCGCCAACGCCCATTCTGAAGATTTTACCCTGACCCGAATGGGCTTCATGACGGCCCGTCTGCGGCTGTTGACCTGTCTGCTGATGATAGGGATCCCCAGCTGGGCGCTGGTGGATTGGCTGACCCTGCCTTCGGCCCAGTTCGATGCCCTGCTCCAAGCGCGGGTCTTCTGCCTGCTGGCACTCTCGCCGCTCATCCCCTTCTCCTACCTCATTCACTTCAAGCGCACGCGCATGAAACTGGCGCTCGGCTACCTGATGGCGGTGATGATGCTGTTCTCCCTCATCTGCCTGCGCACCTTCGGCTCGGAAGAGGAGTTGCAGGCGGGGTACATGGCGTTTCCCTATCTGCTCATCAGCCTGTTTGCCATCTTCCCCATTCCCCTCTCCCTCAGCTTGCAGCTGGCGGGGTGCATCCTGATCACCATGCTGGCGGGCAACTGGTGGCTGGTGGATCAGCCGCTCTGGAGCCTGCAGACCCTCAACCAGATCTGGTTGCTGGCCCTGTTCACCCTGGCGAGTGCCTGGGTGCAGTGCGGTCAGCTCCATATGTTGCTTCAGCTCTATCGGGAATCCACTACGGACGAGCTGACCGGCATGATGAACCGGCGGCTGCTGATGAAGCAGATCGAGAAAGCCAGGGGAGATCTGCTCAGCAAGCAGAAGCCCTTCGCCGTCTTGCTGCTGGATTTGGATCGCTTCAAGCGCATCAACGACACCTATGGTCACCTGGCGGGAGATGCGGTGCTCAAGGAGGTGGCGAGCACCCTGGGCGAACAGCTGGAGGCTGGCATGGTGCTCGGTCGTTACGGTGGCGAGGAGTTCTCCATCCTGCTGCCTGGCTGTGGCGATCTGGTGCAGGCCAAGCGGGTGGCCGAGCGACTGCGGGTGGCGGTGGAGGCCAGGCTGGTGAAGAGCCCCACTTCCGACGAGCTGCTGGAGGTGACGGTGAGCATCGGCCTGACCCTGGCCCGGCGCGGGGAGGGCATCGAGGCCCTGCTCAACCGGGCTGACGAGTGCCTCTATCTGGCCAAGATGGCGGGGCGCAACTGCGTGATGAGCGAGAGTGCCTTGTTGAACAAACCCTTCAATTCCAGCGTGGCTTGACGACCCCCTCCTCCCTGCGAGGGGTCCGCGTGAATGTCCATCCCTCCTGCCATCCCTGGCAGGGACGTCACGGACCCCATCCCTCGCCCCAAGATTATTCACAGTTTAATCATCTGCGCTCTGGCCGGCTTCTATCCTGTTACAGGATGAAATGATTGATGCCTCAAGGAGAGAGCCCATGATGACCACCACAGATTTTAGCGAGCATTATCGCAGCAGCGACAGGATCATGCTGGGCTTACTCTGGTTTGCGTTGCTTTGTTCTGCTGGATTGGCCTTCTGGCACCAGACCTGGCTGCAGACGGCGCTGATCGGAGCGCCGGTCTGCCTCGTGCTGACGGCGCTCTATCGGGGGATAGGGGGCAGCCGGCTGATGCGCTGTCTCATCGGGGTGGGGCTGATGGTGATGGCGGCGCTGCACATCAATCAGGCGCGGGGGGTCATCGAGATCCATTTCGGCATCTTCGTGTTGCTGGCGGTGCTGACCTTCTACCGGGACTGGCTGCCCATCGTGGTGGCGGCGGCGGTGATCGCGGTGCACCACGTGCTGTTTCATGTGTTGCAGCACGCGGGGTATCCGGTCTACGTGATGCAGTCACACGGCGGTTGGGGGATGATCTTCCTGCACGCCTTCTACGTGGTGATAGAGAGCGGAATCCTCATCTACCTGGCCCGCCTGAGCCTGGCCGACGCCACCGAAAATCAGGAGGTGCTCGGCAAGGTGCTGATGGCGGCCAATCAGCTGAGCAAGGGGGCCGACGCCCACACCGGCTCCGAGGGAGCCAGGCTCTCTTCCGGACAGCGCTTCGATCACTTTCTCCAGCAGGTGTCCAACCTGGTGGATGGCGTGGTACGGGACAGCCGCAATCTGGGAGGGCTGAGCCAGGAGCTGGCCCGGACGGGGTCGACCCTGGAGGAGGGGGCCAGGGATCAGCTGGAGGAGGTGGCCCGCATGAGCGAGGACATGGCGCTCATGCTCTCGGCCATGACGGAGATCACCGCCCAGGTCGAGCAGACCCTGCAATGTGCCGATGAGGCCAGCGATCAGGTGGGCAAGGGGCGAGCCAGCGTGGTGCAAACCGGACAGGACATCGAGGCGCTGGCGCTGTGCATGGATGAGACCGACAAGACGGTGACCTCCCTGGCCGAGCAGGCCACCCAGATAGGCAAGGTGCTGGAAGTCATTCACGACATCGCCCAGCAGACCAACCTGCTGGCGCTCAATGCGGCCATCGAGGCGGCCAGGGCCGGCGAGCAGGGGCGGGGCTTTGCGGTGGTGGCCGACGAGGTGCGCCATCTTTCCCAGAAAACCTCGGTCTCCACCCGCGAGATCCAGCAGATCATCGAGGGGCTCCAGCAGGGGAGCCGTCAGGCGGCGGGAGCCATGCAGCTCAGTCGGGAGGGAGTGAGCCGCTGTGTCCTCGCCAGCCAGTCGGCGGTGGCGATGCTGCAGGTGGTGGCCGATGATATCGACAACATCAACCGTTTCAATGGCCAGATAGCGGTCAGCACCCAGGCACAATCCAGAGTCTCGGTGGAGATTGGCGAGTGTCTTGGACGGGTCCAGCAGATTGCCGAGTGCAACGCCGGCAATATCACGGCCCTGACCCGCAGCAGCCAGTGCCTGACGCCGCTGGCACAGCGACTGGAGCACCTCGGCCGCGCCTTTCACGAATGAGGATTCGCCCCGAGCCAGAAAAGCAAAATGCCACCCCGGGGGTGGCATTTTGACGAGGGCAGACCGGGCTTATGCCAGGCGATACTTGCCGGAGAGCTGCTGGGCCAGCAGCTTGAACATGTTGAACACCGCCATGGTCTTGCCGGTCGGGGTGCCATCTTCGCTGAGGAAGAACTCGCCCTTGAATACCAGGATCTCTCCCTTCTGCTCCACGGCGTCGGCGCGCATGCCGTGGATGAAGTCTTCGTGTTCCCGGATGATCGTGTTGGCCATCTCCAGCAGGGCAGTCTCGGTGATCAGCTCTTTTTCGGGTTGCATGCTCGTCTCCTTAAACGACTACTGACGGGGCAGGGCACGCCCTGTCACTGATTGAAGAGGGCAAAGCATACTGCAAAAGGGGATTTTCTGTCATTGATATGACCCCGCATTTTGCCCCGATCAGCCCATGACCAGGTTCTTGAGCCAGCGGCGCTGACGAATGCGGCGCTGCACCAGCAGTACCTTGGCGAGCTCCTCCAGCAGCACCACGGCCACCACCCAGGCGAGAGGCCAGCCGAGCAGGCTGACGGCCACCCAGGCGAGCGGCAGGCCGATGCACCACATGCCCACCACGTCGATGAAGATGCTGTAGTTCACATCCCCGCCCGAGCGCAGCACCCCGACGATGCCCACCATGTTGAACACCTTGAGCAGCATGCCGATGCAGAGGATGCCGAGCACCTGGCCCGCTTCCCCCATCAGCTCGGTGGGCAGGTTGCCCACCCACTGCAGCAGATTGGTCTGCACCATCCAGACCGACAATCCGACCAGCAAGGCGCCCACCGGTGCAAGCAGCAGGAACAACTGGGAGTGCTGCCAGGCGGCTTCATATTCTTCTGCGCCGAGCCGGTGGCCGAGCAGGGTGGAGCAGGCTACCGCCAACCCGAAGAAGAGGGAGATGAGAATGCTCTCCAGTGTCCCCAGGGTGGTCATGATGGCCAAGGAGTCGGTGCCAAGATGGGCATAGAGGAAGCCGTAGAGCAGCATGCCGAAGGCCCAGAGCCCGTCGTGCAGCAGCAGCGGCAGGGCGATCAGGGTGAAGCGCACCACCTCCTTGCGCTTGAAGGCGGCAAGCCAGTCCGCCAGGCGCGGCACCAGCCTGGGCTCCTGGCGCAGCACATAGGCCAGCAGCAGCACCGTTTGCAGCAGGCGGGAAATGGTCGTGCCCCAGGCCGACCCCGCGACCCCCATGGCCTCGAAGCCGAAATTGCCGAAGATGAGGGCGTAGTTGAGGATGACGTTGGCGATGATGGCGATGATGCCGATGCGGGTCGGTGCCGCCGCGTTGCCCACCGAGCGCAGGGCCGCCTCCAGCGGTACCACCACGGCGGTGCAGAGAATGGTGGCCCCCGTGATCATCAGAAACTCGTCCGCCAGGGGGCGCAGCACGGGATCCTGGCTGGCAAAGCCCAGCACGCTGCCCGGCGCGAGCACATAGACCAGCGCGAAGGGCAGGCTCACCAGCAGGGCCCCCACCAGCGCCAGCGCCAGGGAGCGGCGCACCCCGGCCAGATCCCCGCGACCGTAATATTGCGCCGCCAATACCGAGACCCCGCCCGAGAGCCCCGCTATCACCAGCAGGTTGAAGAAGAAAACCCGGTTACCCAAGCCGACTGCCGCCACGGCCGTGGTGCCAAGCTGGCTCACCATCATGATATCGATGAGGCCGAGCAGGGAGAACATCATGGATTGCAGCGAGACCGGCAGCGCCAGCCGCCACAATCGGGTCATGAACTCGCGATCGGTGGTTTGTTTTAAAATCGCTTGCCAATAATTCATATCTGTTAACCGGGTTGGTAAAAGATGATATTCATCGGGGGTATGATAGGGGGAGTTGCGAGGCTTCTCACTGTGAGTGACTCTCGGCTTTCTTGTGCAAAACTATCTTGTTGAGGTGCCATGAGCTTTGCGAGCGAATGCCTGGAAATCGCCCCGGGTTGTGACGAGCGGATGCTGGGGCGAGAGGGCTTGCCCCTGCTCGGGGAGGCGGGCATCTTTCTGACCGGCCTCTCCCATATCCGGGATCACTACCTCATCCGTCGCAACCGTCCCGAGTTTCACATCCTGATGGTGAGCCACGGGGAGGGCGGGGTGCTGCTCACCGATGCCGGAGAGCAGCCCATCCCGGCGGGGGCCCTGGTGTTTCTGCCCGCCGCCGTGCCGGGAGGGCTGCGCCTTGCGGGGGAGCAGTGGCAGACCAGCTGGATCCTGCTCGATGACGTGCCGCGCTGGCGTCACCTGCACCGGCTGGGTCATCGCATCTGGCTGGGGGAGGAGGGGGAGCAGTTTTATCATCTGCTCAGCCTGATGCAGGGTGAAGGGGTGAGATCCCCCCTGCAGCCCCAACTGCTGAGCCTGCTGCTGGCCTTGCTGGACAGGACCCTGCAGGGGGAGGTGCGCGGCACCCCCGAGCTGCGGTTGCAGGCGCTGTTCCGACGGGTGGAAGCGCGCCTGGACGAACCCTGGAGCGTGGCCCTGCTCGCCAGCGAGATGGCCTGCTCGGTGCCCCATCTTCATCGGCTCTGCCAGCAGGCCTTTGGCATGGGCCCCATGGCCTGGTTGACCCAGCTTCGCATGAACAAGGCGCGCCAGCTGCTGCTCTACACCAACTGGCCCCTTGCCGAGCTCGCCAGCCGGGTCGGCTACAGCGACGGGGCCAACTTTGCGAATCGCTTTCGCCGCCTCACTGGTCAGACCCCCGGCGCCTTTCGTCGCCTGGGTCGCAAACCTTTTGCAACGGATGCGCAAACTCTTTGAAATTCGGGGCGCAAGCCCATAGGATCGGCGGGCCACACAGTCAAGGTACCGATCCATGTTTGAAGATAATAATCAGAAACGTCCTCTCTACATTCCCTACGCCGGTCCGGCCCTGCTGGAGACCCCCTTGCTCAACAAGGGCAGCGCCTTCACCAGTGAAGAGCGCAGCAGCTTCAACCTCGAAGGTTTGTTGCCCCAGAATATCGAGACCATCGAAGAGCAGGCCGTGCGTGCCTATCGCCAGTTCATGGCATTTGGCAACGACATGGACAAGCACATCTACCTGCGCAACATCCAGGATACCAACGAGACCCTGTTCTACCGCCTGCTGACCAATCACCTGCCCGAGATGCTGCCGGTCATCTACACCCCGACCGTGGGCAAGGCGTGTGAAGAGTTCTCCAACATCTATCGCCGTGCGCGCGGCCTCTTCATCTCCTATCCGGACAAGGACAGGATCGATGACATGCTGCAAAACGCCACCAAGCAGAACGTCAAGGTCATCGTGGTCACCGATGGCGAACGGATCCTGGGTCTCGGCGATCAGGGCATCGGCGGCATGGGCATTCCCATCGGCAAGCTCTCCCTCTACACCGCCTGTGGCGGCATCTCTCCGGCCTACTGCCTGCCGGTGGTGCTGGACGTGGGCACCAACAACCAGCAGCTGCTCAGCGACCCCTTCTACATGGGCTGGCGCAACCCGCGCATCTCGGGGGAGGAGTACGACGAGTTCGTCGACGCCTTCATCCAGGCGGTCAAACGCCGCTGGCCCGATATCCTGCTGCAGTTCGAGGACTTCGCCCAGGGCAACGCCACCCCTCTGCTCAACCGCTACAAGGATGAGCTCTGCTGCTTCAACGACGACATCCAGGGCACGGCCGCGGTCACTCTGGGCAGCCTCATCGCCGCCTGCAAGGCGTCCGGCGCCAAGCTCTCCGAGAAACGGGTCGCCTTCCTCGGGGCTGGCAGCGCCGGCTGCGGCATCGCCGAGCAGATAGTGGCGCAGATGAAGGCTGAAGGGCTGACGGACGCCGAGGCCCGTGGCCGGGTCTTCATGGTGGACCGTTTTGGCCTCATCACCGACAAGATCCCGAACCAGCTACCGTTCCAGCGCAAGCTCTCCCAGCCGGTCGAGCGCATCGCCGATTGGCCTGTGGGGGACAACATCTCCCTGCTGGAGGTGATGGAGCACGGTCGCCCTGACATCCTGATCGGGGTTTCCGGCCAGCCGGGGCTGTTCACCGAAGAGGTGGTCAAGACCATGCACAAGCACTGTGCCCGTCCCATCATCTTCCCGCTCTCCAACCCCACCTCCCGGGTGGAGGCGACGCCGGCGGATCTCATCCGCTGGACCGATGGTCAGGTGCTGGTCGCGACCGGCAGCCCGTTCGCGCCGGTGGAGCACAAGGGCAAACGCTACGTCATCGCCCAGTGCAACAACTCCTTCATCTTCCCGGGGATTGGTCTCGGGGTTATTGCCTCCGGTGCCAACCGGGTGACTGACGCCATGCTGATGTCGGCCAGCCGGGCGCTTGCCGAGTGCTCCCCCATGGTGAAGGGGGAGGAGGGGTCACTGCTGCCGGATCTGGCGGATATCCATCAGGTCTCCCGCCACATCGCCAAGATGGTGGCCAAGACCGCCATGCTGCAAGGCAAGGCGGTGCAGACGCCGGACGAGGTGATCGATCAAGCCATCGAGGCGAACTTCTGGCGACCGGAATACCGTCGCTATCGCCGTACCTCCTTCTGACGAAGGGCGAGGCAACAGCAAAAAAGAAGGGATGCATCAGCATCCCTTTTTTGTGCACGGTTGCGGTGAAGAAGAGAGGGGGCGCCGAGGCGGTGATCAGGCTGCCGGCGCCGTGGTTGCCGGTGCTTCCTGCACGCCGGTCACCCGTACCTCGACCCGGCGATCCGGGGCCAGGCAGTCGATGAGGGAGGCTCTGGCCTTGACGGCGTCGCACTGAACGCCGGTGACCGGGTTGCTCTCCCCATGTCCTTCGATGCTGACCTTGTCGGCGGGCAGCCCCTTGCCGATCAGGAAGTCAGCTACGGTGCGAGCCCGGGCTTCGGACAGCGCCTGGTTGTTGGCATCCGAGCCGATGCGATCGGTGTAACCCATCACCACGGCGTTGCCATCCTTGGGTTTGATGTCGGCGATCTGCTGATACAGATCTTCGAGTGCACTCATGCCTTCAGGCTTGAGATCCGCCTTGCCAAAGGCGAACAGCACGTCCGAACTCAGGTTGAAGGTCTGATCCACCGGTTCGGGGGTGGGAGGCGGGGCGGCCACCAGGGGGGCGGCAACCGGCACGACGGCCACGGTACGATTGGGGTGCAGCACCAGCTCTATGGTGGCGGTGCTGATGTCGCTGACCCAGCGCTGGGTGCCACTGCCGACCTTGTCGTTGTCCGGATCATCCCCGACCCGCACCAGATAGCGATAGCGCGCCTGGATGTCGACCCAGTCGTGCAGCTTGGCGGTCAGCCCCAGACCAGCCAACGGGGCCAGGTTGTCATCTCCCCCGTTGACGGATTTGACGTGGTAGATGTAGCCGCCGCCCTCGGCAAATACCGAGAAGATGTCCCCGAGGGGCAGGCGACCTATCACCGACAGGGTGGCGCCCTGACTGCTGAAGTCGTTGCCGGCGATGTCCCAGTCACCGGTCGACAGGTAGCCGAGCTCGGCCCCCAGGTTCTCGGTGAAGTTGTAGCCACCGAAGGCGGTAATGGCGGTGGCATCCTTGCTGACATCCTGGCTGAAGTCGTTGATGTCATGGGCGATGGCCCAGCCTCCCCCGGCCCCCAGATACCAGTCGTGGACGGGGGCCGCCTGAGCCGCTCCCGTCGCCAGTGCCAATGCAATCCATACGGGTTTCAGTCTTATGTTCATCGCGTTTCCTCGTCGATGTTGGGTGTTATAGGGCTCCCAGCCCTTTGTTATATAAGCCACCATTATGTATAGGCGATCATCGCACTTTAACCACTTAAGTGACGAATCTGTATGGAGAATTTGTGAGTGGACAGGCAGTAATAGCGATGGGGCTGGTGAGAATGGAGGAAAATCAGCATCAATAAAAAGGGGCCGAACGGCCCCTTTTTTTGTGTGTTATGGCATCGCTTACTGCTGGACTTCCTGTACGCCGGTGACGCGGACTTCCACGCGACGGTCCGGTGCCAGGCAGGAGATCAGCTGGTTCTTGCCCTTGACCCCGTCACACTGGTTGCCAGTGACCGGATTGGCTTCGCCATGACCCTCGATGGAGACCTTGCCGGCCGGCAGGCCCTTGCCAACCAGGAAGTCGGCCACGGTGCGGGCACGGGCTTCAGACAGCTTCTGGTTGTAGGCATCGGAGCCGATGCGGTCGGTGTAACCGACGACCACGGCGCTGCCGTCCTTGGGTTGAACTTCAACGATCTGCTGATACAGGGTGTTGAGTGCGGCAGCCCCTTCCGGTTTCAGGCTGGATTTGCCGAAGGCAAACAGCACGTCAGAGTTCAGGGAGAAGCTCTTGTCGACCACGACGGGCTCGGGAACGGGTTCCGGCGCCGGTGCGGCGACAGGTGCCACATAGGCCTTGCGGTTCGGGTGCATCACCAGTTCCAGCGTGGCGACGCTCATGTCGGTCTTCCAGGTCTTCTGCTCGTCACCCAGATCCCAGATGTAGCGATAACGGGCTTGCAGATCCAGCAGATCGGAGAGCTTGGCGCTCAGGCCCAGACCCGCCAGCGGGGAGGTGCCGTTGTCGCTGTCACCGTTGCCGTTGACGTGGTTGAAGTAGGCACCGCCTTCGGCGAAGACGGAGAAGATGTCACCCATGGGCAGGCGAGCGATACCGGAGAGGGTCGCACCCTGAGTCTTGAAGTCGACGCCATCCACACCGGCCTTGCCGGCATAGAGGTAGCCCAGTTCGGCACCGAAGTTCTCGGTGAAGTTGTAACCACCGAACAGGGACAGGGCGGTAGCGTCCTTGTCCGCATCCAGACCGAAGCTGTCCAGGTCGTGTCCATAAGCCCAACCAGCACCCATACCGGTGTACCAGTCATCGGCCGCCTGGGCGGTGGAAGTTCCCATGGCTGCGATAGCCAGAGCAATCAGGGTTGGTGCCATTTTCATTTTCATCATTTTATCCTCGTTGAGTTGCCGTGCTATGGGCGTACTGCGCACTCTTTTGTTATACCGATCGCAAATGACACTTCATGTTGCGACTCCGTGAGGTGATCACGGGCGGCCTGAATAAAAAATGGATGGTAACCAGGATTCTCATGAAGCCTTCACTCCATGGACAACTAACCGGGCTTTAAGCACTTTTAATAGTTCATCCAATGTCTTACAAGCCGAATAACTGTATTCTTTTGACTCGGGATGATCAAGTTTCTGAACAGATAAGCAACAAGTGATGGCGTGGTAAGGAAGGCAGGAGCGGGGGGCCGAGTGGCAGGAAAGCTGGCGCAATCATGGCGCTACGGAGATAAGACAGAAGCTGACGCCAGAGCAGGGCCAGACGCAGACAAGCAAAAGGGGGATGCCGTGGCATCCCCCTTTTTGCATTATCTGAATGAAATCAGATTATTGCTGAACTTCTTGAACGCCGGAGACGCGCACTTCTACGCGACGGTCCGGAGCCAGGCAGGAGATCAGCTCGTTCTTGCCCTTGACGCTGTTGCACTTGGTGCCAGTGACAGGGTTGGCTTCGCCACGACCTTCAACGGCAACCTTGCTGGCAGCCATACCTTTGCTGACCAGGAAGTTGGCAACGGTGCGGGCACGAGCTTCGGACAGCTTCTGGTTGTAAGCGTCAGAACCGATACGGTCGGAGTAACCAACAACAACGGCGCTGCCGTCTTTCGGCTGGAACTCAACGATCTGCTGGTACAGAGCGTTCAGGGCATCCTGACCTTCCGGCTTCAGGGTGTCTTTGCCAAAGGCAAACAGCACGTCGGAGTTCAGGGCGAAGTTCTTCTCGACAACTTGCGGAGCCGGAGCCGGAGCTTCTTCAACAACCGGAGCCGGAGCCGGCTCTACGTAGGAAGAACGGAACGGGTGGTATACGGCTTCCAGAGTCGCGATGCTTTGGTTGGCCTTGTAGCTCACGCCACCGGCTTCCAGGGCAGCCACGTCCCACATGTAACGGTAACGAGCTTGCAGATCCAGAGCGTCGTTGACCTTGTAGGTCACACCGGCGCCAGCCAGCGGGGATACTTTGGTATCGCTGGTGCCCATACCGTCGGTGTGGCCCCAGTAGGCGCCGCCTTCAGCGAACAGGGAGAAGTCGTTGCCCAGCGGCAGACGAGCGATACCGGACAGGGTGGCACCCTGGCTTTCGTAGCGGTTGCCATCGGTGTTGCCACGGCCGGTGTACTGGTAGCCCAGCTCGGAACCGAAGTACTCGTTGAAGTTGTAACCGGTGAATACGTTGACGGCAGTTGCGTCTTCTTCGCCGTTGGTCACGCCTTCGATCTTGTTCAGACCGTTGAAGTGGGTAGCACCAACACCGGCACCGAAGTAGAAATCATCAGCGGCGTGCGCTGCGGTTGCACCCATGGTAGCCATAGCGATGGCAATCAGGGAAGGAGCCATTTTCATCATAAAATTATCCTCGTTGAGATGGCACGTATGACGTGCTTCGCACTTTTTAATTTATGTAAGCTGCTGGCTCTGCCGAATAACGATGGTTGAATCGGGCAGGGATCCCGGTTCCTTCCAGGAGGCACGCATTTGGGTGCACATGTGAATGGTTCGCATTGTCACCAATGAGCGTTCCACTACAAACAGCCGTGTCATTCCGATGACGTGGCGCACTCTAAGCCCATTTCAAAACATGATCAAGCTCACAGATAATCGATAGGGCAGATTGTGTCGTAGGGATAACTGGCTGTTTATCAGAATTAATTAGTGATCCAAGTAGGCGCGGTGCAGTTTCTTTTCAAGCTTCAAATAGGCCTGAACCCAGCTGTTCTCGGAGGTTGTCCCCAATTCCCTCGCTGCAAATACCGCCAGATAGTCGGCCTCAGTTGCTTCGCACAGCAAGGGTGTGAAACTGAGCAAAAAATGACGGGCGAGATAGGGGTCGAGGGGCCAGATATTGAGAATGGCCCGTGCCACCGGTTGAATTGCAGCTGAACAGATGAAATGAAAATGCCCCGCTTCCAGCCAGGCCGTCATCTCGCCAAGTGCCTGTTCGGGGACGATCCCCCCGTCCCCCATCTCGCAGGCGAGCGTCATGCGATGGCCATTGCCAAGCAGCAGGCTGCCATCTTCTTGCAAGACGCCATCGTGACTGCGCAGGGGCACGGCGGTGGGCTGCTCCAGATACAGGCTGCTCTTGTCTGAGAGGGCCGCCAACACGGATGCCGCCTCGCTTTGCAAGGCGGCGGGCAGCCAGAAAGCCTCGGCCCGGCTCTGCTGGCCCTGATGGAGTTGGCGAGGCAGGCTGGTGGGGTCTGAATCGGAGTGGAGACGGGAGATTATACCGGGGAAAACCATGCTGATTACTCTTAAAGGGATAACTGGCGGATTATACGGGGGATGACCATGGCAACCATAAAGGTTTCTCTTCGAGACTGTTTACCTGAGGCGGCACAGCGATTACCATCCCCGATGTTTGTTAGGGTTGTCGTCGAAAGACGCTGATTAAAGATAGAGGCTCGACCATAACGAGTCCGTTCAAAACTGATACACTTGACTACGAGTCGTCGCGAAAAATAAAGGTGGAGTCAATCCGCCAAACGGAGTATGGAACACATGAATTCAAACATCGTAACTGTTGGCAAGAAGATCCGTCAGATCCGCGAAGCTGTTGGCCTGAGCCGTCCCAAGTTTGCCGATCTGCTGGGTGTCCCCCCCACCACCCTGAAAAACTATGAACTGGGTTATCGTGAAGTTGGTGGCGCCTTCCTGGTCGCCCTGGCTCACCATCCGGATCTGCACAAGTTCACCCTCTGGCTGCTGGCCGACAAGAAAGTCGCCGAAATCGGCCAGATCGGTCCGGACGACATTGCCAAGGCTTGAGTGATTGAGCCGAGATGAAAGTGCCGCCTACGGGGCGGCATTTTTTTATCCATCATTTTCAATTCTGTATTAATTAAATCCTGTTTACTGTGCTCCAAGTAGTGATTTAAACCAAAACTCCTTGCTCGCTGGCGCTATTTTCAGAGAATTCCGACTCTTTGAACGGGGCCTTCCCGGGATGCATACAGCGAGACGAGCATGAGTCACACCACCCACCAGGCCAGAGATGGCTTCACCAGTACCTTCGGCGTTCTGGCCGCCACCCTGGGCTCGGCCGTCGGTCTTGGCAACATCTGGAAGTTTCCCTATCTGACTGGCGAGAATGGCGGTGCGGGTTTCCTGCTGGTCTATGTCATCGCCACCCTGCTGGTGGGACTGCCGGTGATGATCTCCGAGATCATGCTGGGGCGTCAGGCAAAATCCGATGCGGTAACTGGGCTCATCAAGCTGGCGCCAAAGGGGCAACCCTGGTGGTTGATTGCGGCCATGGGGGTGACGGCGGCCTTCCTCATCATGTCCTTCTATTCCGAGGTGGCGGCCTGGGTGTTTGCCTACATCTTCAAGGCGATCGACGGCTCCATCCTCTCCACCGATCCCAAGATCACCGGGGCGGCCTTCGGGGCACTGATCGCCAACCCGTTGCAGAGTCTGCTCTGGCAGTGGCTGGTGCTGGCGCTGATGGGGGGCATCTTGCTGATGGGGGTCGCCAAGGGGATAGAGGCGGTGACCAAGCGGTTGATGCCGGTGCTCTTCATCCTTTTGCTGATCATCGGCCTGCGCAGCCTGACCCTGCCGGGGGCGAGCGAGGGGCTGCGTTTTCTGTTCTCCCCGGATTTCTCCAAGATCACCGCCGGCGTAGTCCTCACCGCCATGGGGCTGGCATTTTTCAAGCTCTCCATCGGCATGGGCTGCATGATGACCTATGGCAGCTATTTCCGGGACGATCAGCATATCCCGCTGACCACGGTGCGGGTGATGTGCGCGGACTTGTTCGTCTCCATGCTGGCGGGGATCGCCATCTTCCCGGCGGTATTCGCCTTTGGCTTCGAGCCCTCGGCCGGACCCTCCCTGTTGTTCATCACCATTCCGGCGGTGTTTGCCAGCATTCCCTTTGGTCACCTGTTCATGGTGCTGTTCTTCGTGCTCTCCGCCATCGCGGCTACCGGCGCCATGCTCTCCATCCTGGAGGTGCCGGTCTCGGTGCTGTCGGAGCGATTCCACATGAGCCGCAAGAAGGCGACGCTTATCAACTTGCTGGTACTGGGCGCGGTGGGCTCGACCTGCGCCCTCTCCAACAGCACGTTGGCGGACGTGCAGATCGCTGGCAAGACCTTCTTCGATCTGTTCGATTACCTCTCCTCCAACGTGCTCATGCCCCTTGGCGGCATACTGCTCTGCCTGTTCGTCGGCTGGGTCTGGGGCTTCGAGCGCATGGAGATGGCCCTGACCAACGGCGGTCAGCTGGAGATAAGGATCCTCAAGCCCCTCTTCTTCATCATTCGTTACGTCTCCCCACTGCTGATCCTGGTGGTGATGCTCAAGGGGTTGGGCCTGTTCTGAGGCGAGTTGGCGAGATGACAAAAGAGCGCCTGCGGGCGCTCTTTGTCTTGGGGGATCAGAGGATCCTGAGGCGGGAGAGCTCTTCCTTCAACTGCTCCAGATTGCGCTCGACGCAGGCCTCCCCCTCGTTGATGGCATCGCTCGCCCGGTGGAAGTCCATGATGGAGAAGCTGCCAAGGCGCGGGCAGAGTTGGATCTCCGGGGGGTCACCGGCCATGCGGGCACGGGTGATACGCTCCTGCATGATGTTGATGGAGCCCGTCATCACGCTCCACATGCCGGGGGTGCTGGGCTCGCGTTCTCCCCGATTCAGCCACTGGCTGAGCAAGCCGCCCTGGGCGGGTTCGTCGGAGTCGTCAGCCCAAGGCTGGTGCATGTCGGCATTGAGGTTGACGGCGATCACCACCTCGGCCCCCATGGCGCGGGCCAGGGAGATGGGCACCGGGTTGACCACGGCGCCATCCACCAGCCACTGATCATCGATGCGGGTAGGGGTGAGCACGCCGGGCATGCCGCAGGAGGCGCGCACGCACTGGCGCAGTGGCCCCTCTTGCAGCCAGATCTCCCGGCCGGTGTTGAGCTCGGTGGCGACGCAGGCAAAGGGGATGGGCAGGCTCTCGATGGGGGGATCGCCTAAGTGATTGGCGGCGATGCCAAACACCTTGTCACCGCGAAACAGGCCACCGGAGAGGGCGGGATCGAGCAGCCCCATCACCTGCAAACGGGTGAAGCCGCGGACCCAGCTCTCCAGCTTGTCCAGCTCGCCGGCGGCATAGGCGGCGCCCACGAAACTGCCGATGGAGCAGCCCGCCACCAGATCCGGTTTGACGCCGAGCCGCTCCAGCGCCCGTATGATGCCTATGTGTGCCCAGCCCCGGGCAGCGCCGCTGCCCAGAGCCAGTCCCAGACGGGGTTTTCGTGACACAGTGCGTCTCCTTGGATGAATGAAGGCTCCAGCTTACTCCTGCTTCTGCTGGTCGTCATCCTGCCAGGTTTCGCTGCGATTGCGGCCATTGGCTTTGGCGCGGTAGAGGGCGTGATCCGCTCGGCGTATGGATTCGTGCAGGCTGATGCCTGCGCGCTGGCGGTGATGGCCGAGGCTGACCGTCACGCTGAGCCCGGTGGCAATCTCCGTCCAGGGGTGATCGGCGATGGCGATCCTGAGCTGCTCCGCCAGATCTGCGAGGGAGGCGTGTTCGTCGCTCACCAGCAGCAGAAATTCCTCCCCGCCCCAACGGATGAGGGTATTGCCCACGTTCTTCAGGGATTGGGTGATGCGGACCAGCTGGATCAGCACCTGATCGCCAACCCCGTGGCCAAAGGTGTCGTTGACCCGTTTGAAATGGTCGCAATCAAACATGATGGCCCCCGTGGTGTGGGCGCCGCTTCGGGCCCATTTCTGCTCGAGGGCAGCGAAGTGGTGGCGATTGAAGGCCCCGGTGAGCGCATCGTGGCGGGAGAGGTATTTCAGACGCTGATTGAGGCGCATGGCCCGGAGGCTGGAGAGGGTGGCTATCACCAGGCAGAGCAGGGTGACGAGGGCGGTGACCGACTGGGAGATCAGCGCCTTGAACAGGGAGAATGGCGGGATGCGATGGATCAGGACGAGCTGGGTATCGGGAATGGCCTGGGTCAGCTGAAAGGCCCCCTGTTGCCACTGATAGTCGCTGCCCTGGTCGACATTGAAGCGCAGCGGGGCCTCACCGGGCTGGCTGCGGGCCAGCAGCTGCCCGTGCTGGTTGACCAGAAACGATGTGCCCAGCTGGGGGGCGGGCTGTTGCAGGGCCTGGTCGAGTTTTTCGAGTAATATATCGATGCTGAGCAGCCCCACCACTTTTTGACCTTTAACGATGGGTTGGGACAGGGTAATCATCTGCCCTCGGCCGGCGAAGTCCTGATACGGGCGCGAGAGGCTGACGTGCAACCGCGGCGACTGCTGGGTTAGCACATCCTGCCAGAATGGCTTGTCATAGATGGCCGGATCGAAGTGAAACCGGCTGGAGGGCACCCAGGGATAGAGGTAGATGAAGTTGTCGATGCCGGTGAAGTAGATCCAGGCCACCTCGCCGTCCAGCAGTTTGCTGGCGGTGGAGAGCAGGGGAGAGAGGCTCAGCGCCAGGTGGAAGAGATCTTCCCGCTCACTACCCGGTGCCGGCAGTGGGCCAAGCCCCGTCAGGTTGCCGATGAGGGCGGGGGGGAGGTCGGCAGGCACCTGATCGAGGGCTATCTGCCGTGCACCATCGACGCGCAGGGACTGGTAGAGGTGGCGGGAGAGGATTGACTGGGGGTGGCTGCGCAAACGCTCCTCGGCCTGGCCCCGCATGGATTCCAGAAAGGCCTCCATCTCCTGGAATTGGGATCGCAGTTCGGCGGCCATGTGGTGGGTATCGCGGCTGTTTACATCGGTGATCTGGTTGAAGGTGTGCAGCAAGGAGAGGACGAGCAGGAGACTGCTCAGGCCCAGCAGCAACCACTGCAGACGGTACCTGGTGAAGGCTTGGCTCAATCTGGACATAAACGCACCGGAACTACTGAGTTTTGGCTCATCAGTGTAAGGCACAAAAGCCGGCGCATCTTTGTTGGATATCATTTTGATGGCCGTTAGCCATCGCCGTTACGATTTGTCACATTTCTACATAGTCACGGCATATTCAGGGGGTAACATGGTGCCATCATTGATGAAGTATCTCTCTCATTCTCTTAATTCATGGATCGTTTGATGAAAATGCGCATCTGGCTGTGGCTCTTTCCCCTTCTCCTGCTGCTGGCGGCAGCAGCCTGGTATGCACGGCAACCCGGGCCGGTCAGCGTGCATCAGCCAAAAGCCCTCAGCATCCGCGCCGAGACGGTCAAGCAGAGCCTGGCCGAACCCTCCATCAAGCTGGTCAGCAAGCTGGCGGCCAACCGCTCCGTGGTGGTGAGCCCCGAGGTGACCGGTCGTATCGTCAATATCGCGGTGCGCTCCGGCCAGCAGGTCAAGCAGGGGCAGACCCTGATCGCCCTGGATACGGGCAAGCAGGAGGCGGAGCTCGCCGAACAGAGCGCCAGCGTGCGCGACGAGAGCCGCAAGTTGCGGGACATGCGCAAACTGGTGGCGCGCGGGGCCATCACCACCTCCGAGCTGGAGGGGCAGGAGGCCATCGTCGCCCAGGCCCAAGCCCGGGTCGATGCGGCCCGCTATGAGCTCTCTCTGCGCACCCTGACGGCGCCCTTTGACGGCACCGTCAGCCTCATCGACTTGAGCGAGGGGGCCCTGGTCAACAGCGGCGATGTCTTGCTGCACCTCGATGAACTGGCCAAGCTTCGCCTCGATCTGGCCGTGCCCGAGCGCTATCTCTCCCTGCTCAAGCCCGGCATGACGGTGACGGCGACCAGCTCCGCCTGGCCGGATCAATCCTTCTCCGGCGTGCTGGAAACCCTGGACAGCCGCATCTCCAGCGAGACCCAGAACATCAAGGCCCGAGTCATTCTTCCCAATGCCAGCGGGCAGTTGCGGCCCGGCATGCTGATGAACGTGGATCTCTCCCTGCCCGCCCAGAAGATGACCCTGATCCCGGCCCAGTCGGTGGAGTACGCCGGTGAGCTGCGCTATGTCTATCGCCTGGAGGCGGACGGCCATGTCAAACGCATCCCGGTGGAGCTCGGCGATACCCACGGCGAAGACGTGTGGGTGATCAAGGGGCTGAGCGTCGGGGATCGCATCGCGGTGGAGGGGCTGGTCAATTTGCGTGACGGTGCTCTGGTGCAGGATCTGGCTGAGGTGAAAGGCTGATGTGGCTCTCCGATATGTCAGTACGCCGCCCCTTGGTGGCGGTGGTCATCAGCGCCCTGCTCACGGTGTTTGGTCTGGTGGCGTTCAGCAAGTTGACGGTGCGGGAGATGCCGGACGTGCAGACGCCCTCCGTCTCCATCACCACCACCTATGACGGGGCCGCCCCCGAGGTCATGGAGAGCCAGGTCACCAAGCCCATCGAGGATCAGCTCTCCGGCATCAGCGGCATCAAGAACATCAACTCGGTGACCCGCAAGGGGCGCTCCATGATCACCGTGGAGTTCAATCTCGGCTGGAACATGCTGGAGGGCACCTCGGATGTGCGCGACGCCATCTCCCGCGCCCGGCCCAAGCTGCCGGATGAGGTGGACGAACCCATGGTCACCAAGGACAACGGCAACGGGGATGTGGCCATCTGGCTGAATTTCAGTAGCACCCAGATGGATCGCACCGCCATGACGGATTACGCGAACCGCATGCTGGTGGACTCCCTGAGTCTGGTGGACGGGGTGAGCGAGGTCTCCCTCTCCGGGGATCTGAGCCAGGTGATGTATGTGCGGCTGCGCCCCGCCGACATGGCGGCCCGTGGCATCACGGTGGCGGATGTGCAGGATGCCCTCAAGCGGGAGAATATCGAGCTGCCGGGGGGGGAAATTCGCAACAACAGCATGACCATGGCGGTGCAGATTGCCCGGCTCTACCACAGTGCCGAGGACTTCCGCTCATTGCCGGTGACCACCGCCAGCAACGGTCAGAGCATCTATCTGGCGGACATCGCCGACGTGGAGGTGGGGGCCAAGAACGAAGACAGCGCCTATCAGCGCAACGGCCGCGAGAGCCTGGGGATCGGCATCGTCGCCCAGTCCACCGCCAACCCCCTCGCGGTGGCCCAGGGGATCGAGCGGAAGATGACTGAAATGCAGCGTTTTCTGCCAGAAGGGGCCAGTCTGGAAGTGGATTATGACTCCACCATCTTTATCAAGCAGGCGATCCACGAGGTGTACGAGACCCTCGCCATCTGCGCCCTGCTGGTGGTGGCCGTGCTCTACCTGTTCCTCGGGCAGGGGCGCACCACCCTGATCCCCGCCATCACGGTGCCGGTCTCCCTCATCTCCGCCTTCATCGGCGCCTGGTACCTCGGTTTTTCCATCAACCTCATCACCCTGCTGGCGCTCATTCTCGCCATCGGTCTGGTGGTGGATGACGCCATCGTGGTGGTGGAGAACATCCATCACCACCTGCAGCGGGGGGAATCCCCCCTGATGGCCGCCTGGCACGGCACCCGGGAGGTGGGCTTCGCGGTCATCGCCACCACCGCCGTGCTGGTGATGGTGTTCGTGCCCATCGCCTTCATGGATGGCATGGTGGGGCGGCTCTTTACCGAGTTCGCCATCCTGCTATCGCTGGCCGTGCTCTTCTCCTCCCTGGTGGCGCTGACCCTGACCCCGGCCATGGGCTCCTGGTTGATGCGCGCCGTGGACAAGCCCAACCCCCTGACCGCCAGGCTGGACGCGGGCCTCGGCTGGGTGGAGTCGCACTACCGGCACCTGCTGGGCTGGGTGCTGCGCCGCTCCGTCTGGACGCCGCTGGTGCTGCTGCTCTGCCTTGGCGGCATCGGCGCGCTGTTTGGCAAGTTGCCGGCGAGCCTGACCCCGACCGAGGACAGAGGGGTGCTCTATGTGTTCGTGAAAGGGGCGGAAGGCACCAGCATCGAGCGGATGAAGCGCAACATGGAACAGGTCGAAGCCGCCATCATGCCCCTGCTTGGCAAGGGCGTGGTGCAGGCCGTGAGCTTCAGCACCCCGGCCTTCGGGCGTGGCGGGGATCAGACCGGCCTTGCCATCATCCAGCTCACCGACTGGGCGATGCGGGACGAGACCGCCACCGAGTTCGGCCGATCCTTGAGCGGTCGCCTCGCCGGCATTCCGGATGTGATGATCCGCACCTTCCAGCCCGGGTTCCGGGGGGGCTCCACCGCCGCCGTGCAGTTCGTGCTGCAGGGTTCGGATTATGCAGAAATTTACCAGCAGGGCCTGGCCCTGCAACAGGCGGCGAGCCAGAGCGGCCTGATGCTGGCACCGGATCTCGACTACGCCGAGAAGACCCCGGAGCTGCAGGTGACCATAGAGCGGGATCGGGCCAGCCAGCTCGGCATTCCGGTCTCCACGGTGGCGAGTTCGCTGCAGGCCCTGCTCGGCGGGGTCAGCCAGACCACCTATGTGGACAGAGGGGAGGAGTATGACGTCTACCTGCGTGCGAACCAGAACGACTTCAACGGCATCTCCGACATCAGCCGCATCTATCTGAAGGCGGCAAGCGGCGAGATGGTGAGCCTCTCGACGCTGGCCACCATCAAACAGGTGGCGAGCCCCCAGCGCCTGAACCACTACCAGCGCCAGAAGGCCATCGCCCTCACCGCGGATCTGGCCCCCGGCCACACCCTGGGGGAGGCGCTCGACTTCCTCGACGGCTGGGCCGCCGACCATCTGCCCACCGGCATGTCGGTGGACTACGCCGGCGAGTCCAAGGACTATCGCGACAACCAGGGCGAGATGGCGCTGGTGTTTGGCTTAGCCCTCTTGGTGGTCTATCTGGTGCTGGTGGCCCAGTTCGAGAGCCTGGTGACCCCGACCGTGGTGATGGTGACCGTGCCCCTTGGCATCTTCGGCGGCCTGCTGGGGCTCTGGCTCACCGGGCAGGAGCTCAGCATCTACAGCCAGATCGGCATGATCATGTTGATCGGCATGGTGACCAAGAACGGCATCCTCATCGTCGAATTCATCAACCAGTTGCGCCAGCGGGGGGAGACGTTTGAGGAGGCGATCATCGCAGGCTCGGTGCGCCGTCTGCGCCCCATCCTGATGACCTCGCTCACCGCCATCATCGGCGCCGTGCCCCTGATGATCTCCATGGGCGCGGGGTACGAGAGCCGGATGGCCGTGGGGACTGTGGTGTTCTTCGGTTTGTCCCTGGCGACCCTGGTGACCCTGCTGATGGTGCCCGCCATCTACCACCTGCTGGCCAAGCGGGCGGGGATGACGGGGGCGCGGGATCAGCAGGTGAACGCGGCGCTGGCGGGGGAGCTGGTGGTGATGGCGCAGGTGCCGTCGACTGCCGAGGCGGCCACGCAGCTCGACCAGACGGCAGCGTCGCCGACGACCAGAGACAAGCCGGCCGCCTAGTGCGCGCCCCCCATCTGGGGTCGGGATGGCGAAAGAGGCTGGCTCCCTGATGTGAGGTGGTTACTATGTGACCAGTTCAATATCGAGACCACCCATCATGTTGCCATCCGTGATCTACGAGCCGCTGCCTTTCCTGTATCTGGGCAGCGGTTTATGCTTGCTGGGATTCGCCGGGCAGCCAACCCTGCTGCTGGCAGGGCTGGCACTCTACCTTGCCGGCTCCCTCGTCTGGTTCAGGCGCGGTGCCCATCGCCGCCAGGACAAGCAGCGCCAGCCCCATCAGCGCAGTTGGCCTCACTGGCTCTACGAGAGCCGCCCCTTCGCCCTGATCCTGCTCGGTGTGCTGATGCTGCGCCTCTCGACTCATCCGGTCTTTCTGATCCCCGCCCTCATCTGGTGTTTGTTGGGGGGTTATCAGCTGCTGCTGCGCCACCATCACCGATTCGCACTCGCCCGCCCGCTGGGGTAGGTTCTCGCGGCCTGTGAGGAGGGGCAGCCTGCGAGAGACGCCCTGCTTCCCGCGCTGACCCTGCGAATAGTGGGGGCAAAAAGCCATCGATCCGGGCAGTCGTGACCGGTATAATGCGCGACCCGAATTGTTCCAGGTGTTCAAAATGCAGCCGGTTACCCCTCTCTTCTCCTATCCCCGCTACTGGGCCGAGTGCTACGGCACGGCGCCCTTCCTGCCCATGTCCCGCAAGGAGATGGACAAGCTCGGCTGGGACAGCTGCGATATCGTGCTGGTGACAGGCGACGCCTATGTGGATCACCCGAGTTTCGGCATGGCGGTCATCGGCCGCATGCTGGAGTCCCAGGGTTTTCGGGTCGGCATCATCGCCCAGCCGGACTGGTCATCCAAAGATGACTTCATGCGCCTGGGCAAGCCGAACCTCTTCTACGGGGTGACCGCGGGCAACATGGACTCCATGATCAACCGCTACACCTCCGACAAGAAGCTGCGCCACGACGACGCCTACACCCCGGGGGACGTGGGTGGCAAACGGCCGGATCGCGCTACCCTGGTCTACACCCAGCGCTGCAAGGAGGCTTATAAAGAGGTGCCGGTGGTCATCGGCGGCATAGAGGCGTCCCTGCGCCGCATCGCCCACTACGACTACTGGTCCGAGACCATACGCCGCTCCATCCTGATCGACGCCAAGGCCGACATCCTCATCTACGGTAACGCCGAGCGGCCGCTGATCGAGGTGGCGCACCGCATCGCCAATGGCGAGACCATGGAGACCATGCAGGACATCCGCGGCACCGCCGTGATCCGCAAGGAGCCGCTACCCGAATGGCGCGGGGTGGATTCCAGCAAGCTGGATCAGATCGGTCGCATCGATCCCATCATGAACCCCTACATGGAAGGGGCGCCCTGCTCGGATGATGAGGGCACGGCGCCGGTGGAGCAGGAGGCCAAGCCCGTGCTGGTGCAGCCGCCCAAGCAGAAACCCTGGGAGAAGACCTACGTCAAGCTGCCGGCGTTCGAGCGGGTGAAAGAGGACAAGGTGCTCTACGCCCACGCGTCGCGCATCCTGCACCATGAGACCAACCCAGGCTGCGCCCGCGCCCTGGCCCAGGCCCACGGCGATCGCATCATCTGGGTCAACCCACCCGCCTTCCCGCTCGAGACCGACGAGATGGATGGCGTGTTCGGCCTGCCGTACCAGCGGGTGCCGCACCCGGCTTATGGCAACGAGAAGATCCCGGCCTACGAGATGATCAAGACCTCGGTCAACATCATGCGTGGCTGCTTCGGCGGCTGCTCCTTCTGCTCCATCACAGAGCACGAGGGGCGCATCATCCAGAGCCGCTCGGAAGAGTCGATCATCAAAGAAATCGAAGAGATCCGTGACAAGGTGCCGGGCTTTACCGGTGTCATCTCGGATCTCGGCGGCCCCACCGCCAACATGTACAAGCTGCGCTGCAAGAGCCCCAAGGCCGAGCAGACCTGCCGCCGCGCCTCCTGCGTCTGGCCGACCATCTGCCCGCACATGGACACCGACCATACCCCGACCATCGACCTCTATCGCAAGGCGCGGGATGTGAAGGGCATCAAGAAGATCCTGATCGCCTCCGGGGTGCGCTACGACATCGCGGTGGAAGATCCGCGCTACATCAAGGAGCTGGCCAAGTACCACGTCGGCGGCTACCTCAAGATCGCGCCGGAGCACACCGAGGAGGGCCCGCTCTCCAAGATGATGAAGCCGGGCATGGGTAGCTACTACAGCTTCAAGGAGCTGTTCGACAAGTATTCCAAGGAGGCGGGCAAGCAGCAGTACCTGATCCCCTACTTCATCTCGGCCCACCCGGGCACGACCGATGAGGACATGGTGAACATGGCGCTGTGGGTAAAAACGAACCGCTTCAAGCTCGATCAGGTGCAGAACTTCTACCCGTCGCCGCTCGCGAACGCCACCACCATGTATTACACCGAGAAAAACCCGCTCAACAAGGTGAGCCGTCAGGGCGGGGACGTGTTCGTGGTGAAAGGGGAGCGTCGCCGTCGCCTGCACAAGGCGCTGCTGCGCTACCACGATCCCGCCGGCTGGCCCATGATACGCGAAGCCCTGCTGGAAATGGGCAAGGGTCACCTGATCGGCAACGGCCCCGACTGCCTGGTGCCGCCGGAAGGACGCGGCGAGGCCAAGGCCGAACGCAGCCGCAACAAGGGCCTCAAGCCTGCGTTGACCCGTCACAGCAATATCGTGCATCAGCGCGGCAATGGTGCCGGCAACAAGGGCGCCCGCAGCGAGGCTGGTGCAGCCAATGCCCCGGCAGCCAGCCGAAACGGCGGCAAGGCAGGCAATGGCAAGCCGGTGGGGTCTCAGCTCCAGAAAGGGGCTGGCAACGGCAAGCCTGCCGCACAGGGCGCAAGTCAGGGTAAACCGGCAGGGCAGGGGAAACCCGCTCACAAAGGTAAGGCGCCGACCCGCGCAGGCTCTGCCAAGCCTGGTGCCAAACCTGCCACTCAAGGCGGCAAGCTCGCCGCTAAAGGGAATGGTGCCAAACGACCGGCACGGTGAAATTCCGGATTGGGAAAACGATAGAAATAAAAAGGCGACCTGATGGTCGCCACTCTTGATATTAAATTTAAACGTCATCACTTTAGTATAAAGACCGAGCTTTATTACTAGTGTCCATTATGTTTATAGAAGGATATGTTTTGTTTATGAAGTTGCAAAAAGAGGTTATTTTTCCAGAGAGAATGGTTGTTTCTATATCTATTTCATTGTAAAGAATATCGTCTTCTTTAGTTTGACAGAAATCGCCCGGCATATGAAATGATAATGTGTTCATATGTGGGACTAAATTGTATGGGGCTTTTTTCATCAATGTTATGAGTTTTGTCCATTCTGAAATTAAACTGTCTATATTTTCGCTCAATATATCATCGCTCAAGATGAAAACTGGGCTTTTGATAACTGTGTTAATGTTGTGAAGTTGCTCAACTAGTGAGCAATGAATGTATTTTGCGCCCCATTTTAAGTGCTCATGTGTTGAGGTGAGATCAATTACATTTAAGAGGGCAGTAAGATGTGATAAATCCTTTTCTTGGGCTAGTTCTTGATGTGTTTTTGATGGGGTTGTAAAATATTGAGGAAAATGTAATCTGACTGTATTTTCATCTCGAGATAGATCGCTGACAATATCTTCCCAAAATAAAATCTCTATGGGGAATTTCCCTTGATTTTTTCTGCTTTCAGAAAGTAGTCTGGCAAATTTTTGAATATTTACATCTCGTTCTGCTGTTGTTGCGATATATAGAGTTTCCAACTTTGGGATAAATGATTCTGCCTTAGTACATTCACTCTCAATTAATTTCTGGCTGATGCTTGAGGTGGTATTTTTGCACTGAACTCCTACAAGTTTATCCAAGGAGTCTTTACCATATATATCAACACCATTCTGTTGCTGCCCCTGGCGGCCATGTTTACTTAAATTGGGGTTTGCCCATCTTAGGGAACATGCACTCTTGCATATATCTTCAAACTCATCCCATGACTTCGGTGCTGGCAATCTTGATGTGTTTATAGTGGGCATAATATAAAACTCTTCTATTTATGATATTGTCATTAAAGTAGGATTGCAGCGTATCTGAGCGATGCATTGGATGTATTTTAACCACCACTTTCAAAAACCTGGGACACCCACCTTTCTGTATGAGGTGTATCACCACTAAATCCCACGTTACCGCCCATGAATTACTGCTTCCTATATGCTCCCTTGACCCGCGAGGGCTGCAACCCATCGCAGTTCAACAGGCTCTGGATGGCTATGGTAAGCCAAATGAAACTGCGTAGGCGAGCCTTAAAGTGGCATAACCATCAGAAAAATATCGTTTTTTGACCTCTATCAAACTCTTCTTGCTCTGCGGCCTTGCCGCCAACCGGACAGTGATCGGGCGCTGGCTGCTGGCCATCCCGCGGCCATAGCCGGGCACAGGAACCCCTCAAATTGTTTTACTGGTGCAACACATAACCGAGCAGCTGTTGCGCAGGTGGAGCAATCAAGGTGGTGAGCGGGTTGGGCAACAATGCTCCCAAAGGTAGGAATCCCAATTCAAGGTTGTTCCGATTTCATATTGGCTCTTGGAAATGGCAGATGGTCATGGGTAATCAGATTCTTCTTTAACTATTTTTAGGTGTTTTATTCGTTAGCGCGTGAGAAACCATATTCACACCAATAGCGGCAAAAACAAATGGGGCCAAGTACTGAAGAAGTGAAGAGAAAAGCTCAACTCCAATCCAAAAATCGGATACATAGTTGAGGGATTCATGATATTTATTTACTGCACTGGATAGAAAACCTGTGGCGCCTACTATTAATGTTGAGTATGTAATCAGAATGAAACCATGAGTTAAATATTCCTTGTTGGTTAAATTTAACGTGTACATTCTATAAATTCGTACACAACCATAACCAAGACAAGCTAGAACACAACGGAATCTTGAACGGAATCTTGGACACCCACCTTTCTGTATGGGGCGTAACGTCACCAAATCCCACGCTACCGCCCATGGATTACAGCTTCCAATATGCTCCATTGACCATCGAGGGCAGTGACCCATCGCAGTTCAACAGGTTCCAGATAGCCACTGTAAGACCAGGAAATCTGGGACACCCACCTTTTTGACAAGAATCTGGGACACCGACAAGAATCTGGGACACCCACCTTTCTGTATGAGGCGTAATGTCACCAAATCCCACGCTACCGCCCATGGATTACAGCTTCCAATATACTCCATTGACCAGCGAGGGCAGTGACCCATCGCAGTTCAACAGGTTCCAGATAGCCACTGTAAGACAAACGAAACTACACAAGCGAGCCTTAAAATGATGTAACCATCAGAATCACATCGTTTTTTGAACTTGATCAGTAAATTGTCACAGAAATCTGGGACACCCACAGAAATCTGGGACACCAGAAATCTGGGACACCCACCTTTTTGACAGCGGCGTAGCCCTGTACTTGGCTTGAGGTGTCACTGCCCAGGGGGGTGAGCCATGACCATTGCCCGTTCACGTCAAATCAGTTTGCAGGATACGCCTTACTATCATGTGGTCAGTCGCTGTGTGCGGCGGGCGTTTCTGTGCGGGGAAGATGCCCACTCCGGCCAGAGTTACGAGCATCGGCGCCAGTGGGTAGTGGACAAGTTGGGCCAATTGTCGCGACTGTTTGCCATCGGTGTGTGTGCCTATGCGGTGATGAGCAATCACTATCACCTGGTGCTCAAGGTCGAGTCGGATACCGCTGCCAATTGGAGCGAGCGAGAGGTGGCCGAGCGTTGGGCGGCGCTATTCCAGTGGCCGCTGCTGGTACGACGCTGGTATCAGGGGGAATCCCTGATTGAGCCTGAACTCGCTGTGGTGCAACAACTGATAGGGCAGTTGCGGGAGCGGTTACATTCCATCAGCTGGTTTGTGCGGTTACTCAACGAAAACCTGGCTCGGCAGGCCAATCGGGAAGATGGTTGCAAGGGCCATTTTTGGGAAGGGCGCTTCAAGAGCCAGGCCCTGCTCACCGAATCAGCCCTGCTGGCCTGCATGGCCTATGTTGATCTCAATCCGATACGGGCGGCGATTGCCGACCGGCCCGAGCAGAGCGATTACACCAGCCTCAAGCAGCGTCTCGATGGCGAGCAGTCCGCCGCCCCATTGCTGCCGTTGCTGTTGCCATTCGCGCACGAAGCGCGACCCGATAGCCTGCCATATACCTTTGCGGATTACCTGATGCTGGTGGACTGGACAGGTCGCGCCATCCGAGTGGACAAACGGGGCCATATCCCAGTTTGTCTTGCCCCCATCCTGGCGCGGCTGGGGTTGGACGAGGTGCGCTGGCTCAAGCAAGTGACGCTGTTTCGGCGCCAGGGTATCAGAGTGGTGGGTGACAAAGAGCATTGTCAGCAGTTTGCCTGGCACTGTGGCCAGCGACGGTGTCATCAACCATCCCTTTGAGTGATGAATATTTGTGTCATAACAACGTCCGGTATAGCGCCAGCTCATCACCGGTGTGATCGCATCTGAATTGGCGTCATCGATGCCAAGACATTCTTTTTAATCCCCCGAGTTTCACAAATGCCATCGCACATGCTGGATGACGAGTTGTGCTGGGCGCTTGATGAGGGCTTTCTCCAAAAGATGGCTGTCCTGATAAGGCGGGTTGGGGAAGAGGGGCTATCGGTCCTTTGTCAACAGGCCCTTTCTCACAATGCGGCGACACCGTGGGTGTTGCTTGAGCAGGTGATTTTTGCATCAGTGAAACAGAGTGGGTGATATGGTTCCTCCAATGGAACAATCCGTACACAAAGATGGCTGTCCCAAATAAAACAAAATAAAAAAGAGACCTTATCTTGCTCGGTCCATGGAGAAGGGGGGAGATGACGACGCCCCTTGGGGATCTTTTACAAGAGTCGGCAAATATGGGGACCCACCTTTGGCTCGCATGACCAAACCTGATGCCAAGGGGCGGGTTGGCCGATATCTCGAATGGGGGCAGCGTTGGCAATAAATAGCAAGGGCGACCAGTTGGTCGCCCTTGTGTGATGGGCAGAAGCGCGGGCTCTGCCTGTGAAGGTGACGGTTATTGCAAATCCGTGCTCAGGCTGGGAGCACCGAAGTTCACCAGGGTGGCATGGGAGTGCTCGAAGTATTGTGACCAGAAGTCACCGAGAGCATCCATGGTCTTGCCGGAACGATAAGCGTGTTTCACCGCGTCGGTCACCAGCCCGGCGCCCGTGACGTAAACGCGAGCGCCTTGCAGATCGGCAAACAGCCCCTTGCTCTTGGCCTGCTGGAGCTCGTCACCGACATTGAGCTGTTTGATCTTATTGGTGGCATAGAAGCTGGTGTAATCGGAGTGTTCCAACATGTCCGAAATGAGGAACATGACGCGATCACTGACGCCTTGCTCGGCCTTCATATCCTCACCCACTTTGCGCAGCGAGTTCATGATCTCGCTCTTGGGGATGTCCTGGCGGGCATCACGCAGTGCTTTCACGAACTGTTTGCCAAAGCCGTTACGAAAGACTTTGGTCTGCGTCGTCAGGCAGGTGTCCAGACCGCGCAATTTACGCATGCTGACATCGTCCCGGATATCCCCTTCCAGCGGCATATCCAGTTGCCCCGCGTAGGCAAGGCGAAGGTATTCGCCAGGCAAAAAGGCGGAGAAGGTATAGAGCTTGACGCGATCGCCGGCCTGCACGAACCGCTCGATCTGCCCCCAACTGCTGCGCTGCAGATCGTCAGGCATCGGAATTGTCTGGTCGATGATGACCACCAGTTCGCGACCGGTGCCCTCAGGCTTGATGTCGGTCAGGCCATTGCGCTCATAGCAGCTCTGTATGTCGTTACGGTCGGCAGCCAACGCTGCACAAGGCAGCGTCAACGCCAGTAGCAATACCTGGGTGATCTTCACGATTAGGCACTCTGCTTGGTGGGAAAGAGACCCAGGGTCTTGAGGGCCATCTGCTGTTCACGGATATCACGCAACTGCGCTTCGTCCACCCCCAGTGCGCGGCTGGCCGCAGCCAGGTTCTCTTCGGGCAGGCCAGTGACATCATGGAAATCGGCGGCCTTGACGATAGCTCCGGTCTGGCCGGGGGCATCAGTGGTGAGCGGGAGTGCCGCCTCCGCCTGGGCAACTGCCGGTTGTACGGCGGGTGCCGGCTCGGCTTGCGCTGCCGGTGCGACCTGGGGGGCCGCCTGAGGTGCCGGCTTCGGGGGCACCGTGCCCGCCTTGTACTCGATAAAGGCCAGGAAATTACGATGGGCGGATTTCTCCCCTTCCAACGCCCCCAGCACACCCGAGTTGGTATGGTCACGGCTCGACAGCATGGTCTGCAAGCGGCGGAGCTTGTCATCGGCATGGCTGGCAATAGCGGTGCGTTGCTGGTCCATCGCGTCCAGCATCTCTTCGGCGGTCGCGTATTCGTGCGTCAGACGCCAGGCTGTTTTGGAATGGGTGCCCGCAAAGTGGTATTTGCTGGCAAGCCAGATGCTGATCCCCTGGATGGCGATATAGATGAGCGACAGCATGACGTAGGTGGTCAGGCTGGCCTCACGGATGGCCTGCATCTTGTCTTCGATGGTAGCCTCTTCCGCCTCGTTGTTGATGGCTTGAGACTCTTCCGGCAGATCAAACGGCGACCCCATGCTGCTGTCACTCTGGGCCGTTGTTTCGGCGCGCATGTTGTTGACCATTTCGGTTTCGATGCTGTCGAGAGTGGCTGAACGTACCACGAAGGCGCCCACTGCCATGCAGGCAACAAACGAAGCACAGACAATCAGCCAGACAAACTTGCGGCTGACACCTGAATTCACGTCTTTCAGACGGGCCAGCAGCTGCTCGTAGTCAGGTTTGTCAGAGTCCGAGAAGGAGTCTTCCAGATTGATGGCCTTGTTTGCCTTGAGTGTACGGGAGCGTTTTGAGGGTTCTTCCCCTTGCCACCAGTGACGCGCCCGGGCGATCAGGCTGTTGTGATGCAGGGAGTGTCCGGCCACTTCAGCCAGGAATGCGGATGCAACGGCGAGCAACAGAGCCGTCGCGGCTGCCAGCAGGTGACGGTCATTGGTTGATGCGTCCATGTTCATCCAGCCTGCCAGCACGTAGGCAAACCCCATGGCCTCGACCAGCACCAGCACCAGCACCAGAGCAAGCACCCACGCCGGGCGCGGGGAGCGGCCGGCCTCTCCTGCCTTGGCAAGGTAGTCGAGGGAGGCGTTATAGGCATCTGTTCCCTTTAAATGCTTCTTGTATTCGCGGTAGTACACATTCGACAGGGTCACTTCATGGTTGATCCAGCCATCGCCATCGACCGAGGCTGGTTTGCGGGCGAGGCGAGCCACTGTGCCGATCAGAGGCAGGCTGTGCCATACCCGGATCAGGAAGTAGGAGACATTCTCCCAATGCCGCCACACCACAACGGCACTGACGAGGAATGAAACAATGCCAACGGTCAGCATCTGGTTGGCGAGGATCAGCGCCTTGAGCGCTGCCAAAGAAAAGTCTTCCACTAAGTTTCTCCGTTTTCTTATTTGGAATGGGTGGCGGGAATGGGCATGTACGAAGCCACATAAGCCTCGGAATCTGCCGGATAGAACAGGGCTCCCTGGCTTACCTTGGCGTTACCTTTGCTGAACACGAGATCCATGCAGGACACCGACGCCTTGGGATCGCTGGTGAAGACGCGGTATAGCACTTCACTCTCGCCCTCATAGGTGTTGGCCACAGCCTTGAGGGTCTGGGGCTTCTTCTGACTCGAGGACTTGTAATTCTGAACGACTTGCAGGATCGGTTGACGATCGACCTGGGCGTTGTCACGCAAAATGGAAACCGGAGAGATGGTCACCAGGTGGCCGTTGACGGTATTGGCCCAGACGCGATTGTTATAGCCGGGCATGTACTCCTTGGTGGCATGGCGCGGGAGAGGCTTGTCGTCTGCCATGCTCAGTACTTGGCCTGCACTGCGTGGCTTATCTGCCTCACAGCTCGACATCGGCATGTCGCTTGCGTATGCGCTGCTGATTAGTGCAAAACCACTCACTTTGGGCTTGATGTTCTGAGCCATGTTCCACTGATAGGTGCCGGCAGGCTTGCCGCCGAAGTCCACTGCGACCTTGGCGTTAGGCAGGGCTTTGGCCGTGCTTGTGTCTGGGGCGCTCTGCTTGACGGTGGGTTGACGAGGGGCGGTTTGCGACGTAGCCGTCACCTTGCTTGAATCGCTTGCGGACTGAGCCGCGGGTCTGGTCGCAGCCACACGAGGTTTGGCGGTATCGGAAGCCCCATAACGCAGATATCGGGTGTTGTTTTCTTCGGATTGGGCCCGCATGACCAGAGCCTGTTCGTTCGCCAGTTCTACAATTTCGACCCGGCGATTCTGACCACGAAGCAAGGGATCACTGTTGTCTGCGATGGGACGCGAAGAACCCGCGCCTTGATAGTAAATGGAAGAGGCCGGGATCCCCGATGCGACCAGGACCTTGCCGACGGCTCGCGCACGTTGCTCGGAGAGTCGCAGATTGAGTTCTGCAGGGCCGGTGGCGTCACTGTGGCCGACGAGGAGAATACGGCGCTGATCCGAGGCGTCAGCGGCTGCGGGCTTGGAATAGAGCTGAGCCAGTTTAGTAACCACTCGCAGGCCGCTTTCTGTTAGTTGATTGGATCCAGTTGAGAACATTTCGGAGTCGGGGACTTGGGCAACCAGACCCGCATTCTGAGGCACATTGGTCGCAACTGCGGGTTCGGCAAGGGTCAGCTGTTCGGTGGTAATCTTGAGATTCTCTTCCTTCGCGATACGATCAAGCTCTTGCAGCCGGGACTGCCACACATAGCCTGCTGTACAGCCCAGTACACCGCCGATGGCCAGCCCTGCGACGGCCCCTTTTTCCCCATTAAGAGCGTAACCCGCTGCCCCACCTGCGATCATGCCCGCACCACAAAGAACGGGCATACCATAATCCTTGCCAATGTCATTGACCGTCGATTTGAAACTCTGCATCTGCTGAGAGCTACAGCCAACGGCAGCAATCAATACACAACAGCTGAGGGGCGCAAGACGAAACGATTTATTCATAGCTATTCCTTGCCATTTATATTTAATAGCGAGATTCAGACATACCAGTGAGGCCAGAGAAAATCGTCTTCGGGCGGAGTGAAATGTCGACACTTGCTGATATAGAAGATATTAGCGGTGACTGATATTTAATATAGGTGCCAGGCGTACTCATTCTCGCAAGCGGCTGTGTCTGATATGTCCTGAGTGTCAGAAGAGGCAATTATCTATGCGGTTCAATAGTTACCGAGTGGCAATGATAAGCCAAACGAGCCTGATTTTGCGAGTGGAAAAGCGATGCAACCATAGGAAAAGCATCAACTTTCCAACATCTTTGCCAATATCCCCGACTCTGAGCACAAAGAGCGATATTGTGACGCTCTTGTGGTTTGTTAAAGGACCTGGCCGATTATCGCTATTGAGGATGAGGGTTTGCGGGGAAAATGTGTGGTTGCTCCCTGACACCGCTGGCGAAATAATGTTCATGGGCAGGATAACGTCTGGCATCCAATTTATATAATGGATTAATTGTCGATGAATATGTCTGGCAACAGTTTATTGATTGGGAGTTAGGCAGTGCGAATCATTGTGAGACTTATGTTAAATGTACTATTTGATAATATTATCGAAAGGGTTTGGTCAGGATCAATCAGATGGCAATAAAAGCGCGATCCCGCAGGGAGAAGGTGGGTAGTGGTCTTGGGCTGGTGATGGGGCTCATTGCCTTTAACCTGATTGCGCCCCTGCTCATTGAATCAACAGATATCTCGGATATGAACCGGATGATCGGGGCCATGGCCAGCGCAATGATCTGCTCTGAGCTCGGGGCCAGAATCGGCAAGTGGCTCGATGCCAGAGAGCAGGCCAAGGAGCTGGTGAAAGAGCCCGAATAAAAAGCGCCGGATATTACTCTGTCTGCATCCCATCCATCACAAGGAGTTCCCATGCGCTTTGCCCTGATTGGCCTAGGTGATATCGCCCAGAAGGCCTATCTGCCGCTGCTCGCGAGCAACGAGCGAGTCACCCCGCTGCTCTGCACCCGCAGCCCTGAGGTATTAGGCAAACTGGCCCGCCAGTACCGGATCGCCGAGTGTTTCACCGAGGTGGAGGCCCTGCTCGCAAGCCGCCCGGACGCCGTGATGATCCACGCCGCCACCTCGGTGCACTTCGCGCTGGCCCGCCAATGCCTGCAAGCGGGCATTCCCACCTTTGTGGACAAGCCGCTCTGTTTTGATTACGCCGAGGTGGAGGCGCTCGCCGACCTCGCCATTGCGAAGGATTGCCCGCTGTTTGTCGGCTTCAACCGCCGCTACTTACCCGCCATGAGCGCCGCCCGTTCAGATAATCAGCCGCTTACCGAGATCCATTGGCAAAAACACAGACACGCCCTGCCTGGGCTGCCGCGCCAGTTCCTGTTCGATGACTGCATCCATGTGTTCGATAGCCTCTGCTTCTATGGCGGCGCGCCTGACGGGGATCTCCATGCGGTGCTGCGGCGAAGCCCCCAGCAGCCCGAGCAGCTGGCTGGGGTGAGCGTCGCCTGGCAGAGCGGGCAGACAGCGGTGAGCGGCAGCATGAACCGCAGCGCCGGCCTCACCGAGGAACGCATCGATGCCTATGGCGACAACCTCTCCCTGCATATCGAGAACTGCACTCGCGGTACCTTGGCCCGCGATAAAACCGTGCAGACCCTGGCGCCGGACGACTGGCAGCCGACGCTGGCGAGCCGGGGCTTCGTGGCGATGCTCGATCACTGGTATGGGCAGATTGAAGCGGGCCGCGCTGATGGGCGGCTTATCGAGAGCTATCTGCAGAGCCATCACTTGGCGGAGCGACTGGTGGCGATGGCGGGCAAGTGACCCGCTCCGGGTCTGCCGCGCCGCTTAGTGCGGGACGAATGGCGAAATAATCGCCACAGCACTGTATGGGATGACGGTTCCCTGCGCAGTCGGCGGGGGAGGGGGCCCGCCGTGCGAGCCAAGCGCCGGCTTGTTTGCTATCTTGGCGACCAGAGACGGCCTTCAGAGCGACAGCGAATCTATGAGCATTATTTTGGGAATAGACCCGGGTTCCCGGATCACCGGTTACGGGGTCATCCGCATCGTGGCCGGCAAGGCGGAGTACCTGGGATCGGGGTGCATTCGCACCGATCTGGGCGAGCTGCCGTCTCGCTTGAAGCAAGTCTACGACGGGGTGAGCGAGATCATCACCCAGTTCAAGCCAAACGAGTTTGCCATCGAGCGGGTCTTTATGGCGCGCAACGCGGATTCTGCCCTCAAGCTCGGTCAGGCCCGTGGCAGCGCCATCGTCGCGGCGGTCAACGCCTTGCTACCGGTCAGCGAATACTCGGCGACCCAGATCAAGCAGGCGGTGGTGGGCACCGGTGGCGCCGCCAAGGAGCAGGTGCAGCACATGGTGACTCATCTGCTCAAGCTCTCAGCTACTCCCCAGGCGGATGCCGCGGATGCCCTCGGGGTGGCGCTCTGTCACTTCCATACCCAGCAGAGCCTGATCCGGATGGCGGGACGGGCGACGGGGTCGGTGCGCGGTCGCTATCGCTAAGCCGGATGCCGGAGCCAGCCCTTGGTGGATGGCTCCGCTCTGTCAGACTTATCCCGATTGAGTCATTATCTGTCGCACCCAATCCAAAATTTCTTTGTGAACAAGACCTTGGCTTGACGACAATCATCTCAATTAATCAATAACTTGTGACACTAATCACGATTTGTCTCTCAAACCGTCCATTTCGCCTTCCCCTGTCACACTCCCATAATATGGCGCCTGTTGAATAACAGTGTCCGTATGAGCCTTGCGTTCATATCAACGTCCATCGCGGGAGAGATAAGAGTGAAACCTTTTGCAGCTGAGTTTATGGGTACCTTCTGGCTGGTATTGGGGGGTTGTGGCAGCGCTGTGCTGGCCGCCGCTTTCCCGAACGTGGGGATCGGTCTGCTGGGCGTGGCCCTGGCCTTCGGTCTGACCGTGCTGACCATGGCCTATGCCATCGGCCACATTTCAGGTTGTCACCTGAACCCGGCCGTTACCGTGGGTCTGTGGGCGGGTGGCCGCTTCCCGGCATCCAGCGTGCTGCCCTATATCGTCTCCCAGGTACTGGGCGGTATCGCCGCTGCGGCCGTGCTCTATGTGATCGCAAGCGGCCAGGCCGGTTTCGATCTGGCGGGTGGCTTTGCCTCCAACGGCTATGGCGAACACTCCCCGGGTGGTTACAGCCTGCTGGCGGCCTTGGTGTGTGAAGTGGTGATGACCGGCTTCTTCCTGTTCGTCATCATGGGTGCCACCGACAGCCGTGCCCCGGCCGGTTTTGCCCCCATCGCCATCGGCCTGTGCCTGACCCTGATCCACCTCATCAGCATCCCGGTGACCAACACCTCGGTCAACCCGGCGCGCAGCACTGGGGTTGCCCTCTTTGTTGGCGACTGGGCCATCGGCCAGCTGTGGTTGTTCTGGGTGGCGCCGATCGTCGGTGGCATTCTGGGTGCTTTGGCCTATCGCGTGGTCGCCACGAAAGAGTAAGCCGTTGCCAGTCAACGTGTGCTATCGACACGCCCTCGGGCGTGTTTTGTTTTTTCTGGGGCAGTGAAAATATGGGCTGGCCGTGACGGACCACGGAGAACACAAACGGTGCGGGGCAGTGAGGGCACCCGCGCCACATAGGCGCGGGTCTCTGCATGGTGGATGGGAAGGGATGCCGCCGTGCTTTTGTCTTACAACCCGCGCGCGTGCAGCATATCCCGGTAGCACCGGTGCAGCAGCTTGACCCGCTCTACATAGGCGCGGGTTTCTGCATGATGGATGGGAAGGGATGACGCCGTGCTTTTGTCTTGCTAAGGGCTTACAGGCCCCGGGCGTGCAGCATATCCCGGTAGCGCTGGTGCAGCAGCTTGACCCGCGCCACATAGGCGCGAGTCTCTGCATAGGGCGGAATGCCGCCGTGTTTTTGCACGGCGCCAGCGCCAGCGTTGTAGGCGGCGGTGGCCAGGGAGATATTGCCGTCGTACTGCTTGAGCAGCCCCGCCAGGTACTTCACCCCGCCGAAGATGTTCTGCTCCGCCAGCAGCGCGTTGCCGACCCCGAGCTCGCGGGCGGTGGCCGGCATCAGCTGGGTCAGACCCATGGCTCCCTTGCGGGAGACCGCCAGCGGGTTGAAGGCGGATTCGGCGTGAATGAGCGCCCGGATGAGGGCGGGATCCACGCTGTAGGTCTTGGCCGCCGCCTTGATGGTGCTGGCGTAGTCGTAGAGGAAGAGGCCTGTGGTGCGCCAGTTGACCTTGGAGGCGGGATCGCAGGCGTAGCAGTCGTTGAACTGCAGGAGCTCGTAGTGACCCTGATCCGGCATGATGTCGGAGTAGCGGATCACCCCGTTCTTTTGCACCGACTTGTAGACCTGGATCTGGCGCTGCGCCGGGGCCGATGCCTTGGCCAGTTCAGGGCCGGGCTCAGGGGCAGAGACGGCGGCGGGTGCTGGTTTAACCGTAGCCACGGGTTTCACCGTGATGGTGGGGGGGGTCTCGGTCGTCAGGATCACCACCTCGGCCGGTGATGGCATCTGGCCCCAGACAGAGAGGGAAATCAGGGGAAGGGCTCCCAGCAAGATCCATGCTTTCAACGGCTTGCTCCTTAAGCCTTGGTCGCCCGTTGAGTAAAGCATCAGGGGATGGGCAGAACAAGCCCGCGGTGTGGCGCGGTGCGAGAAAAACCCAAAAATGAGGCCGCGCAGTGGCGGCCTCGGACAAGGTGCTTGCCTGTTTACTCCAGCAGCCAGAGGCGGGCGCTGCGCGCCGGGATGGCGACCCTCACCCACTGGCTCTGCACATTGATGACGGCGCTCTGATCCAGCACGTCCTTGTAGTTGCGATACCAGTTCAGCTCGAACTTGGCGGTGTCGAGCCAATACTCCTGCTCGTAGTCACACTTGTTGACGCCAACCAGCCCCTGCTTGCCGCGCTTGAACAGCACGAAACAGTCGCCACTGCCGATGAGCTGCATGGGCTGACCCTGCACGGCGTTGTGGAAGCGGATCATCCCCTTGAGGTCGCTGCGCAGGTAGTAGTCCTGCCAGCGCAGGCCGTCCTTGTCCTGGGTCTCGCCATGATCCGAATAGACCAGGGGGGAGCCGCCATCCCGACCGAGCAGATAGGCATAGGCCAGCTTCTCGTCGGTCGGATTCAGGATCTGGTAGCGGAAGCCATCGTTGGTGGGGATGTCGTGGGTGATGGCGAAGGTGACCGCCCGACTGCCCGGCAGAGCCTGACCGTAGGCGCCGGGATCCGCCAGCTGGTTCATGCTGCCACCAAAGCCGAGCGCCCCGCGCAGGGAGGCGAACAGCGGGAAGTCATAGGCGCCCTGGCCGCTGTTGTCGAGATAGGGCTTGAGGAAGCGCTCGTAATCCGTGCTGCCGGCCCCTCCGGAGGTTATCACCTCCCCAAACACGTGCATGCCCTGCTTGATCTCGGGGGTGAACACGGCGTTGATCTGGTAATCGCTCATGTGTTTGACCGCATCGACCCGAAAGCCCTTGATCCCCATCCCCTTGAGCGCCTGGAGATAGGCCTGCTGCTGGCTCACCACCCAGTTGTTGGGATCGAGATCCGGCAGCCCCTTGTCGCCGGCGCCGCCACACAGCCGCCAGTACTGGACATGGCCGGGATCGCTCCAATCGGTGATGCAGCCCTCGGGGTGGAAGTCGGAGGCCGACAGCAAGTTCTGCCCCAGGTCGCCAAACAGTCGTTGTCTGCCGTAGTAATCAGGGTTGGCAGCATATTGCCCTAGCAATTCCGCGCCCGGATAGTTGAGGTCGCTGCGCTTCCAGCTCTCGTTGGCCATGTGGTTGAGCACCACATCCGCATAGACGGCGATGCCGCGGGCCTGCATGGCGGCGATCAGCTGCTCGAGATCCTGCTTGTTGCCGAGCGGACTGTCGACGAGTCGCAGATCCTGAGGCTGGTAACGGGCCCACCACTCGTTGCCCGAGGACTTGAGGGGCGGCGAGATGAGCACCTGCCTGTAGCCCGCATCCTTGATGAGATCGGCCTTGGCGGTGACCTCGCTGTATTGCCAATTGAAGGCGTGCAGTATGACATCGGCTTGCGCCAGTGGGGCGATCAGCATGCCTGCGATCACCATGATTCCCGCTGTGTTTTTCATTATTGTCTGTCCTTGTCTGGATACCCGAATGGGCACCCAAAGCCTCCCATCCAGACCGATCGGCAGCAATTTTGCGATGGTTGTTTTGTGAGCAGGGTCAAGGCGTAGCCGCGGGAGTTGTGACGGCCTGCATGAAACCGCCGGGGCCTTGTCATTACCGTGTTTGTTGTCATCCGGGGAGGGCCGTTCAGGTCATGGTCGCCTCATCCTGAGCGACATGAGCCGCGTCCAGCGGCGCCGGGAAAGCCTGGATGGTTATGTTCAGACTGCTCTGCCTAATGCCTGGAGTCATTGTGAGCGGTTCAATGGGGTGCAATCAGGGAGAAGCAGTGGTGGGGGAGGTTCATGGAGATCCTTTCCTTTTCATATCCGCGCCTTGTGACCTGGGTTATGGTATGCCTCCCTGAAATGGGTAGGATGGGAAGGGGGTCAGGCCGACTCGGTCAGGACGCGGTTTCATGAACAAATACAACCCGTTGTCAGCAGGATACTGGCTTCTTTGTAAGTTAAAGCCATGTTATCTTGCTGTTGCGCTGGTCTGATCTGTTGACCGGGGCAGGACGATGAATGAAAGGAGCGGGCCTGGGTGGCCAAGGGTGACATGGGTGTGATCAGCAAGCGAGCGATGGAGCTTCGCTTCGAAGAGTACTGTGATGCGGATCTCTCCCTCATCAGAGACTACTACGAGACGACATTTTCCCACTATGTGCCGGACTTGGCCGAGCGGATCTTCGTGGTGCGCGACGCTCACTGGCTGGTGGGAGCCGTGCGCCTGCGCGATGAGCAGGAGTATTACCACCTGTGTGGCTTCCGCTTGCTGCCCCACTACCAATCCCTGGGGCTGGGCTCCCGCCTGTTGCAACTGGCCTGTGCGGATCTGCAGGACAAGCCGGTGATCTGCCATGCCCTGCCGTTCGAGAAGCCCTTCTATCTCAAGGCCGGTTTCGCCCACCTGCCTCTGCATGAGCTGGAAGGGCCCCTTCATACCCTCTATCACCAGCAGCGCGAACAGGGTTACCAGATCGATCTGCTGGTGCGCGAGGCCATGCCCACTATCTACAACTGAGGGTCATTGGGACTTGGTCAGCAGGTGGATCTTGCCCGGTGACAGCTCCAGCCCCAGCAGATTGTCTTTGAGCCAGGCCTGATTGGGATCCTTGTCATCCAGCTTGTAGACGGGCTGGGTCTCCAGCCGTTTCTCCATGCTCTGCAGCAGCATCCTCAGCATGAAACCGAACTTCTGCTCCGCCGCCGCCGGCTCCAGCTTGTAGTCAATCAACTTCATGTTGTCGAGAAAGAGAGCGCTCTGGGCCTTGTCATAGCGGGGCCTGGCTTCATAGGTCATGTTCAGCAGCGCATCGTATTCGGTGTTGTCCGGCAGGGCTATCTTCAGCTTGCCCTTGCCAAATACCCTGGCGGTGTCCGGCGCCTGGCGACCTATCTGCACATCGCTCTGCTCGAGCTTGACGTGCGCCTTGATGATGCCGGGCAGCTCCAGCTGTTTGTCCACTTGTACCTGGGATTGCAGGTATTGATTTATTTGCTGCTCACTGATGTCATATGAGCCTTGGCCTAACATGGCCAGACTCAACAGCATTGATTGCAGGATCATGCTAACGACCTGATAGAATGGGTTTGTTCTACAGCATACCATTCTGGCCTCGTGGGATCTGCCCACCCCCTTTGCTCACAGTTTCAAGGAGTCGCCTTGCTCGACGGTCTGGAATACGACATCCAGTTGTTGTTCACCCGCTTTCTCGGTTGGTTGCTGCTGTTCTTTCACACCGTGATCGTCGCTGGGGTCTCGCTGCGGGTCGTGATGAAGCGGCGCCCCATCGGCGTTTCCCTGGCCTGGCTGGCACTCATCTATGCCATCCCCTTCGCGGGGGTCGGTTTCTACGTGCTGTTTGGGGAGGTCAGGCTGGGCCGCAAACGGGCCGAACGGGCCCAGGCCATGTATCGTCCTTACGCCATCTGGATCCGCCAGCTGGCGCGCCTCTTCCCCGAGCACTGCAGCGAGGTGAGCCGCAAGGCGCAGCCGCTGCACGATCTCATCCAGGGGCGGCTGGCCATGCCCATGCTCTCCGGCAACCAGATGACCTTGCTGCACAAACCCGGCGACATCTTGCAGGAGATAGTGCGCGATATTCGCGGCTCTTCCCAATCCTGCTACCTGGAGTTCTACATCTGGCACCCGGGCGGGGATGCGGACGCCGTGTGCGAGGCCCTGATCGAGGTGGCGCAGCGCGGCGTGGACTGTCGCGTCTTGCTCGATTCAGTCGGCAGCAAGGGCTTTTTCCGCTCCGCCTGGCCAAAGCAGTTGCGCAAGGTCGGAGTCAAGCTGGTCGAGGTACTGCCGGTCGGTGCCTGGCGCATCCCGTTCCAGCGCCAGGACTTGCGCATGCACCGCAAGCTGGTGGTGATCGATGACAAGGTCGGTTATACCGGCTCCATGAACATGGTGGATCCCCGCTTCTTCAAACAGAATGCGGGGGTAGGTCAGTGGGTGGACATCATGATCCGGGTGCAGGGCCCCGTGGTGCCCCTGATGTGGTCCACGTTTGTATCTGATTGGGAAATGGAAACCGGTGAGCGGCTGCTCGACAGCCTGCAACACGAGCCCGAAGCCTGGCCACAGACCGACTATCGTGCCCAGCTCATTCCTTCCGGCCCCTTCGTCGGTGGCGACTGCATCCAGCAGAGTCTGCTGCTGGCCATCTATCAGGCGCGACATCATCTGGTGCTGACCACCCCCTATTTCGTGCCGGACGATCCGCTGGCGGCGGCGCTCTCTTCTGCGGCGGCCCGTGGCGTACTGGTGCAGCTGGTGCTGCCGGCGCGCAATGACTCCCTGATGGCCAATCACGCCTGCAACGCCTTCATGGAAGAGCTGCTGGAGGCGGGGGTCGAGATCTACCGCTATGACGCCGGCCTGCTGCACACCAAGAGCGTGCTGGTGGACGACGATTTCGCCCTGGTGGGGACGGTCAACCTCGACAGGCGCAGCCTCTGGCTCAACTTCGAGATCACCCTGCTCGTCGACAACCCGGTGTTCGTGGCTGAGATGACTCAGCTGGTGCAAGGCTATATGCGGGAGGCGACGCCCATGTCACTGACCCAGTGGCGAGCCCGCCCCTGGTACAAGAAGCTGCTGGAGAACATCTTCTATCTGTTCAGCCCCTTGCTTTGATCTGACACCGGCAAAACATGGACCTGGGTCGGGAAGCCCCTTGCTTCTTGTCCCGTTCGCCCCGTAGAGTTGCGCCCATGCGCCTTTGGAGAAGAAGATAGACATGAAGAAGAGAGTGGCCCTGGCCGTGGGTGCGGCAGTGGTGGCGGGTGGGCTGGGTGCCTGCTGGTATACCGGACAGACCTTCGATCGCATGCTGGCCGAGGAGATCGCCAAGGCGACCCAGGAGACCGGGGTCGAGCTGACCTGGTTGCCGAGCAGCGAGAACCTGTTCAGCCGTGACGGTGTGTTGAAAGTGGTGGTGACGCCGCAGGCACTGGCCACCCTCGACCCTCAATTGGCGGGGAGCGATCCCATCGAGATGCAGCTCAATTTCGATAACCGTATTCTGCCGCTCTATATCAAGAGTCAGTTGCTGCTGGATACCGCCAAGGGGACCCTGGCGCCCGTCTTCACCGCGCTCGGCATGCAGCAATGGCAACTGGGGGCGGAATCCGCCAGCAGCCTCTGGACCATGAGCAACAGCTGCCGCTTCTGGATCGGGGAATTCAAGGTGAAAGAGGGGCTCAACGAGCTCAGTGTCCTGCCCCTCAACGGCACTTACAGCGGCGATCTTGAAGGTAACGGTCACATGACCTTCCAGTGGCAGGGGATGACCTTCCACGAGGCCCAGAGCAAGATGGACATGGTACTGGCGGATCTCAAGGGCAGTGCCGATCTGTCCGAGATCCAGGGGCTCTGGCTCTCCCCCCGCAGCGATGCGACCCTGTCCGCCTTCTCGTTGTCCATGCCCGAGAGCGTCAAGATCAGCCTGAAAGGGCTGACCACGGCGACCCAGATTGCCGGCGATGATGCCCAGACCCTGTCCAGCAACTATCAGATGAAGGTGGCGACCCTCAATCTGGAAAACGAGAGCGACAGCCTGGTTCTGACCGAGGGCAAGCTGGATCTGGATTTGAAGGGGCTGGATCTGGAAGGTTATCAGGCATTGCAGGCGGTGAGCGGCCAACGGGCGGATGACGCCGCCATCGGGCAGGCGCTGGACAAGCTGCTGCAACGGGGTGCCACCCTACAGCTGACCGATCTCAGCGCCAAGCTCAACGGCGAGCCCGTCTCTGTGCAGGGAGAGGCCAAATTGGCATCGACCTCCTTGCAACAGTTGATGGAGAGCGAAGCCGGGATGCACGCCCTCTCCGGCCAGCTGCACGCCAGACTCAGCGACAAGTTGGGCAAGGCCGTTCCGCAACTGGCCCCCATGCTGGCCCAGTTCACCGGCGTTGGCTATCTGAAGGCGGAGCAGGATGGGCTCAGTGCCGAGTTCAAACTCGACAAGGGCATGATGAGCATCAACGGCCTGCCGCTGCATCAGTGAATGCCAGCGACGAAAAAGGCTCCCTCGGGAGCCTTTTTGTTGCCGGCGGATCTTATGACTTGAAGACCACCGTCTTGTTGCCGTAGACGAACACCCGTTCATCCAGCATCAGCTCCAGCGCCCGGCTTAGTACGGATTTTTCCACATCCCGTCCGGCCTTGGCCATGTCGTCGGCACTGAAGGTGTGGCCGACGTGGATCACGTCCTGCTCGATGATGGGGCCTTCATCCAGATCGTCGGTGACGAAGTGGGCGGTGGCACCGATGAGTTTGACTCCGCGATCGAACGCCTGACGGTAGGGACGGGCGCCGATGAAGGCGGGCAGGAAGGAGTGGTGGATGTTGATGAGTTTGCGCGGATAGGCCTCCACGAAACTCGGCGTCAGCACCCGCATGTACTTGGCGAGGATCACATAGTCTGGCTCATAACCGTCGATGAGGGCCCGGACCTTGGCCTCGTGTTCGGTGCGGCTCAGATCATCGTGGCTGACGGTGTGGAAGGGAATGCCAAACTTGCCGGTGAGCTCGGCGAGGGTGTCGTAGTTGCCGATGACCGCCACTATGTCCATGTCCAGGGCGCCGGCGTAGTTCTTCATCAGGATGTCGCCGAGGCAGTGGGTCTCCTTGGTCACCAGGATGACGATCCGCTTCTTGCCCGCCTTGACCAGTCGACGCTGTGCTCCTTCGGGGAGGGCGTCGTCGAGATCCGCCAGCAGGGTCTCGTCATTGAAGCGTCCCTCCAGCTCGGTGCGCATGAAGAAGCGGCTGTTCTCGCGATCGACGAATTCGTCGTTCTTGTTGATGTTGAGCTGATGCTTGTAGCAGATGTTGGTGATCTTGGCGATGAGCCCCTTGGCATCGGGGCAGTCGGTCAGCAGTATTTTCTTTTCCATCTCTGTCATGATTCCGTTTGTGGTGTTGGCGCCTGAGTCTGCGCAGGCGGCACATTCTTGTTGGTACTCTTTTTTCGCACTATGCCACAAATAAAATCCGAAAAGACAGCGTGCTCTGAGCCCTTGCCACGCCTTGCTCTGGCGATGGGGTCCTTGAGGCATCCTTGATCTTTGATGGGTTTTTGGCTGGCATCCCGCGCTTTTTTTCTTTACGCTGTCTGCGCTTATTCTCAGGGCGGGGTGAAATTCCCCACCGGCGGTATCCCGATTGACTCGGGGAGCCCGCGAGCGCCCGAACCAGGCTTCCACCTGGTTCGGGGTCAGCAGATCCGGTGAGATGCCGGAGCCGACGGTCACAGTCCGGATGAAAGAGGATAAGACAGATATTGCCGGTCATGCCCCCTGGGCTGGCCGCTGCATGCCTATCTCTGTCTGCCTTTCCATGCCCTGATTCTGGTCCTTGTCTTATTTAGGAGTCTTACCATGAATCAGTCTCTACTCAGTGAATTTGGTGGTCCCATCGATCGCGTCGAAGCGGCACTCGCAGCCTTGCGTGCCGGTCGCGGCGTGCTGGTGGCCGATGATGAAGATCGGGAGAACGAAGGGGATCTCATCTTCGCCGCCGAGTCCATGACCAACGAACAGATGGCCATGATGATCCGTGAGTGTTCCGGCATCGTCTGCCTCTGCCTGACCGACGAGCGGGTACGCCAGCTCGAGTTGCCCATGATGGTGGAGGCGAACTCCAGCCACTACCAGACCGCCTTTACCGTGACCATAGAGGCGGCACAAGGGGTGACGACCGGGGTCTCTGCCGCCGATCGCATCACCACCATCCGTGCCGCCATCGCCGATGGCGCGCGTCCGTCCGATCTGCACCGTCCGGGCCACGTCTTCCCCCTGCGAGCCCGCACCGGCGGCGTGCTGACCCGCCGTGGCCACACCGAGGCCACCGTGGATCTGATGCAGTTGGCCGGGCTCAAACCGTTCGGGGTGCTGTGCGAGCTGACCAAGGCCGATGGCTCCATGGCCAGGCTGCCGGATCTGGTTGAATTTGGTCGTCTGCACCAGATGCCGGTACTGACTATTGAAGATCTGGTGCAATACCGTCAGTTATTGGCCGAGCGTTCGGCTTGAGCTTCATACGAAATTGAAATAAGTACATTTTTTGGTTACGCTTTGTCCGAACCTCATCCAGGGCACTCATTTTTGACTTAAATTTGCGCAGAAAGTGTACGTTTGAAAAAAAATGAGGGTTTTAATGTATTTATCTGTGATGGGGCCTATCCAAACTCTGATTTTTTTATGCCATAATCACGCCGCTTGCTAAACGTCTGGCGAGTTAAAGGGAGCTTTAAAAATGAAAAAAATGTTGTTGGTAGGTGTTGTTGGTCTGTCCGCTCTGCTGGGCGGTTGTGCAAACACCAGCGAACTGGAAACTTCCGTTCAGAATCTGTCTAACAAAGTTGACCAACTGGCTCAAGATGTTAGCGCTGTTCGTGCTGATCAGTCCAAGATCGCTGCTGATGTTGCAGAAGCCAAGCAAGAAGCTATGCGTGCTAACCAGCGCATCGACAACATGGCTACTTCCTACAAGAAGTAATCCATGCGAAAAAATGGCGCATGTTAATGCGCCATTTTTTTTGCCTGAAATTCGTGATTTTCCCGCTTTTTCCATGTCTCCCGGCCATTCTGGCCAGCATTTTCCCCTGTTGAGCAGGCAATGCCGATGGCTCGGCATCACCTTCATCTCTTTGGTTGCACGATCTCAATACAGCAGGCTGTAGAGCTTGCGACGATACTGCTGCGCCGCCGGATGGGTTCCCATGGTGGTCAGGATGTCGAGAAACGTCTTCTTGGCATCGCCAAAGGCCATGTCGCGCTTGAGAATGTCAAACAGCAGCGCCAGTGCCTCTTCCTGCCGGCCAACCTGGCTGTAGAGCACCGCCAGCTCCTGGCTGAGGGCATCATCCCCCGGGTTTTCACTGTGGCGCAGCTCCAGGGCACGCAGCTCCGGGCTGTCGTTGGCTTGCAGCGCCAGCGCCAGACGGGAGGAGAGAGTCTGGAAATGATCGTCCTGAGCCACCATGGGGACGGTGGCAAGCAAGGCTTGCGCCTCTTCCAGCAGATTCAATTCCAGTGACGCCTGTGCCAGCCACAGGCTGATGTCGTGGCGGCTGGGGGCAAGCTGGTGTGCCTTGCTAAGCTGGGCATGGGCCGTCTTCGCATCATCTGCCGCCAGCGCCTCTTTCCCTTGTTCAAGCAGCAGCTCTTCTTCCTTGGGGGCAAAGGCTGAGAAATATTGGCGCAGCGTGGCCTCATCCTGCGGACCCTCCAGGATGGCCTGCTCGTCCGGGCGGCCCTGATGGAACAGCACGAGGGCGGGCAGGGCGCGCAGGGCGAGCTGGCTGGCCAGGGGCTGCAACTGGGGGTCGTTCATGTCGACCTTGGCCAGGGTGACTTCGGCATTGGCCGGGCCGACCAGGGACTCGATCAGCGGGGTCATGCCCTGGCACTCGGGCATCTGGGGGGCGTGGAAATAGATGACGACCGGCTTCTTCATGGACGCATCGATCAGCTCGGCGTGGAAATTCTGGGGATTGATGTCGACGATCATGAGGCTGACTCTCGGAAAATGGTGTGAGTTAACATGGGGTTCAGGGACGTGGATTTCAAGCACGCATCCAGCAGGTAGGCACGGGTCTGTAAGGTGGGGGCGGCGAGGCTGAGCCAACCGCCGTCAAGGGACCAGTCTTGCACCTGATAGGCGTTGTCATCGAGCCGGTTATCGAGGCGCCACTCCTCCTCTGGCAGGAAACACACCTTGTCGAGCCCGGCGGCGATGCCGCTGCCCTGGGCTTTTAGCACCGCCTCCTTGCGTGACCAGAGCCGATAGAAGGCCGTATCCCGCTCCTCTTCTGGCAGGGTGAGCAGCCACTCATATTCGCTTCTCGCGTAGAAACGCTCGGCCAGAGGGAGCGTTGCACGTCGGCGTGATCCCATCTCTATATCCACCCCGAGTGGCCCCTGCTGGCAGAGGGCCAGCACCAGCCACTCCCCGCTGTGACTGAGATTGAACTGCCACTGCTGGTCGAGCAGGGCGGGCTTGCCGTGATCCTGGGTGAAAAACTTCAAGTCGGTCGCCAGGCACGCGAGTCGCTCGGCCAGCAGGCGGCGTAACAAGACCCGGCCGAGCAGATACTCCCGCTGGCGCCCGGGTTGCCGGATCCCTTGCCAGTGACTGGCCTCTTCGGGTGAGAGTTCTGCCGGCAATATATTCAGTTGCCTGGTGCCGACAAACGCGGGTTTTAACAAATAGAGATCCACAGATAACATAATTTTTCACTTAAAAAAGAGGGCGAAGCAGCGATAAAACTCAGTTTTCCAGGGCCCCCATAGGCTCTTTCGGGATTGTATATTGTTTGGGCATGATCACATTAATTATGAAAAACCGTGCATTTACTTGCAAAAATGTGAGGTTGATTAGGATTTTCGCTTGCCTCGATAGGATTCTTGGATATAGTCGGGTGCTGTTGCCTTATAAATTACCGTCCACGGTCGAATTTTAACAATGTTCTTTACTTTTTGTGGGGATAAGGGATTGCGCCACCTGATGCTACTGTTGGTCGCGCTCGGCATGGTGGGATGTGCGTCAGCACCCCAGCCCGAGGTCGCGAGCAAGATTGAAGTTTCCATGATGGAACCCGTGGTTGAGCCGGAACCTTCGCAAACACCGGACGTCAACGAAATTCTGACCGTATACAAAGAGTGGCGTGGGGTACCCTACCGCATGGGGGGGAGCAGCCAGCGTGGCATCGATTGTTCCGCCTTCGCCCGTGAGGTATTCCGCAACGCTGTGGGCATCGAACTGCCGCGAGATACCCGCTCCCAGGTCCACGAAGGCACACGTGTCGCCAAGCAGGATCTGATGGAAGGGGACCTGGTCTTCTTCAAGATCAACAAGCGTCTGAATCATGTAGGCATCTACGTGGGCAACGGTGAATTCATCCATGCTTCCACCCGTGCCGGTGTAACCCGCTCCAAACTGGACAATTCCTACTGGCGCGGCAAGTTCTGGCAAGCACGCCGGATCGAAATCTGAGTCAGGCTGGACAAACGGCTCGCAGTACGGACTGTTTTTCCAACCTCACTTGAACCGGGCTCAGCGAGCCCGGTTTTTTTATGGCCCTCTTTTAGACTTTCGGCGGCCAACTCTCTATAGTGTGGCCCCCTTGATCCTCGGCGCCCCAGCATGAAGACCCAGCACAAGAGCGGACTGCATCCGCGCAATCGCCATCAGGCCCCCTACGATTTCGATGCGCTTTGCCAGCGTACCCCTTCACTGCTCCCCTTCGTGTTCGTCAACGAGCATGGCAACCAGACCCTGGATTTTGCCGATCCCGCCGCCGTCAAGGCGCTCAACCGGGCTCTGCTGGCACTGTACTACGGCATCCATCACTGGGATCTGCCGCCGGGCTATCTCTGCCCCCCTATCCCCGGGCGCGTGGATTACCTGCATCGGGTGGCTGATCTGCTGGCGGAGAGCGCAGGGCAGGTGCCCATGGGGAAGAAGGTACGGGTACTGGATATCGGTGTCGGTGCCAACTGCATCTATCCCCTGCTGGGGGCTCGCGAATATGGCTGGCGTTTCGTGGGGTCGGACATCGATCCCGTGTCGGTCAAGGCGGCAACCCTGCTGGCGACCAGCAATGGTCTCGGCAACCAGATAGAGTGTCGGCATCAACCGGACGCCAAGCAGATATTTCGCGGTATTCTGGGCTCCAAGGAGCGTTTTATGCTGACGCTGTGCAATCCTCCTTTCCATGCCTCCCTTGCCGAGGCCAGCAAGGGGACGGAACGCAAGCTGCGTAACCTCGGCAAGGCTCAGGCTGGGGCGCCTGTGCTCAACTTCGGCGGCCAGAAGGCGGAACTCTGGTGTGAAGGGGGTGAGGCCGCATTTCTCGCAACCATGATTGCCCAGAGCCAGACCTTCGCGGCCCAGTGTCTCTGGTTCAGCTCCCTGGTCTCCAAGAAAGAGAACCTGCCGGCCGCCAACAAGGCATTGGCCAGGGTGGGGGCAAAGGAGGTGCGGGTGCTCGAGATGACGCAAGGGAACAAGACCAGCCGGATCCTCGCCTGGAGCTTCCTGGATGAGGCGAGTCGGGTCGCCTGGTGGTCAGCGTCGGGCCGCTAGATCAAAACGGGGCGCTGGCGGGAAAACCTGGCCAAACGGCGCCCTTTCATCACTCTGCTTTCCTTCCGATATTGCCATCTGGTCAATCGTTTTCCCGCCTGTTCCGCGCGAGATCTTCGACACAAGTTAGTGGGCACTTTCGGCCCCGGTACAGTTGTACGCCGAGATTTTTTTGCACTTACGGGTGAAACTTTCATAAAATAGGACTGGTTAGACCTCTTCACAGGCATTGAATCGAATAGGGATCGCACATGAAAGTTGTCGATTTTCTGAAGCACAAGCGCGAAATTCTGGCGCAACACCCCTTTGAGCTCAAGGATTGGCTCTCTCCGGCGATCCGCGACTATTGGCGTGAGTTTCAGCAAAAGGCACACCTGCATCCCCTGTTGGGCCGGGTGCTCGACTTTCAGGCTGATCAGCAACTGCAGCAACAGGCCGCCAATCAGGCACAGGCGGTCAACAGCCAACCCGTGCTCAAAGAGAACGCCATCGAGCTGAGCGGCGAGGCGGCGGCCCTCTATGTGGAACTGCAGAGCAAGATCGGGGAAGAGACCCATGTCGGTGAGTGGCTGCAGGTCAGCCAGTCACTGATCGACCAGTTTGCGGCGGTGACCGGTGATCACCAGTGGATCCACACCGATCCCGAGCGGGCAGCCGCCGAGTCGCCGTTCAAGACCACCATCGCCCACGGTTTCCTGACCCTGGCGCTGCTACCCCAGTTGACCGGTTCGGTGGATGAGGCGACCCCCGAGTTCCCGACTGCCCGCATGGTGGTGAACTTCGGGCTGGAGCAGGTGCGCTTCCCGTATCCCATCAAGGTGGACAGCAATATCCGCGCCCGCACCAAGCTGGCGCGCGTGACGCCCATCAAGGGCGGCCTCGAGCTGCTCAAAGAGATCAAGATAGAGATCGAGGGCATCCGCCGCCCCGGCTGCGTCATCGAGTCCCTCACCCGCATCTACTTCTGATGCCCCGCTTCGCTTGACGCGAAAGCAAACAGGCCCACTTCGGTGGGCCTGTTTCGTTGTGGGGATCCATCGATCCGCTCCGGGCTAGAAGCTGGCGCCCAGGGTGATGGTATGGCGCCACTCCTTGTCCCCCAGACCCTCCCGCATCCCGCCGTAGTCGAGCCAGCTGTCATCCCAGCTCAGCTCGCTCGACCAGGAGAGGCGCAGGTGATCGTTGAAGTAATACCTCAGCCCAAGGTTGCCGTTGACGGTCTGGTTGCGGGTGAGATAGGGGGAGGGCTGATCGATGAACTTCTCGTAGTGGCCCTTGCTGAACAGCTCGAACCGCTGCTGCCACAGGGAGAGCGGCTGGCGATAGTCCCATCCCAGGTTGATCACGGGGTAGTTGATGATGCGCTCGTCGAACAAGTCTGAATAGACCCATTCATCCGGGGTGAAGTAGGCCCGTTGCAGACCGAGCTGGGCGATCAGCTCCAATCGCCGTCGTTTGTCATTCCAGAAGCGATAGCCGGGCCCGGTGGCGTAACTCAGGTTCAGGTAGTTGGTATCGAGCATGTCATACTCGGCCTCGACGGAGGATCGCAGGAACCAGTTGGCATCGAAGAAGAAGTCCAGCTTGGGGCTGAGCCTGTACTCGTGGCTGTCGGTGATGCTGTTCGAGGTTTCGTAGATGTACTCCCCATCCAGGGTGTAACGCCAATCCAGGTTGGCCACCTCGGTGGAGGCCTTGAGATTGATGTTGTTGGTCTTCTTGTCGCTCTCCTTCAACTTGACGTTCAGATCCGCCGTGCCGGTCCATAGCCAGGCGTTCAGCTCGTCCGGTGAGTCCAGCAGAGGGATCCCCGTCTTGGTCAGGGGCTTGGGTTGCTCCTGCTTGTCCAGCCGCCAGCGCTTGATGGCATCGCGCCGGACACTCAATACCTGGCTGTAGGGCAGCTTGATGCTCACCTCGTCATCGGTGATCTCTTCGATGGTGCCGGTCAGCCGATCCCCGTTGTGCATCCAGAGGATATCAGCCATTGCGCTGCTGCTTGCCAGCAAGCAGAGCAGGGCGGTCAGGAGCCTCGTCATCACCGTGTCAGCCGCTGACGGGCTGAGGCAGCCCGTTCTTCTCATCGAGCAGTGCCATGACCCGTGTGCTGTCCACCTCGGGAGCGGAGACGAACTGCTCGGCTTCGGCCGAGAGCACCAGGGGGGCGCCGTCGTTCAACTCCTGCTCGGTACGAGACAGAGGGGCGTGGACCTCCAGCCAGCGCCGGCCATCCGGTTCCACCGCCATCTTGACCGGCTGGTTGATCACCCGCACCGGCGTACCGATGGGAACCTGTTTGAACAGAAACTCGATATCGTCGGGACGCAGGCGGATGCAACCCGCACTGACCCGCAGGCCGACCCCGAAGTCCTTGTTGGTACCGTGGATCAGATAGTCCTTGTTGCCATAGCCAAGGCGCATGGCAAATTTGCCGAGGGGATTGTCCGGGCCGGGTGGCACCACGGCGGGCAGGTCGATGCCCTTTTGCTCCAGCCAGGACTTGCGCACCATGGGGCCGGGCACCCAGGTCGGGTTCGGGTTCTTGGCGATGACGGTGGTCGTCATCTCCGGTGTCTCGCGGCCGATGTCACCGATGCCGATGGGCAGTACCATGACCTCCTGCTTGCCCTTGGGGAAGTAATAGAGGCGAAGCTCCGGCAAGTTGATGACGATGCCCTCTCGTGGCACGTCGGGCAGCAGCATCTGGGTTGGCAGCGTCAGTCGGCTGCCCGGGGTGGGCAAGTAGGGGTCGACCCCGGGGTTGGCTTCGAGCAGTGCCAGAAAGCTTATCTGGGTGTGCTTGCCGATGAGCTCCAGATGGTCGCCTTCTTGCACGATGTAATCTTCCAGCTCACCGATGAGGCGGCTGTCAGCCGGTGGGAGGGGATAGGTTTTGGACCAGGCCGGTGCGGCCCAGAGGCTGGCTGCGACCAGCAACAGTGAGACGATACGTGTGTACAACATGGTTTTTCCTATCTGCGTGTCTTGAGGGATCTTTCTCTCCCCGAAAATGAGCGGGAATTGTTAACCAATCGACAGGGGATTACCAGCCTTGCTGCCGTGCAGCGGTCGCCGCCTGGCTTTGACCTCTGCACTCTCCCGGGCCCCTGCCATGGGGGCGTGGCTCATCTCCCCGGCTCTTCTTGGCGAAGGGAGGGTCAAGATGGTGACGGGAAAGAGAGAAGACAACTCCTGACAAGGTTCTGCGTGGCAATTTTTGGGGTGACCACTGTCGTTTAAATCGCCAGTTGTCTGATCTGCAACGATATTTACATTGATTTCTCGCCCCGGATTGGGCCACTATGAGGGCCCGCGGAGAGATGCCGGAGTGGCCGAACGGGATTGACTCGAAATCAATTGTGGCAGCAATGCCACCCAGGGTTCGAATCCCTGTCTCTCCGCCATTTATGCCCTTCAAGCCCGCGTCCGTCGCGGGTTTGTCATTTCCAACCCATGCCAGCCCATACTTTGGCCCATACTTCTGATCTGGAAAAGCCAATATCACCCTTCTCTATTTCAGAGAAGGCCTCTTAGTCTATGGGGGAGAGGGATAGGGTCGGGTAACCCATGTAAGCCACCTCACACTTCCTTGGCTTCATTCACACCGTGTTTTTCTTTGCGCCGATGTAATTCGTTTTGCGCAGTTCTGCGCAATTGCGCACTCTCCAACCCCCCCCACCTTCTCTCCAAGCCTTGCCACACCAGGATCCTCCCATACTGAACCACCCGTTGCATTTCGTTTTTGCGCAGTTTGGATGCGCAGCAGAGTTGCCTTTATCTTCCTAAACCGACTGGCTCAAGTCGGTTGCTCCAACGCCCTTTCAACATAGAGATAGCCGATACCCATCACCTGCTGCGTGCGGGTGAGCTCACCAAAGCGGAGCTGAGTCGCGTTGACCGCGTCGCTGCAGTCGAACGGGTTGGCGCCGGTCTGGCTGATGATGGTTTGCAGCCAAGGCTCGCCAAAGCTACAGCTGCGGCCGTAGAGGTATATGCGGTTGATGTTGAGGATATTGAGGAAGTTGTAGAGGCTAAGGCCGATGGCGCGGGCCCCCTCATCCACCAAGGCGCGGATCATGGCGTCTCCCCGATGGTAGTGCTCGAGCAACTGGGCGGTGTCGAACTCCCCCCCTTCCAGCGCCGAATGATCGGCGCCTGCCTGCTGCTTGAGGAAGACCCGGGCTCGCTTCTTGATGGCAAACAGCGAGGCGACCGTCTCCAGGCAGCCGTAACGGCCACAGGCGCAGGCGCTACCATCCGGATTGATGATGGTGTGGCCTATCTGACCGCTGCCAAAAAGGGCGCCCCGGTAGATCTGGCCGTTGATGATGAAGGCGGAGCCGATGCCGTAATCGACGTTGATGACGCAAAGATCCCCGCTTTTCCCCTGTTCCTCTCCCTGCCACTTCTGTGCCAGCGCCAGCATGATGCAGTCGTTATCCACCATCACCTCGCAGCCGAGGCGCTCCTCCAGCAGATACTTGAGCTCCACCGGGGCGTGCCAGGGAGCCTGCGGCATGGTTTGGGAGACCCCACTGGCCGGATTGACCTGGCCGTGTACCGCGAGCGCCAGCCGGATCGCCACTCCCTTGTGGCGCAGCTTGTGCTGGTAGTAGCAGGCTTCGATGAGACGCAGCAGTTCATCCGGGGTCTGGGGGGCTATCTTCTGGCCGCTGAACTCACCCAGCGGGGTGATCATACCGTCCACCAGGATGCTCTCCAGGCTGGTGGGGCTGATGTTGAGGCAGAGGATGGCCCCCTGATCGCTGGCGATGCGGTAGCTGCCGCCATTGATGCCGCGCAGGGAGAGATTCTGCTCGCTGTGACTGATGGCCCCCTCCGACACCAGCTCATCGAGGATCTTGCTGACCGCCGGAATGGACAGCTCGCAGTGACGGGCCAAGGTAGATTTGCTCGCCTCTTTGAATCGGTAGAGTAGCGCCAGCAACACCTGCTTGTTGTGGTGGCGCACCCTCTGATTGTTCAGGCCGACAGTCATCATTTAACTAAACCCCGCTTACTGTATTGCGTGACATTTAAGCGATAACCGCTCTTTTCTCTATTCTAAACTCGCCTCATTCAAAGTTTTTACTAATAAATGTTGAATGAGGTGAGATTGATGAGAGCGGATGTAAATGTTTGGGTTGAAACGGTCTCCCTGCCGACCTACGAGGTCGGTGCCGAAGATCCCAACCCCATGTTTCTCGAGAAGCGGGTCTATCAAGGCTCCTCAGGCGCCGTCTATCCCTACGGTGTGATCGACACCCTCACCGGTCAGAAGCAGATGAAGTCCTATCAGGCGGTCTGGCTGGAGAACGACTTCATCAAAGTGATGTTGTTGCCCGAGTTGGGGGGCCGTATCCACCGAGCCTACGACAAGGTGATGCAGCGTGATTTCGTCTACTACAACGAGGTGATCAAGCCCGCACTGGTGGGTCTGGTGGGCCCCTGGATCTCCGGTGGTATCGAGTTCAACTGGCCGCAGCACCACAGACCGACCACTTACATGCCGGTGGACTTCACCATCCAGGAGCGGGATGGCGGCGCCAAGACCGTCTGGCTCGGGGAAGTGGAGGCGATGCGCGGCCTGCAGGTGATGGCTGGCTTCACCCTCTACCCGGACAAGGCGCTGATCGAGATCACCGGCAAGGTGTTCAACGGCAATGACACCCCTCGCCACTTCCTGTGGTGGTCCAATCCGGCCGTCAAGGGGGGGGACGATCACCAGAGCGTCTTCCCGCCCGATGTCACCGCTGTCTATGACCACGGCAAGCGTGACGTCAGTGCCTTCCCCATCGCCCACGGCACCTACTACAAGGTGGATTACTCCGCCGGAGTCGATATCTCCCGCTACCGCAACATTCCGGTGCCGACCTCCTACATGGCGGACAAGTCCGACTACGACTTCGTCGGCGCCTACTGCCATGGCGAACAGGGCGGCCTGCTCCACGTGGCGGATCACCATGTTTCACCTGGCAAGAAGCAGTGGACCTGGGGCAACTGTGATTTCGGCCTCGCCTGGGATCGTAATCTGACCGATGACAACGGTCCCTATATCGAGTTGATGACCGGGGTCTACACAGACAACCAGCCCGACTTCACCTGGCTGGATGCGGGGGAGGAGAAGGTCTTCGTCCAGAACTTCCTGCCCTACAACACTCTGGGGACCCTGCAAAATGCCAACACCCGCGCCGCGCTCAAGCTGGAGCGTGTCGAGGGTGGACTACTGTGCGGCACCTACGCAATAGCCCCGCTGTGCCGGGTGCGCTTCGAAGTGAGCGATGAAAGTGGCGTGTTGCTGAGCCAGCCCATCGACCTGCAACCAGGGCAGGCCTGGCTGGAGCCGGTCGCCATCATCAGTGAGGAACGTCTGCGGGTGCGGCTGCTGGATGAGCACGACCAGGTCATCTTGAGCTATCTGGAGCACGAGCCCGCGGGTGAGGCTCTGCCTGATCCGGCGACGGCTCCGCTGCCCGCATCTGAACTGGAGTCGGTCGATGAGCTCTATTTCATCGGCCAGCATCTGGAGCAGTACCTGCATGCGAGCCGCTCGCCGTTCGACTACTACCTGCGCGCGCTGGAGCTGGATCGCGGGGATTATCGCTGCAACCTGGCGCTGGCCACCCTCGAATACAACCGTGCTAACTACGAGCAGGCCTTGAGCCATGCTGACAAGGCGCTGGCGCGGGCCCATCGTCTCAACAAGAATCCCCAGTGTGGCAAGGCGAGCCTGATGCGCGGCCATATCGGGGAGCGACTCGGCCAGTTCGACGCCGCCTTCGACGACTTCCACAAGGCGACCTGGAGCGGCAACTGCCGGGACAGTGGCTTCCTTGGCCTGGCCCGCATTTCCATGGTGCGCCGGGACCCCGCGCAGGCGCTGCAATTTGTCGAGCGCAGTCTGGCCGTGAACGGCACCCACTACGGTGCCATCGCCCTCAAGGCACTGGCCTTGCTGGAGTGTGGGCATCGCGAGGCCGCTCTGGGCTACATCGACGAGCAGCGCGTGCGCTATCCCCTGCACTATCAGCTCGCCTTCTTGCGCTGGCTGGTCAGCGAGCAGATGGCGGATCTCGGGGCGCTGCAGACGCTGTGCAATGGTCGCGGCGTGAACCTCTGTTTCCTGGCGAGCAACCTGCTGGAACTGGGGCGTCCCGAATTGGCACAACAGCTGCTGGCCTCCGTACCGGTGGAAGAGACGCTGCCACTGCTGTTCCAGGCCAGCCTGCTGCCCGAAGGTGAGGATCAAGAAGCCCTGCTGCAGCGAGCCGAGTTGGCCTTTGCCAGCAAGGTGCGCTTCCCCAATACACTGGGGGAGGTCGCCATGCTGAAACGGCTACCCCACAGCTGGTTTGCCTGCTATCTGCTGGGTTGCTTCCACTACAGCAAGCGCGGCTACGAGCAGGCCATCACCCTGTGGCAAGGGGTTTGTGAACAGGCACCACATTTTGCCGGTGCCTGGCGCAACCTCGGAATCTACCACTTCAACAAGGGTGGCGATCTGGCGGCGGCCGAGCACTGCCTGAGTCGCGCCTTTGCGCTGCGAAACGACGATGCCCGCCTGTTGTTCGAGCTGGATCAACTTCATAAGCGAAGCGGCATGGCACCCGCCGAGCGGCTGAGCCTGCTGGAGGCGCACCGTGAGGTCGCTCTCAAGCGCGACGATCTGACCGCCGAACTGCTTGGCCTCTACCACATCGAGGGCAAGCTGGAGGCCGCAGCCGAGATATTGCGCCTGCGCGAGTTCCACCCCTGGGAGGGGGGCGAGGGCAAGGTGACGGGACAATTCCTCATCAACCAGCAGCGCAGGGCGTTGGCGCTGATGACGCAGGGGCAGCACAGGGAAGCCATCATGCTGTTGCAACAGGCGTTGCACTATCCCCTCAACCTGGGTGAAGGGCGCCTGGTGGGGCAGACCGACAACGACATCCACTTCCTGCTGGCGCTCTGTCACCTGGCCTGCGACAGCCAGAGCCTGGCCGAGCAGAGCCTGAAGCTGGCCTGTCTGGGTGAGGGGTCGCTGGGAGCCAGCCGTTACTACAACGATCAGCCGGTGGACTACCTCTTCTACCGTGGGATGGCCCTGGCCCGCCTCGGTCGGGTACAGGAGGCGCAGGATCTGTTCGCGGGTATGGTTGCTTGGGCCGACGAGGTCATGGGCGAGCGGGTCGAGGCGGACTTCTTCGCCGTCTCCCTGCCGGACCTTATCGTGCTCGACGACGACCCCCAGCACAAACACCGTCAGCACTGCTTGCTGGTACGAGCGCTCGGCCAGCTTGGCCTGGGGCAACGAGATGCCTGTGAGCAAAGCTTGCATGAGCTACTCGCCCTGAACCCAGCCCACGACAAGGGCCACCTGTTCAGCCTGATCTGCCGTCAATCTCATCTACACGCATAACAAGAAACCGGCGCCCCACCCCGGTTTGGGGCGCCGCCATACCCTACAATCGACAAGATAGAGAGTGAGTCATGAAAAGTTCACAGAATCAATTGGATACAGGTGGGCTCAATATGGGCTACGTCTGGATGATCTGCCTGGTGGCTGCCTGTGGTGGTCTACTGTTCGGCTACGACTGGGTGGTGATAGGCGGGGCCAAGCCCTTCTATGAGGCCTACTTCGGCATCACGGATCCGGCTCAGTCCGGCTGGGCCATGAGCTCGGCCCTGGTGGGTTGTGTGCTGGGCGCCGCCATCTCTGGCTGGTCCTCCGATCGCTTTGGCCGCAAGAAGCCGCTGATCCTGGCAGCCATCCTGTTCACCATATCGGCTTGGGGCACTGCTGCGGCCAGCAATTTCGATTTGTTCGTGGTCTATCGCATCATCGGTGGCATCGGCATTGGTCTGGCTTCGGCCCTTTCTCCCATGTATATCGCAGAGATAAGCCCGGCCGACAAACGGGGCAAATTCGTCGCCATCAACCAGCTCACCATCGTCATCGGGGTGCTGGCTGCCCAGCTCGTGAACCTGATGATCGCCGATCCTGTCGCGAGCCAAGCGACCCAGGCCGATATCCTGGCGACCTGGAATGGTCAGTCCGGCTGGCGCTGGATGTTCGGTGCCGAGCTGGTACCCGCACTGGCGTTCCTGGTACTGATGTTCTTCGTGCCGGAGTCCCCCCGCTGGCTGGCCAAAGATGGCCAGTATGAGAAAGCCTCCCGTATGCTCAGCAAGATTGGCGGCGATACATATTCCAAGCAGACACTGGCAGAGATCCGTCAGACCCTAGTGGGGGAGACCCACAAGGTATCACTGGCCGAACTGGGCAAGCCTTCGGTGCGTCCCATCCTCATCATCGGGATCGTGCTGGCCGTGTTCCAGCAGTGGTGCGGTATCAACGTCATCTTCAACTACGCACAGGAGATCTTCGCCTCTGCCGGGTTTGACATCAATAGCACCCTAAAATCTATCGTTGCGACTGGCCTTATCAACCTGCTGTTTACCCTGATTGCACTGCCCATGGTGGACAAGATCGGCCGGCGCAAGCTGATGCTGATAGGCTCTGCTGGCCTGACCCTCATCTACGGCATGATGGCCGCGGCTTATGCCAGCGGCGTGCTGGGTTTGCCAGTGCTGCTACTGGTGCTGGCGGCCATCGCCATCTATGCCCTGACCCTGGCCCCTGTCACTTGGGTGCTGCTCTCCGAGATCTTCCCCAACCGGGTGCGTGGTCTGGCGATGTCGGCCGGGACGCTGGCTCTGTGGATCGCCTGTTTCGTGCTGACCTATACCTTCCCATTGCTGAACGCCAGTCTGGGTGCCTCGGGTAGCTTCCTGCTCTACGGCCTCATATGCTTCGCCGGCCTCGTTTTCATCTATCGCAAGGTGCCAGAGACCAAGGGGATAACCCTGGAAGCACTGGAAGCCCAGCTGGCTCAGGGCAAGGTGGAGTTGACACAGACCAAGGTGAGCACTTCTGCATGACGGTTCATACCTTGAGCAATCCGCATCTTCGGATGCGGGTCTCTTCGCAAGGGGCCTGCCTGCTGGGGTTAGAGGATAGCGAGGGACGCCCGCTCCTGCGGGAAACGGACTCCACTGCTCCGTGGCATCCAGGCCAGAGCGCCCTGTTCCCCATGCTGCCGCTGGCCAATCGGGTCGCAGGCAATGGTTTCGAACTTTGGGGGGAGCAGCACCGACTGCCCGAGAGCGAGGTCGATCCAGCGTTTTTCCTGCACGGCGAAGGCTGGCTATACCCATGGCAACTAGTGGCATTGACCACTAGCTCGGTGACGCTGCAGCTCAGCCGGCGTAACGATCCCTTCCACTATCTCGCAGAGATCGACTACCGCCTGCACGAGCGGAGCCTGGTGGTACGTATCAGCTTGACCCATCTGGGGGAGGCCCCCTGCCAGTATGGCGCCGGTTTTCACCCCTTCTTCTGGCGCGATGAAGAGACGCAAGTGCGCTTTCTGGCAAGTGGCGTTTGGCAGGAGGGGGGGGATCACCTGCCGACGAGCTGGAGCAGTGCGCTGCCACCCTGGCTCGATTTTAGGCAATGGCAGCGTCCGGCCGGGTGGCTTAACCACTGCTATGGCGGTTGGCAGGGGCAGGCCGAAATCGACCACCCCGCACGGCAACAGCGTCTGAAAATTTCTAGCGATGGCGCCTTCCTGATGCTTTATCAGCCCGACGAGAAGTGTGGTTTTGTCTGCCTGGAGCCACAGAGCCATGCAGCTAATGCTCACCACATGGCGGGTCACCCTGGCCTACGGCTGCTGACCCGTGGTGATCGCATGAGCATCGGTATGACAATTAGATACGAAAAGGAGGAATAGATAGTCAGGGTTGATCGGACAGTGTCAGGGAAACCACGACACAGCCGATTCAGAGGGCCACCTGGTGAGCACAGCTAATGGCCAGGGAATGGCGCCGCAAGAACGGAGCCCACCAGGTGACGGCAGGGAGAATAGCTGAATTTGGCTGAAGTTTTCTTCCCCAATTGTGCTGGCCGATGAACTTCAGCCGTATCTGACTCTCTGGGCTCATTACAAAAAGGGCTGCTGCCCTGCAGAGGAGCTAGCCCAGCCGGCTCTTGATCCACTGAGTAACCACTGCAGGGTTGCTCAACAGCTCAGCAAGCGGAACATGTCGCACACAGAATTCGACCTCCGGATACTGAGTGGCGGTGGTCCACTGTTCGGTAGTCTGGGGCCATGGGATTTTGTCCCAAAGGGTATCAAAGCTATGTTCACTATCCTTGCTGCAGCGAAACAGGTGTACTTCTACTACAGCGTTGCCTTTCTCCAACCGTAACGGGTCCGGTTCTCCTTTTCGACCCAAGCGCTGGGGGGAACCGTCCCTGATGGCATCATCGACATAGAGCCGAAATGCCAAGCTCATATCGCCACTACGAGCCTTACCACCATCCCAAGTCCGGTAGCCGTGAGTGGAGGCAAACAGTGGTATATAGTCCCACGCCCAGGCACTCGAAGGCCTGGTACTTCTGGCACAGGGGCGACTATTCTCGCTAGGGGCCCAATACCAAAAATTGGCGTCGATACTCTCTTGGGCTATCTGATCAAACAGCGGCAAGATCCGCTGATAAAAGCCGGTTACTAAACGGTGGGCTTGTCCCAGTTGGTCTACTAGTTTTTCCGTCTGGACTAGATCATTACTCATCTGCTAAATCCTTATCTGGCCAATCTGGCCTGTAATGGTGAAGGCAGCCTATTGGGCGTTGGTGGCCAGCAAGCGGTGATCCAGATTCAAGCCATTGGAGAAATTCAGCAGGGGTTGCCAGCTTGGTACCATAGGCAGCATGCCAAACAGCCTGAAGGCCTCCAGCAAATCCTTACGGATAGCTCCATCCTGGCGGACAACCTCATCTTGCCGGCTGGTTGTGAAAACCTCGTCATCTTGCAATAAGCGACGTAGAGCGGCCCACTCCAGTTGAGTCATGGGGGTAAAGCGCTTGGGGTGTTCATCTATGGGCAAAGGGGTTGGCAGGGTATTGCCGAGAGCAACGAAGTGAATCTGCTCGTATTCCAGATACTCAGTTTCGACACTTAACGCCGTCATCTGTGCCCGCCACTGGTCTTGGTACTGGCCACCTCCGAAGGGAGGCTTAACCTCAACCATCACCAGTTCATGCTTAAATCGCAGGATCACATCTGGTTCGACATACCCGCGCTCTTCCCACTCATTGAGGCGAGGCCAGAGTACAATTTCAATGAAGGTAGGTGCTAGCCGCTTTGCCTGCTCCAATCCAATTAGGCAACCCAGCACAGCTTCGAAAGCACCATTTGATAAATAGGGGAGTCGGCCAAAGAAGGTGGCTGTGAGCAAGTCCTCGTTGCGCTTAAAGAGCTCACTCCAGCGGATAGACAGGCCACCTTGTTCAACTCTCCCGGCCTTGCCATGCAAAATGGCATGTAGCATCTCAACTCCTTGTTATTTAGATATTTCAGGCTGGCTATCTCCACGGAGAAAAGCCTTCGAGATCCTGCTTGAATACCCACACGACTACCAGCTGACCCGTCACAAAATGGGGCAAAATGTTTGACTGGATGGGGAGGCAGCTCAGGTGCCGCCGGCAGGGCCTCCCTGCAGCTTTGTCATGGAGGCTAGGTGAATATGGCCAGTAGGTTATCGGCGAACAGCCCCGACCGGCTGATGATGGACTTCACGGTACCCAATGGCAGGCCGGCTATGTCAGCCACCTCCCTCATTGAGTGCTGGTGGCGCAGTTCGAGCACCAGCTCTCGTTGTTCGTTGGTCAATCTCAAGGCAACCCCCTGTTGCAGTAAAAGTGTGATCTCGATCGGCTGTCTGCACTCTATGTATGAAAAAAACGGTGGCTACAGTGGCTACGCGGCTACAACTCCCCTCTAGGCCGCGCTATTGCTGGGGTTGTCGTGTAGCCACTACCCAAAAAGGTGGTGGCTACAGGTGGCTACAGCCCCCTTTTGTAGCCACTGTAGCCAATGTGTAGCCACTAAGAATCAGCCTAGTGGCTACACCTCTATCCGTTGATACATAAGGCCTACAGAGGTGTTTCGTTGTGGTGTAGCCACTGTAGCCACCATTTTTGTTTCTTCTTTCACGCGCGCATGAAGCAGAAAAGGCAAGGGCCACACTCGGTGGCCCTTTGGTTCCTATTGGCAGAGACCCTGAGGTAATAAGGTAGTTTTTGAGACTTTCAGTTGTCGCTTCAGTCGACATAGACAGGTGACAGTACAGTGTGATTCCAGCCAGCAGTTTGCTCTATATATCAAGTAGGCGCTGGTTACACTGGTTACGAGGTTACATCGCCTTCTAACCCACGCCACCATTGGCTTCTACTGTAACCATGCCCCAAAGAAATGGTGGTTACCGGTGGTTACACAACCCTCAAACAGTGGCGATAGGTTCTTGGCGAAGCCAAGTCGTCCCTATGGCTAGGGCTAAATATCTATACAGCAAGCCTGTGTGAATAATAACGATATCGGCAGTCATTAATTTCTCCTGAAGCAATTTTTAGCATGAAAATCGGAATTAATAACTATTTTTTCAAGCCTTGCCAGTCCATGACATCTGTTTGAGCAAATTATTGCGCAAGCACTATCACACAGTTCAAGTATGAGAACATAAGGTATTGATTATTAAATAATTTAGTAAGTGGCATAGTCACTGCTAATGGTTCCGGTTGAGTGTCATTACCGTTTAACCAATCAGGAGCATACCCATGCCAACTCCATGTTATATCAGCATCGAAGGTAAAACCCAGGGCAACATCACCGCCGGTGCTTTCACCTCTGACTCCGTCGGCAACATCTTCGTGCAGGGCCATGAAGACGAGATGCTGGTGCAGGAATTCCAGCACGTCGTCACCGTGCCGACCGATCCGCAATCCGGTCAGCCGGCTGGTCAGCGCGTCCATAAGCCGTTCAAATTCACCGTGGCCCTGAATAAAGCTGTACCGCTGATGTACAACTCCCTGGCCTCCGGCGAAATGCTGCCGAAAGTGACCCTGAAGTGGTACCGCACCTCTGTTGAGGGCAAACAAGAGCATTTCTTCAGCACCGTACTGACCGATGCCACCATCGTCGACATCGACTGCCAGATGCCCCACTGCCAGGATCCGGCGAAGTCTGACTTCACCCAGCTGATCCAGGTCTCTCTGGCTTACCGCAAGATCGACTGGGAGCACACCGTCGCCGGGACTTCAGGTGCCGATGACTGGCGCGCCCCGATCGAGGCATAAGACTCGCCTTTTATGCCCGTTATTTCTTCTAATCAGGCCGGTTATACAACCGGCCTATTTCCTTATTTTTCAGTTGGTTAATTTTTTTCGTGGTTTTTATGTTTTGCCATCTCCCTGCTTACGCGGAGTGATTGCAAAGCAATAAGAGGTGTCCTGTTATGCAGAGACAATCAACGTATTACCCGTCTTGTTACTTATCTCTAGTTGCCGAAAATGGACCGGAGAGGGCGGTAGCGTGTTGTTTTAGCAGGTTTCAGGTGATGTTTGGAGAAGTGATAGGGAGATATCATGGCTAATCAGACCGGACTGCAGTTCACCGTTAAAGTGGGGACGCTGCCAGATCCCACTTTTGTAGTGGCCGGCTTTACATTGAATGAGGCGTTAAGCGATCCGTTCACACTTGCGTTGGAACTGGCAAGTAGCCAGCCTGATATCGATTTTGGCGCTGTACTGGATCAGCCGTGCGAACTGTTGGTGTGGTATGAGGGCGAGCTGCAGCGGCGTGTGAACGGTGTTGTGAGCCAGTTCGAGCAAGGTGACAGTGGTTTTCGGCGTACTCGCTACAGCCTGGAAGTCAAACCAGCTCTGTGGCGATTAGGTCTGCGTCACAATGCCCGAATCTTTCAGGCACAAAAGCCGGAAGAAATCATAGGAGCCTTGCTGCAGGAGCATGGCATTACTGACTACGCCTTTGCACTCAAAAACGCCCATGCTCAGCGGGAGTACTGCGTACAGTACCGGGAGTCCGACCTTGAATTTATCAATCGCCTTGCAGCAGAAGAGGGGATGTTCTATTTCCATGAATTTGAGCAAGGCAAGCATCGTCTTGTGTTTGCAGACAATACAGCCGCACTCACCGATGGCCCCACGCTCTTCTTCAATTTGGGTAACCGCTCGCTAGAGCAAGGGCCCTATGTTCGCAAGTTTCACTATCGAGAAACGGTGCGCCAAGCTGAGGTTGAACTCAAGGACTACAGCTTTAAAACCCCGGCGTATGCCCTATCTCATAAAAAGCTAGGGAGTGAACTTGAGCACCAGCGTGACACTTATCAGCATTTTGACTATCCAGGGCGTTTCAAGCAGGACCCCAGTGGCAAATCCTTCACCCAATATCGGCTCGATTCGTTGCGCAGCGATGCCATGGCGAGTCGGGGTCAGTCGAACTGTGCGGCGCTGTTACCGGGTCAGACCTTTTCACTAAGTGAGCATCCAAATGCTGTCCTGAATACCAATTGGCAAGTAGTCAGCATTCTCCATACCGGTAAACAACCTCAAGCTCTGGAAGAGGAAGGCGGAGATGGGGCAACAACCATCACTAATGAGTTCACGGTAGTCAAAGCACTACAAACCTGGCGACCACAATTACCGCATAAGCCCATGGTAGATGGTCCCCAAGTTGCCACGGTAGTGGGCCCGGCAGGTGAAGAGATCTATTGCGATAAATATGGTCGAATCAAGCTGCAGTTCCCATGGGACAGATATGGTGCCAGCAATGATCAGAGCTCCTGTTGGGTGCGAGTCAGCCAAGGTTGGGCCGGTGGACAATATGGCATGATGGCAGTGCCGCGTATCGGTCATGAGGTCATCGTCTCATTCCTGGAGGGGGATCCGGATCAGCCCATCGTGACTGGCCGCACTTATCATGCCACTAATCAAACCCCTTATGTGTTGCCCGAGCATAAGACACGTACGCTGTTGCGAACCGATACACATAAAGGTAAAGGATTTAATGAACTGCGCTTTGAAGATGAAGCATCTAGAGAGCAGATCTACATCCATGCCCAAAAGGATATGGACGTCGTCATCAACCACATTCATCGCCAAAGTGTGGGACTGGATCAACATCTGACGGTCAATCAAGATCAGTTCCAGCGGGTAGACCGCCATAGTCATCGCACGGTAGCCCAAGATGATTTTGAACAAATTGGGCAGGATCATCATCAGCTTATAGGCCGCCATTTTGTACAAAAAGTGATGGCTTCATTCAAGCGCTTCATTGGTGGGGGAGAGATAACCCATTTAGATGGCAGCCGCCAGACATCGATCTCCGGTGGGGAAGAGCTGGTAGTTGGCGCACATCAGCGTGTAGTGGTGGGAACAGATAGCTACCTCAAGGCTACCGACATTGTGCTGGAAGCGGGGCAGGCTCTGACCATCAAAGGACCCGGTGGTTTCATCAAACTTGACGCAGCCGGGGTAACTATCTCGGGCAATGTGGTCAAGATCAATGACGGTGGCTCTCCCGGCGCCGGCACTGCGCCGGTTGCAATAGAGCCGGAAGCACCCAATAAGCCCACCTTGCCGGATGCGCCGGATCGCCGCTAAGGAGTCGATATGCCAAGTGCTGCTCGATTGGGCGATAGCTGCGCCGGTCACGGCTGTTTTCCTGCCACACCGATCATTGCTGGTAGTGGCGATGTCATCATTAATGGCAAGCCTGCTGCACGCAAAGGTGATTCCGTGTTACTCCATGCTTGCCCGTGTCCCAACATGCCCCACGGTATTCATAGCCGCGCTATTTCTGGTGGCTCCTGCAATGTGTTTATCAACGGTAAAGCGGCGGCCAGGGTAGGAGATGCCATTGGCTGTGGGGGCTCTGTCGCCGCAGGCAGTGGCAATGTGATTATCGGGGATAGCCCCTATCAATCGCCTGCCAAAAGCTGCGCCGAACAAGCCGCCAAAAAGCGACTGCCACTGCTGGCGCTTTCTCCCATGCTGGTGCCATGGCAAACACTGCTCGAGTGGGCTGCCCCTGTGGCCTTGCCAGAGGTGGAAAAAACCTTAACGGAAGCTCAGCGTAAGCTGCGCTACCAGGCGCGTAAACAATTATCCGAGCGTGCCGCCAAGGTGCCTGGGCTGGCTGATGCCGGTAAGCGGCTGGGGTTCAACAATGACAGTATCTTGCGGGCTGAAGCTGCGCAGTATGTTTATGCCGTCGATGAATTCAACCGCGGTGCTCGAACTGTATTACCCTCGGCTCCTGTTGGTCTTGAGCTGGTTGATACCAAGAAAATACCTGGTCTAGAAAATGCTGTGTTTACCGACCAAAAGAGCGGGTTTGGCGCCGCCTTATTCAAGTCCTCCATTAACAACGAGACCATGCTCACCTATCGGGGCACCAATAACGCTGTTACCGGAAAATTAGACTGGATGACTAATGCGACTCAGGGGATAGGTTCAGAAACCAAGCAATACAATCAGGCAATGTATCTGGCTCAACGAGTCAAAAGATCAGTAGCCTCGCCATCGTCGCCTCTAGTTGCTGTTGGCCATTCCTTGGGCGGTGGCTTGGCTTCAGCAGGGGTCGGCGCTACCGGTCTGCCCGGTTATACCTTCAATGCAGCCGGGTTGCATGCCAACACGGTCAGCCGCAAAGGTGGCTTACCACTGGACAAAATAGGTGAGCTGATCACGACTCAGGCAGTGGACGGAGAGGTCCTCACCATGGTGCAAGGGATAGGCAAGTTGGCTGTGCCCACCATGTTGTCCGGGATTGGTGGTGCCGTCGGAGGTTCTGCTGGTGCGGTGATTGGTGGCGCTTTGGGAGGGGCGATATTGGCTGGTGGGGCATTACCTTCTGCCGCCGGGAAAATGTTACCCTTGCCTTCGCAAGGGGGGAATCCTATTGCTCGACACGGTATGGATCAAGTTATTGCCGGTATTGAAGCGCAAAAGAGTGAGGATATTGGCACCATTACCAGCAAGCTTGGAGGAACAAAATGATATGGCTATCTCGTCTGAAAGTACTCTGCATAGGAGTACTGGGTTTGTTATCTGCGTGCCAAGTGGGAGGAAAAAGTATGCAAGCCAGTGAGTTTTTTCCAGCCCCTGTAGTGAATGTTTTGGATGCAATCCAGCGTGGTGATGAGGCTGCAGCTCGTCGTCAGGTTGAGCAAGGGGTTGACCTTAATATACAAGATGAAGAGGGTATTACCCCGTTACTATGGCTAATTCTTGAGACTAAAGATTACAAAGCGGTCGAACTTGCCCTGAAAGTAGGGGCCGATCCCAATTATAAAGATGGATTTGGTGATAACGCAGTTTGCTCCGTTGCTGGTTCTAAATATCCAGAACTGCTCAAGGTTGTTTTGGATGCAGGAGGGAATCCAAATTCTCTGGATAGAAATGGTGAGCCAGCTATATTCAATGCAATTGGTGAGGCTCGCTGGGCTGATATTAAATTATTAGTAGAGCGTGGTGCAGATCTTAATCTGACAGATGGCCCTGGTAGCAATAGCGCATTGTATGGTGCATATATTAACCAATATGAGGTTGTTTATTGGCTGTTGCAGCATGGTGCTGACTATAAAATGAGAGACAGCGGTGGTTCAGATTTAGCCTACTCAGTGGAAGACAGCCTATCTTTAATGGATAAATCATCACCTCAATACCCATGGGCTATTAAGGTAAAACAGTTTTTGATTGATAAGGGAGTTAAATTTCCACCGTTGACTCCTGCGGAAGTACGTGAGCGTTGGGCTCGCGGAGAAAAGGTATAGTGATGTGTAATAGTGGGCAGGGAAATTCCGGCCCACCGTTTAACTACTGAATTACGTTGTGTGGCTGATAATTTTAGCCATGTTCTGCAGTTACTTAAACCCCTCCTGTCCTATAGGCATGTGTATATAAGAGCAGCTTGCTCCATTAAAGCCACAACTAGATAGGCAATTCTGATGCTGTTTCCTATATTCGATATCGTCAGAAATGAAACATCGAAATTATATGTTGTTGTTGATATCACCAAATTTGAAGGTGGTATTGATTATTGGAAATCATTATGTAATAGATGCCAAGAGTATTGGCGCTTATTGCCTAATAAAAATCATGTTCAAGGTTACCCCGCCTCTGAACTTGTGCTGCTTTCCATCGAAGAAGGCGCGGCAACGGAAAGCCTGCTGTTATGGATCTTGTCACATGAATGCTACCCTGACGTGGGTGTCGTGCTACTGACAGCAACTGCTGAGATAAATGAAGTTCAGCGAGTGTGCATGGCTCGCCTCACCTGTATTTACCCGGATGAGCGTCAAACCTTTTTCCCCTTTCACGAACCCACCTTGCTAAAGACATGGCTTGCAATGGTTGACTTGCCAACGAAGCAACAGTTTGAGGCTCAATTTCTAGCGATATATGTACCCGAAGTGGTGGGTGTCGGCTATTCAAGGTCGCAATTTGAATGTCTCGGGGAGCGAGGGTTGTCCACTAACCAGCCTTCACAAGAATATGAAAACAGACTGAGCGCAGAGAATTATCGAGTATTGACCAATCAAGCTCGCTATCAATATCTAACCAAAACCCTGTTCATCAGGGCCAGCGAGTATTATCCCTTTGAGCTGAGTATTGAGTGGCTGGAGCTGCGCTTTATCAGCGGAATTACATTGGCAAAAGAGTTTTATCCCTCTGCATCGGAGGATGAGTGGGAATCCTGGTCAGCACATCGGTGGATTATAGGTTCTGATTATTATCGGCACCCTCAGTTTATCAAATTGGTTTCCCACAACTCGTTATCGATGGCCATTAAAAAATTCAAGATGGACGCTGTGCTGGTGAGTGATTCAAGAGCTCATTTTCATCGGCGTGAATGGATGTTTGGCCTGGCAGACGACAAAGGAGCGTAATGCGTGACCGATAACAAGATGATGGTATCTGGTAGGTATAACGATGATGAGTGGCAGAGCCTGCTTGATGGGCAAGGTCTGTTCATGTTTGCCGAGGCAGCCATCAATGATGCTGTGCCCAGCTTGGCTGAAAAATGGGGTGGCAGCCTCGAGCAGACCAGGCTGTATTGGGGGGAGACGGGAAAGCTGCATAGCACTATCTCGCCTTATCTCATCCCGGTTCATCGTGGAAATTGGCCAGAGCTCCAGCGCCTTGTCATCCATCAAGCCGGATGGGGGCTGATGCTGCAACTCGATTGGTTCATGTTGGCGTATACGCCGCTCCAGCAGTTGCAAGCATTGCTGGCTCATCTGCGGCAGTGGTCTTGGATAGAGACACCCGAAAATGAGACCGCCATATTGCGGCTCAGTGATTGGCAGGTGGTTAAGCCCCTTTTGATGGCAAGCTCTCCCGCCGAAGCCACTGCGCTGTTTGGCCCTAGCGCCAAGATCATCGATGTGTCACCTGAGGGCGGATGTGAACATCTCAATCTTGTTGAGCGGGTTGAACATGACCTTGCTGGACGCACACCCCAACAGTTGTCGCCCACTCAATGGTCTGCATTGAACTCGCAATCAGATCGTATTGCCCACGATGAGTATGTTGCGCATATCCAAGCGCATCATCAGGTGGTTAAGGGGTGGCAGCCAGAACAGTTGTTCTCTTTCGTCAAAGAAGGTGAGAAAGAAGCAACCTCCCATGGGTTCAAGAATCAACAGGATGTTATCCGTTTCTTGAGTCTCAAATTGGAAATGCCGGCGGGGTTTATGGCGTTTCCCTGGGCAAAAAAAATAATGGATGACCCAATCGAATTAGTTGGTCAACAAAACCGCATGGATAGGTTGTTTGAACAGGCACTGCATGAATTGGATAAGGAATAGGTTGAGGGACTCATGAGTAAAAATAAAACAGCAAGCCTGATGTCCAGTGATGAGGCTGCCAAGAACAACTTTTCGACCGATAACATCATTTCTGGCGGATGCGTAAAGTGTGGCTGTGAAGTCATCATTCATTATCATTATGACGATGGGAAACCGGTCCCTAATGCCCCTTTCGTGCTGACAGACAGCAATAAGAAAGAGATCAGTGGCAAGACGGATAAAAATGGGCTCTGTAAGATAAAGGATATGGGGTGCGGCCCTTTTGAATTACTGCTGGAAGAGGGGAGTGACTCATTCAAACCTCAGGAAACGTTGCAAAATAACCCGGTCTTTCAATCCAATCCTGCCCATGCTGCATTAGCTGCCGAATATTTCACGTTGTTTCTTATTCTGCGCCAGCAAGGACTTATTGAATATGACGCCTCTGACAGTGACGCAGATGAAGTTGATGTCGATGACGTCGGTATGCTCGGTGGGATTTTCAATAGTGTTCCGGACAAGTACAACCAGGCCTACAAGCGCTTTTGGGAATTGGATAAAAAAATAAACAAAGGTAGCCGTGAGCTCAAAGTTGCCGTCAACAAGATACATCACAGCTTAGCTGCTGAGTTAGGTGATAAGGCCAGCAGCAATGAAGCGGTACTCTTGGTGTGTGAAGTACTGCTGGGGTTTGTTCCTGTGGTTGGTCAGGTCATCGACCTGTATGCGATTGGTGAGTGGGGTTACGTCTCCTACAAGGAGCCAGCAAAGCTGGATGATAATCTGCACTTGGCGGGAGGGGCGCTGTGCTTGATAGGAGTTATCCCCGGCTTTGGTGATGCCATCAAGGTCAGTGGTAAGGCCATTATCAAGGCATTGAAACTGGGCGATAGGAAGGCGATCCAGTTTGCCATCAAGACTATTCGCAGCCTGTCTAATGGCAACCTGATTAAAGGGTTGACGGAGCTACGTTCCCAGATATCGACATATGGGCAAAAAGCCAAAGCCATTTTGCTGCAGGTGATTGCGGCCCTGAAGAAAATGCTGATAGACCCGGCGAGCAACCGCTGGTTGATTGCCATGATGAAGGAGCAAATCACCGGGATTATCCACGCGCTGGAGAAACTCTCGGCAAAATACGACTCAGCACTTGCCTATATAGCAGCAAAATTTGATGAATTTATTGGCAAGGTGGTCACCCGTGTCACCGGTTCACCTCGGGCGAAAGGGCGAGCTGAACTGCCTGAAGGCGTCAATGCCGGCCGCAACAAGGGTGATGGTGATCTCGATAAACCTCCCACCGAAACAACCAAAGCTGGGCAGGCAGATGGTAATAACTGTGCCTCAACAAAAACGTGCCAAGGGAAAGGTGAGCCGGTCGACATGGCCACCGGTTTCGTGTTCGAACGCCGGGAGGATTGGCGCTTAGCCAGCTTGTTGCCAGTTGGATTTACTCGTTACTACCGCTCTGGCGGGCCGCGTCGGCCCGGCATCCTGGGTTCACTCTGGCGTACGGAATGGGACATGTCACTGGAGCTGCAAGGAGGCATGGTTGTCTTCACCGATGGTGAATTTAACCAAGCCTTCTTTACCCTACCTGATGAGGGGGAGTGGGCGCAAAGCCTCTCTAACCCTGAGTGGCGGCTGACCCGTACTGACGGTCTGCTGCAACTGCATCATTTGGATGGTCGTCGTTATGGGTTCGAGCATGCCCGTGGTCCTCACCTCTACCTGACGTCCATGAGCGATGCCTATGGCAACACCATGCGTTGGGTATGGGAACGGGGTCGGTTGGTACGCGTACTGCTAGCCGATGGCCGCTATATTCGGGTCAGTCATCAGGGACGCTATGTCAGGGCGCTCACCTTGGTAATGTCGGAATTTGACCCTCCGCGCCAGCTCTCCCGTTATGAGTATGGTGCCAATGGTGAGCTGCTTGAGGTGCGGGCCGGTGCCGGGCGCAGTTTTGACTATCAGTATTCACCGCAAGGGTGGCTCACCCGCTGGAGTGATCTGGCCCAGACCTGGGTCGAGCATGAGTACGATGTGCAGGGGCGCTGTCTGGCCAACCGCTGCGCCGACAACTATTGGGATGGCTACTTCCGTTATGACGATACCAACCTTACCAGTTACTACCACAGTGGTTTTGGTGGTGTTACCACCTATGTGAGGGATGAGCGTAACAACATCCTGCTGCGCCGTGAGCCAGATGGCGGCGAGACCCGCTTTGAGTGGATGAACAACCAGTTAGCGGCGCTGGTCAATTCGCTGGGCCAGCGTACCGAGTTTGAGCGTAACGAATGGGGTCAAGTCACCCAGGTTATCTTGCCCGATGGCACGACACACCATTATGGCTACGATGAGGCGGGCAGGCTGGAGGCCTATATCGACCCCCTCGGTCAACCTTGGCAATATAGCTATAACCATCTGGGGCAGCTTGAGACGGTGACGAATCCTCTAGGGCAAACTTGGAGTCATGAATATACCCCCCAAGGGTTGCTTTCGGCCATGACCGATCCGGGTGGACTGCGTAGTCAATGGCAATATACCCCACGTGGCTTGCTGGTTCGCTACGAGCCAGCAGTGGGTGCGCCCTGGCGCTTTGATTACGACCCGCAGGATCGTTTGGTTGCCCGTTATCAGCAGAGTGACCAACACACCTTGGTTCGTCGCTGGGAGTATCGCCATCACGAGCAGCAGCCAAGCAAGGTTATCTATGAAGATGGCACCGAAAGCCGCTTCGATTACGATATCGAAGGCAATCTGGTGCGACTGACCGATACTCTTGGTCAGCAATATCAACTTGCCTATAGTGCTTTTGACAACCTCCAGAGCGTGACCGACCCGCTGGGGACGACTACCCGTTATTACTACAATGCCGAGAGTGAGTTTGCCGGTGTTACCAACAGCCTAGGGTGTAGTTGGCGGTATGAGTTTGACCACTGTGGCCGGGTGGCCAGAGAGGTACACTACGACGGTCGTCGCTATGACTATCGTTATGATATGGTCGGCCAGCTTGTCTTGCGTCGTGCGCCGGATAACGCCGAGCTGCGCTATCACTACGATGCGTTGGGGCGGTTGAGCCGAGTTGAAGCTTTGCGTGAGCATGGCGAGCGTGAGGGGGAGACTCATTTTGCCTATGACGCTGCCGGTCGTTTGCTGCGAGCCAGCAATGCAGATGCCCTGGTGGAATACGAGTGGGATGTGCTGGGGCGGGTGGTGTGCGAGCGCGTCAATGGCGAGAGTATCGAGAGTCGTTACGGCGAGGCTGGCCAGCGTGAGACCATCACCGGCTTGCTGGCGCCGCTGGGGCTGGCTTGGCAGCAAGGGCGACTGACCCAGCTCACCGTGGGCAGCCGTCAGCCCCTGCAGTTTGCCCATGACCAGCAAGGGCGTGAGCAGGTGCGCCAGAGTGAGGCCGGTTTTACTCTCAATCAGGGGTGGAGCGCGACTGGGCTCTTGCTCTCTCAATCCCTGGTGCCGGCGAGCGGCGCTGTGCCCGACACCCTGTCGCGTCACTATCAGTATGATGCCCTCGACCGCCTGGTTGGGGTCAACGACAGCCACTGGGGCGAACAGGGCTGGAAGCTCAATGGCAACGGTCAGGTGGTGGCTGAGCGCAGCAAGCGCGGTCACGAGCGTCAGGCCCGACTGTTTGGCTATGACAGTGAACTAAACCTCTGCGAGCTCTCCCATATTCTGCCAAGCGATGGGCAACCGCTGTCCAGCCAGCAGGCACAGGCCGAGCCGCTGCGTCAGTATGATGAAGCAGGCAGAGTTAGCCAGATTGGGCAAAGTCAGTACCGCTACGACAAGTGCGGGCGATTATGTGAAAAGGTGGTATCACGGCCCGGATTCCGCCCCCAAACCACCGAGTTCCGGTGGGATGCCCACGACCGCCTGCAGCGGGTTACTTTGCCGGATGGCAGCCGCTGGCGTTATCGCTACGACCCCTTTGGCCGCCGTATTGGCAAGGAGCGGGAAGGTCAGGTGAGCCAACTCGCCGCCATCAGCCGTGTCCATTACCGCTGGGACGGTGACCAGTTGGTACAGCAGCAGAGCTACCGAGCAAATGGTAACGCTGCCCGGCAGGTACAGTGGGTGTATGAGCCGGGGAGTTTCAGGCCACTGGCTCAGTGGGAAGCCTGTGAACAGGGTGATCGTCTGCACTACATCGTGACCGATGTAGCGGGCACGGCCAGAGAGTTATGCAGTGAAGAGGGAGATATTGTCTGGCGAGGTGAACAGCTACTGTGGGGCACCCATCGCACCGATACGATACCGCAACAACTCAGACGTTTCCTGGGGGATGCTGCGAATGAAGAAACCTACTGCGAGTTGCGCTATCAGGGGCAGCTATATGATCAGGAAACGGGTCTCTACTACAACCGTCACCGTTACTTTGACCCTGAGTTGGGGCAGTATATCTCGTCAGACCCAATAGGATTTGCAGGCGGACTGAGGCCACAAGGGTATGTGCATAACCCGCTGGAGTGGGTGGACCCTTATGGATTATCTAAGTACTCAGGTGTTGATTTCTCAGGTTCTGACGCCCTTTATCAAGGAGGAATAAATACAGTTAAAATACAGATGTCTGGTGGTAGATATGGAGATTTTAAAGCTGCTAATGATATCGCTGGGTATAAAGGGGTTTCAGGGAATGCAACAGGTAAATCTCATCCAGATGGATATACTTGGCACCATTTAGATGACTATGATCCAGCTACAAACACATCAACCATGCAACTTGTTAAGACAGAAGCACATGAGGCATCATTCCCTCACGCAGGATCTGTTAGCCAGTTTGAAAAGGAACATGGAGTGAAATACGAATCTAAAGAGGCGAAGGGCGTTGCCAAGGGATTGAATAATAAGCAACCCAAGAAATCATGTGGTTAAATATTATCGGAGATGACTATGGATACTATTGGTTTTTATGAGGATGACGAAGGTATTTGCTGTGATATTATATTGGAGTCATTTGTAGATGACCCTATCCAGGTTGTAAATCTCGAGATCTATGAAATTGATGATAAATTCATCTCGGATGTTGAGTATCTTCGTAACAACCAGCGCGAGATGAATTCGAAAGTTAATGAAGCAATATCCGAGTATATTAAAAGAAAATACCATTCTGACAGTGTTGATTTCAAATTAGTCAAAGTGTATGCCTTTCATGATGAAGAAAGTATATATGGGCTTGTCTTCACTTGGGATGGTGATTCAGAACACGGAGTTGGCGTTAAAGTCGCTAATACCGATGTAATTAAGGTCGGTCCTGCAGAGGTATCATTCACATAAGTTATATATAACTTAACTTAGAGGGTGCTTGCATAATAAAGCACCCTTTTTGATACGTCCATCTTTGAAAGAGTTTACTATCTTGACTAATACGTCAGATGCCAGAGTAAACATTTAGATCGAGATATCCCTCGACGTAACCAGTGTAACCAATGTGTAACCATTCAATTTTATGTCAGTGGTTACAGCGGAATCTCTTGATACATGAGGCTTTGGTTATTTTTCTGTAGCCATGTAACCACTGTAACCACCATTTTTTCTTCTTTCTTTCACGCGCGCACGTGGAGTGATTATGACCTGAGTATGATGTGGTCTTTATGGTCCCTGTTGGCTAACGCTATTTGTATTCTCGGCTATCATCCTCATCGGTCAATACACGTTCGGTCAGTACATAGACCCTTGATGCCTTACCCATACCCGGCAATCGATAAAGGTGTTGTAACCGATTCTTGTCTTTTCCTGTAAGAATATATCCCGCCTTAAGGCAAAGGCGAGCTGCTCGCTTAGGGTCCTTTCCCCTTGTTATCTCAACCCAGCCAGGGGGTAGAACATAGAAACTCACTCCATCTGATTCTACTTTACGGAAACCCACCATATTTGCCGGGCGATGGCTAGCATCGAACCAATCGGCAAAGCGTGTAAATTGGTGAGCTGTCACGAACCCACGTACTTGCTCTAGGATGGCTGCGTCCTCCTGGTTACCTAGGTGTCCCCGCTCTGCCAACCATGCCTTGAGGCAGACCCTCACTGCCCTGATGGCTTCCCCCTCTGGCCAGCCAGTTACCCCCAATCGGGTGGCCAACTCCCCGGCTGCAGCCACCAGCGCAAACCGGTTGATTGCTCGGCCAACCTGATTACCCGCACCCTTGGGGGTTAATTCTGCTGCCAATTGCTTGATGTCGGCCCTCAGCCGCTCACTGTGCTCATCCATGGATTGGGTCAGGGCTTGGGCATAGGTGCGAAAGGCGGTGCCGTGATGTTCTTCTGAGTTGGCTTTCAGGGTATCGGCAAAGCTGCGGCCTCCATCCATGCCATGTAGCCACTCAAAGGCGCCATGGTGCCCGGTATCGCTGGGGATCTGGATTGTCCGCACCTCCATCCCGGCCTGGGTACTCTTCCCGGCACTGGCGGCATGGTCCTCGAGGCTCAACTCACCTGTGGAGAGGAACAGCAACCGCCAGGCTTTGCGCTCTCTCAGCTCGCCATCCTGCTTGCTGCGGCCCTTGCCTTGGCCGTTAGCCAGCATGTAGGCGGTCTGTCCTGCTTCCCGGCCGTCCAGCTCACCCAATTCATCCAAGCAGAGCAGGGCATCATTTCGCCGGCTGGCAATCCCCTCGATGGCGTTACCAGTGGCCCGCCAAGTTTGGGAATACCGATCCGGGTACCCATAGACACTCGCGGCCGCCTTCATCACTGTCGTTTTGCCGTCGGTACTCTCGCCCTTGAGGTGGAAGCCACCGCCCTCCATGCCTATCAGGGAGAGCAGGGGCGCTGCAAAGGCGAGTGACAGCGCAAAGCAGAGGCGGGAGTTGCCCACGGCCAGCCCTGCAACCCCCTGTTGCCAGCCGGCCAGGGTACCGCGCTCGGTAAAGTCGCTGGCGGTGTAGCCGGCGGTCTGCAAAATGACCCCCTCAGCATCCGGCCCGATGGCGCCCCCTGGCAGCACATAGGCATGCCCATGCCACCCTGTGCGCTCGACACAGGTGATACGCCGCTTGGGTTGGCAACTCATCAGATAGGCCGTCAGCCTGCGCTTATGACTTAGCTCGATGAAGGGGAGGCCCGCATCCAGCAGCGCGGTAAACACCTCCTCACCGTTGCGCGGGACCAGGGCGCGCACCGGCATGGCCCACTGGCGCGTCCGCCCGGCACTGTCGCGCCATTCCAACAAGCGGCCATAGCCGCGGCCCTGCTCGTCAGCGGTTTCAGCCAGTACATGGACGGGGCTGGCAATGGGGATCCACTCTTGCCTAGCATCCTCACCCCGGCCCACAGTGGTCAGGGCACACAGACGCGAGCCCCGCACCTCGAACCCTGCCGGCAGCTCTGGCCCTTCCTCTGGGTTGCCTTTCACCAGATGGAGCGGAGCCACATTGTCTGACCAGGGCACCTCGTCCGATGGAGTGTCTACCGCCAGTGTCTGCTCGAAGGCCACCACATCCACCAGCTGCCAGGGCTCGGCATTCTGGCCCGGGTTACCGCGGTAGAGCTCGGCCTTAGGGGCTTGCTTGCGCAGAGCCACGATCAGCCGCTTGGCCTTCTCGGGGGCCAGGTTGCCGAACTGGTGAACGATGACTCGCTTGGTCGCATCCCGATCGGCCATCTTGTAGAGCCTGGCGCCGTCATCCAACTGAGTGGGCCCCACATACAGCGCCTGCTCCGGCTCCACCTCAGGGTCAATCGGGTTGTCTGTCGCAACCGCCTCGTTGTGGGCGCGCTGCAGGGTAGCCCTGATGCCGGCATCCCTACTGGCTTGCTCACCTGTGTGGATCACGACCACCTGCAGATCATCCAGGTCCGCAAACTTGAGGAAGGTGTCGGCCCGGGATGGTGAGCTGTTTTGATGACCGGGGCCTGAAGCTCCTTGATATACCGCTGTCATTGCATCGCCCTCCGCTTGCTCTCGCTCGCAAGCTCAACCACGGGGTCCTTTCCCTCTTCCAGCATCTGGTGAACGTCGGCGCAGAAGGCGCAATACATCTGATCCACCACCAAGGCGCCCAGCGTGGTCAAAGTCCCGTTCACCACCATGTGCCGCAGCATGAGCAAGGCATCGGCCTGCCCCTGCTGCGCCCCGGCGTTTTCGAGGTGAGCGCCCACGATGTTGTTATGAATGGCCATCGTCAGTGACTCAGCAGCAAGGGGAAGCTGGATCCCCAGGTGAGTAAACACATTGCCCCGGGCGGCCAGGTAGGCCTGGGCTAATTGCTCCACCAGCTTATTTATCTCGGTCATGGCAACCCCCTGTTGCATTGCGCTCGCCTGGTTGTTTCTGAGCCTTGGTCACCCGCTTGAAGAGTTCCCGCAGTACCGCGGGGCGCAGTGGGTTACGTGATAACTCACGCCACATGCGGCCATTCAGGGTGTTGAGCAGTCGATTACTCATGCCAGCACCTCCTGGCAGAGCCCAACCTCAATGCGCAGGGCATCCAGCAAAGCGCTGAACTGCGCCCGCTCTTGGAGACATAAGTCGGTTTGTTCCAGGGCGTCGGCAAACTGCTCGAGCAGTGCCTCTAGGCGGGATGGGGTGGATTGGTTCATGCGGCCACCCCCATGCTCGGGGTGCGGGACATAAACACCAGAGACAAGCCAGGCAAGTTAGCGCGAGCTTGGCGCTCGGTATTGGCGATGACAGAGATAGTGCGGACACGCCGAAGCTCGGCTAAACGGCAGGCGCGAGGACGCTTGATCAGGAAGGTGAAGATTTTGGGTAAGGCAGGGGTGGGGACAGTAGCCATGATGGCAGCCTCCGTAGTGGTCAGATTTTCTCTGCCACCGGAAGACGCCAATCTCCAACTGGTGGCAGCCCGGACAAGGTTGGCGTAACTGGTCACTACGGAACCCAGCGCCCCTTTCGAGGCCCTCGCCCGAACCGCCATAACACTGTAGAGGCCACCGACCAGGTAGGCCAGCAGCGCCCCAAGAAATGAGGATCGAGTACCGACAAAAAACCACGCAAGAGCGTGGGTCGGCTCCGTAGATATTTTCGAGACGCCAATCTCGGCAACGGATTTTGCCGCTGCAAGAGGAATCGTACTCCGTTGGACGTTGTGGGACAAGCCCACCCTTTGGAATTTGGGCAAGGCTTCGCCCTGGGCAGTGAGCCCATTAATGTTTCTGGTCATGGCTCATCCCCAAGAGTTCAGGCTGATATTTACGCCAAAGCTCAGTCTCTTCAGCTTTCAACCGTGCTTTCTCATCCTTGCAAGACTGCAGGGCATACCCTCTCTTGCTCGCCTCCTTGGTGTACTGGGCTTGCCGGCGGCTGTAATCGTTCAGGGTGGAGAATGGAACACCATAGGCACCGGTTTTACGGATAGAGGGGATCACCTCACGGAATACCCAGTTACTGAACCGGTGGGGCAGTGTGCCGGGTGTGCTGGCCTTGCGACTGCGGGCAATCAGCTTGTAGAAACCTGACTCGCATACGGTGCGCATTGTTTGTTTGCCGCCAAGGGAGGGTATTAAACACCCCCCCTTTTCATCACCATCAAGACGGCGCATGGCAACTTTGTGATCGGATATTTCAAGCGCCTGACATACGTCCTTGGCTACAAACCACGGCTCACCGCTGATATTCACAATGCGCACCTTCACGCCTTCAAACTTGATGACGGACATATCGCCTTCTAGGGCTGTGAAATTAACCCCTTGGCTGGCAACTGGCTGAGGGGCGGCCTCAGAAGTTAATCTGCTTTTTTCGATAGTCATATTTGGGACTCCGTTAGGCGGCGGGAGGGAGGGGAGTGGCTGCCAGCGTGCGAGCGCACAGGATGGCGGCGTAGTCATCTGCCAGTGGGGCATCCTGGCGCTGCTGTCGCCAATGGTTGATCAAGGCCACCAGCTTATGGGCTTGATCGCGGTCGGCCAGCCAATAGCGCTTGAAGTGAGTGGTCCCGCCGCCGCTATGCTGGTGCTCAAAGAACGCATCGGTGATAGCTAGCCCGTGGTTTCGACGGAGTAGGCCGATGCTGTTGCGCAAGTTGAGTTCATGCAGACCGGCCAGGCCAGACAAGGCGCTGACGCCTTGGGCTCCCTGCTCCAGTAGGTGGGTGGCGACCAATTCATACTTGGTGATATGCTGACCCTGCTCAAGCTGGGTCGTGCCGTTCGCGGTGCGGCCTTTTTCTTTTTGCATGTCAGCCTCCCTATGCTGCGCTTGCAACTTGGTGTTCGAGCCACTCAATAATGTCTCGCTCCCTCCATGCAACACGCTGAGCCCCAAGCCGGACGGGTTTTGGGAACTGCCCTTTGCTCATCATGTCGTAAATAGTGCTCCGAGACAGACTGGTTGCTGCCTCTACTTGCTGGCGTTTCAACAAGGTTACTTGGCTCAAGTCGATGCTCATTTGCTGATCTCCTGAAACGAAAAAACCCGCACGATGGCGGGTTATGGGTAGGGTAAAGCTGTTCGCTTGCTCGTTATTGATAGCAAGTCGGGGGAAGGGCCTCCATATAAAAAAACCGGCTCAGTGGCCGGGTTCGGAAATGAAAAAGGCCCAATCTCGAGAGAATGGGCCATGATGGGGAAATCCTAACGCTGGAACGATTCGGGGTCAATAGGTATGGTTTGGACAATCAGGCTATCTTGATGACAGCACCCCCAGCGTCATCCGTTACATACTGTCCCCATAGCCCCATTAGCCCACGACGTTTATCTAACACATCTCCTCGCCAGTAGGCAGCCTCGGCCCCCTGTGCCACTACGTGGGCGAGGCACATTTCACATATTTCTCTTGGGTAGTTGGTACGTTCGGCGGCCCAATCTCGGAACGACGATCTGAAACCGTGAACCGTGAATTCACCCATTCCGTGTCGCCGCATACACATGGTGAGCGACATGTCTGACATCGGACGGCCCGACCTTTTGCCGGGGAAAACAAAGGGTGACCCTTGAAGTCGTGACAGGCTTTCAAGTAAGGAGACCGCCTGCTTGCAAAGCGGTACACGGTGTTCTCTCCCAGCTTTCATTCGTTCAGCTGGAATCACCCATTCTTGTCTCTCTAGGTCGATCTCATCCCATGTTGCCTCTAGCACTTCACTGGTTCGCCCGGCGGTGAGAATAAGCAACTCAAGTGCTCGGCTACTCATGCCCTCCACTTTAGCTAGCTGGTTGATGAAAGCTGCGACTTGCCGGAAAGGCATGGCTGAATGGTGCTTTACCTTCCTCACTTTGGAACGCTTGGGCAAAAGTGCGTCCAGATGCCCTTTCCATCTGGCAGGATTCTCGCCAGACACAACCCCCCGGGCTTTTGCTGAATCCCAAATCAATTCAACGCGATTACGGACTCGTGACGCTGTTTCAGTCTTGGTCTGCCATATTGGTTGCAAGACTTTGAGGATGTGCTCAGTAGTAATCTCACCGGGCTGCAGTTTTCCAATCAGTGGGTATGCGTAATGCTCTAGGGTATTACCCCATTGCTGGGCATGCTTGACGCTTTTCCATCCAGCTCGGTGTGCCTGAATGTACAGCTCTCCCAGCTCGCGGAAGGTGATCACTCGCCTTGCCTCATCCTCAGCTGCTTTAGCTATGGCACGCTTCTGACTTATTGGATCACCGCCTTGTTGGGTAATACGTCTAGCTTCGAAGGCAAGGGTCCTAGCTTCTGCCAGATTGACTCCAGGGTATGCCCCGAGCCCCATATCCCGAAGTTTGCCTGCCTGGCGATAACGATAAATCCAAGACGCTCCACCTCCTTTGCCGATCTTGAGGTAAAGACTGTCCCCATCATTAGTCATACCGGGCAGCCCAGCCTTACATAGCCCCTCGACTGTTCTAGCAGTTAGTTTCCCCATTTTTACCCACACTCCTGTTGGTTCAATGGGTTAGGCGATTGCGCTGGGTTACAGCCCATACTGAATCCATAACTCGCCAGCCCATACTTTGGCCCATACTTTAGCGCCGGATTCGGGAGGAAGCTACAGGAATGGTTCGGAATGGTTGTCTTGTATCTATCCGCAATATATAGGGTTTTTCTGGAGTGATAAGGAATGGCTCGGAATCGATATTGGCGGACTGTCTCTCCGCCATTTATCAAACCCAGCCCCAGGCTGGGTTTTTTATTTCTGTGCCCCTGGCCGTTCGGCAATCCGCCTGGTTGTGCTGGCATCCTGAATCGTCAGGAAGCCAGCCAGGGTAAGGCTCCCATTGAAGCCCTCTGCTGAAGCGGTCAGCAGCGATCGGTCATGACGCCGCTACCCAAACCCCACCGGTGACCTCGCCTCCTTGGTCAGATAGACAGGCCGTGGCCGTACTTGCCCAAACTGGTGATCTTTCGGGGCTGGCTGCTTGCCGAAACCGCGGGAATACGCAATGTGCGCATAAGGGGTCAGGACTCTCGATTACTCATTGTTACCAGTGACCTATCGTGCTGAAGGCTTGAGGCTCATGGCTCACGATAAGTCGCGCTTGCATTGAGGTTTTTATCAGCCAGGAAGGGACAGGTGAATGATTTGTGAACCTATAGAGAAGTATGTTACTTACGGCTTGACCCAATCCCTTATAGATTATTAAGTTATCATTGCACTGAAACCCACCCCAATGGACATGGAGTCACTGCAATGCTGAATAAAATTCCATCAAAAAGGACGTTGATTGCCAGCATGTTGACGCTGGCCTTCGGCGCGACGGCGGCCTCGGCGCAGGCCGCGACCACGGCGGCAGAACAAGACAAGGGCAAGCCGAACATAGTGGTCATCTTCGGCGATGACATCGGTTACTGGAACCTGAGTACCTACAACCAGGGCATGATGGGCTACCAGACCCCGAACATCGACAAGATCGCCGCAGAAGGGGCCAAGTTTACCTCCTACTACGCCGAGCAAAGCTCCACCGCGGGCCGCTCCTCCTTCATCACCGGTCAGATGCCATTTCGTACCGGTATGAGCAAGGTGGGCATGCCGGGGGCACCGCAAGGCTTGCAAAAAGAAGATCCCACCATCGCCGAGATGCTGAAAAACCTGGGCTATGCCACCGGCCAGTTCGGCAAGAACCACCTGGGGGATCGGGACGAGTTCCTGCCCACCGCCCACGGGTTCGATGAGTTCCTCGGCAACCTCTACCACCTGAACGCGGAAGAAGAGCCGGAGAATCCTGACTATCCGAAGGATCCCGCTTACCGCAAGCAGTTCGGCCCGCGCGGCGTCATCAAGAGCAGCGCCGACGGCAAGATTGAAGATACCGGCCCACTGACCAAGAAGCGGATGGAGACCGTCGATGAGGAGACCCTGGCGGCCAACAATGACTTCATGGAGCGTCAGGTCAAGGCCAAGAAACCCTTCTTCACCTGGTTCAACACCACCCGCATGCACAACAAGACCCACATCAAGCCGGATCACCAGGGCAAGACGGGTCTCGGGGATTATGCGGACGGCATGGTCGAACATGACGCCATCGTCGGCGAAGTGATGAAGAAGATCAAAGATCTGGGGATCGAAGACAACACCATCGTCGTCTACACCACGGACAACGGCCCCATGACCGCCACCTGGCCGGATGCCGGTATTACCCCGTTCCGCGGTGAGAAGAACACCGGTTGGGAAGGGGGCTTCCGGGTACCCGCCATGGTCAAGTGGCCGGGTCATATCAAGCCGGGGACGGTGATCAGCGACATCTTCGGCAGCAACGACTGGTTCCCGACTCTGGTGGCGGCGGCCGGTGAGCCCGAGATCAAGGAAAAACTGCTCAAGGGCTACAAGACTGCCAAGATGACCTACAAGGTGCATCTGGATGGCTACAACCAGCTCGACTTCCTGCAAGGGAAAGGGGAAGGTCAGCGCAAGGAGTTCTTCTACTGGAGTGATGATGGCGACTTGCTGGCCATGCGTTATGGCCGCTGGAAGGCTCACTTCATGATCCAGGAGCACACAGGTCTGGATCTGTGGAAGTACCCCTTCACCAAACTGCGTACGCCGCTTATCTTCGATCTGGAAGTGGATCCGCTGGAGAAAGGCTCGGACGGCATGGGCTACAACGCCTGGTTCTACGACCGTCTCTACCTGCTGGGCGGCGCCCAGAAATACGCCGCGCAGATGATCCAGAGCTTCAAGGAGTTCCCGCCACGTCAGAAACCGGGCAGCTTCACCGTCTCCGACGTGAGTGCCATGATCGAGAAGGGCAACAACCAGAACAACTGATGTTCGACGTATTCGGGCGGGGACGTTTCCCGCCCGTCTTTAAGGACGATATGAAACACAGCACCACACTGCCTATCAAAGCGTTGGCATCAGCAGAGAAATATGCCGGCAAGGGACCTGCCTGGGTGCGCCGCTTCCATGTGATGGCCAAGCCCACGGGGTCCACTTGCAACATCGACTGCACCTACTGTTTCTACCTGCACAAGGAGGGGCTGCTGCACCAGGATCGCCATAGCCACATGAGCGATGAGGTGCTGGAAAACTTTATCCGCCAGTATATCGACAGCCAGGACGGGGAGCAGGTGGTCTTCTCGTGGCAGGGGGGAGAGCCCACCCTGATGGGACTGGATTTCTTCCATAAAGTGGTCAAGTTACAGCAGCAGTACAAAAAAGCGGGTCAACGCATCGAAAACGACCTGCAAACCAATGGCATCCTCATCGATGACAAATGGGCCGCGTTCCTGAAGGAACATCAATTTTTAGTGGGGTTGTCCATCGACGGCCCGCGCGAACTGCACGACAGATACCGTTTGACCCGCAGCGGCAAGCCCACCTTCGACAAGGTGATGGAAGGGGTGGCCGCCCTCAAGAAATTCCAGGTGCCCTTCAATGCCCTGGTCACGGTCAATCATACCAACGCTCGCTTTCCCCTCGAGGTCTATCGCTTTCTCACCCGTGAGCTCGGTGCGACCTATATCCAGTTCAACCCCTGTGTTGAACCGGTAGATTTTACCAAGACTGCGCCCCAGTTCTGGCACGATGACAGCATCCCGGTGACGGGGAGTCGCCGGGCCAAGCCGGGGGATCTGGACTCCATCGTCACGGACTGGTCGGTGGATCCCGATGACTGGGGGCGCTTCCTCATCGCGGTGTTCGAGGAGTGGGTGAACAACGATCTGGGCCGGGTACAGGTCAACCTGTTCGAGACCGCGGTGGCCCAGACCATGGGAATGCCCGCCCAGATCTGCATCACCTCCGAGTTTTGCGGCAAGGGATTGGCGGTGGAGAAGAACGGCGATATCTATTCCTGCGATCACTATGTCTACCCCGAATATCAGCTGGGCAACATCGCGACCACCAAGCTGGCCCACATGGCCTTCTCCGAGCGCCAGCAGGCCTTCGGGTTTGGCAAGAAAGAGACCTTGCCCGCCTATTGCAAGGCCTGCCCCTATCTCAAGCTGTGCTGGGGGGAGTGCCCGAAGAACCGGATAGTGCGTGCACCGGACGGCGAGCTGGGCCTCAACTACCTGTGTCCGGGCATCAAGGCCTTCTTTGATTATGCCCAGCCCATGGTGGTGGGGATCGCGACCCTCTTGCAGGATCCGTCCTCCAGATAGACAGGCGGCGCTGAGCACAGGAGCAATGAGCAAACGGGGGCCGGGCAGGCCCCCGTGATTTTTCACTCCGCCAGTCAGCTTCTGCTGCCGCTCCTTGATTGATACATGGTGAATCTTCCTTGCCCCATCAACCGGGCTGCGCCAGGGCCCTTTCCACATAGAGATAACCAATCCCCATCACTTGCTGGGCCCGCTTGAGCGAGCCCAGGCGGATACGCGTCTCATTGACAGCATCACTGCAATCGAACGGGTTGGCCCGGCTTGCGGCTACTGGTCCGTGGCGATCGCATGACCATCAGTATCGAGGCTCATGACTAGCCGATGCCAACAGCCCGCTGGTCAGGATGCCCAGGCCTCGCGCTTTAGTGATCCTGCGTGGTGACCGGCGAGAGGGCGCCATCGCCCTGAGTCTGCCGAACGAACTGGTTTGGCGAGAAACCAAACAGTTTTCGAAACGCCGTGATGAAGTTCGCGACATGGGCATAACCCGCGAGCTCGGCGGCCTCTTGCAGGGAGAGGCTGCGCTCCTCGAGTTTTGCCCTGGCCTCCTGCAACTTGCGCTCGCGCAGGTAACGCTGCAGGCTCATCCCCAGCTCCTTTCTGGCCGCCCGTTGCAGGGTGGAGACGCTCATGCCGAGGGCATCGGCGATGTCGGCGAGGGTCATCTCGTCCACCTTCTCATCCATCAGCAACATCTTCAGCCGGGTCGGCTGCTCGCTGTGCCTGAGGCCCGAGATCAGGGCCGCCTGCACAAGGTTGGTCATCAGACTTTCCCACAGGGTGAGGGCGAATGCCTCTCGCATCAGCATCTCGGGGGCATTCTGACTGCTGGTGAGGTTCAGGGCCTCCGCGATCTGGCCAAGGTGCGGTGACAGGGACCAGTCGAAACGGCTCAGGTGATGGTTGAAGATGCGCTCGAAGGAGGCGCGCTGCTTGCCATCCAGATGATGTTCAAGCCAGGGCAGGCTGAGGGAGAGCACTATGCTGCGGCTGCGCACATGGGCTTTGGCCGCGCCCTGCACCTTGTCGGGCCGGGTATAGAGGATGGCCGTGGCGATGATGGGGTCTGACTTGTGAAAGCGGCAGCTTCGCAGGCGATGGGTGGCGCCATAGGTCATCAGGGCCTTGCTCTCGAGGGGGAGGGCGATGATGAGCTGCGGCGGCAGCTCCCGCTCGGTGGCGAAGTCGGCCTTGTGTACGATGTCTTTGTTGTGAAAGAGGATACCATCCTGGATCATCAGGTTTTCCACTCTTCCGGTAAACAGACCCCGTTTTCTAACCTTGGTATCTCTGACCACTGAGTCAGCCATGTGCACGTCGACCATCTGAAACTTTGACCATTTCGAAGTATTAAATGACCACACCGCAAAACTACGGCGGATGATTGGGTGCTATATTAGCCCCCGCAAAATCAAATGAAAATGATTATCATCTCTGTTTGGGGGTCACTCTTACTATGGTTGTCTTTAAGGATAAAGCGCTCAGCCCACTGGCTCTGGCCGTCTCTGCCGCTCTGGCTGTCACTGTGGCTTCCCCCGCGAGGGCGGAAACCGCGAATATCGCACCGGATGAAACAGTCGTTGTCTATGGCAACCCGCTCTACGGGATGGCGTCGTCGGAAGAGACGGGGGGTTACAGCGTCGACTCGGCCACGGTCGGGACCAAGACCCCGGCCGCCCTCAAAGACATTCCCCAGTCGATCACCGTATTGACCAACGACTATATCGAGGAGCGCAATTTCGTCGCGGTGGACGATCTGGCCAAGTACACGCCTGGCCTGCGCACCATGGTCAACGACAGCGGCCGCTCCTCCATCTTCTCCCGCGGCTATGAGTACGATGAGGTGAACCTCAACGGCCTGCCGTCTCCCCTGCAAAGCAAATACGGTACCCTGCCGTCGCTGGCGGCGGTGGATCGGGTGGAGATCATGCGCGGCCCCTCCGGTCTGTTCAACAGCACCAGTGAGCTGGGGGGCGTCATCAACATGGTGCTCAAGCGCCCGACCGACGAGTTCAACGGCTCGGTCACGGCCCGTTATGGCAGCTGGGACAGGCACTATCTTGAGGCGGATCTGGGGGGCGCCCTCAACGAGGCGGGCTCCCTGCGCGGTCGCGCCGTGGTGGCCAACGCCGACATCAAGAACCAGGTCGACTACAACAACAACGACAACGGCACCTACTACGGCACCCTGGAGTTCGATCTGTCGGATCGCACCCTGCTCTCCGTCTATGCCCTGCATCAGACCAAGGACATCCTGCCTACCAACGGGTTGCCGGCCTATAAAGACGGCACCATGCTCGACATCAGCCGCAATACCTACCTAGGGTCGGATGAGGACTTCTTCGACGCCGACACCACGGATGTGGGAGGGACCCTCCAGCATGCCTTCGCCAACGGCGGGGTGGGCCAGATCTCGGCCCGCTACATGGATCACGACATGCGCCTGGAGCAGACCTTCACCAACGGTCCGGTGGATGCCGCCGGCAATACCGGCCTGATGTTCAATGGTCAGGCAAACCAGCAGAAAAATATGGCATTTGATGCCAGCTACAGCCAGATGTTTGGCCTGCTGGGTCACAAGAGCGAGTTTGTGCTGGGTTCTGACTACAAACGCTATGAGTCCGACACCCAGACCTACACCAACCGCAACATCGGCAAGATCAACGTGTTCGACTTCGAGCCGACCACGGTGGCCAAGCCGACCTACAGCTACACCAAGAACGACCATGAAGAGCAGTCCGAGCTCGGTCTCTATGGCAAGGTCACCTGGCGTCTGCTGGAACCGCTGGCGGTGATCACCGGGGCCCGCGTCTCCTGGTACGATCTGGACACCGTCAGCACCACCCTGAGTTCGGGTGCTCAAAGCAGCGAGTCCGGCGAGTTCAACGGCAAGTTTACCCCCTATGCCGGGGCCGTCTATGACCTGACTGACGAGCATGCGCTCTACGCCAGCTACTCCCAGGTGTTCAAGCCCCAGACCAGTCAGGATGAGAGCGGCAACATGCTCAAACCGCGGGAAGGGAGCCAGTGGGAAACGGGCATCAAGTCCTCCTTGCGAGATGGCCTGCTCAACACCCGGGCAACCGCCTTCCTGATGAAGGACAGCAATATCGCCGCCCAGGCCTATGACGATCAGGGCATCGCCATCACCAACACCTATTGGGCCACCGGCAAGGTGGATACCCAGGGGGTGGAGCTGGAGGCGACCGGTTACCTCAGCCAGAACTGGATGGTAATGACCGGCTACACCTTCACCGACATCGAGGAGAAGTCCGGCGATCACAACCCGAAATTCGATGCCATCCCGCGCCACTCCCTCTCGCTGTGGACCGACTACCACCTGGCGGATTGGGTGCAGGGGCTGCATCTGGGGGCGGGGATGACGGCGGTGAGCGATTACTCCTTCAACCAGAAGGGGGTCGAGACCCATCAGGGAGGCTATGCCCTGTTCGATGCGGCGGTGCGTTACGACATCAACGACAAGATGCAGGCGACCCTGAACGTCTACAACATCTTTGACCGTGAGTACTTCTACCGGGTCGGATCCACCAATACCTTCAACATGTATGGCGAACCGGCCAACCTGATGGCAGGTTTCACCTACAAGCTGTGATGACAGACGGCAGCAGGGCTCACAAGCCCTGTTGCCGTTTTCCTGTATCGTCCGGCGCCGGATCGCCAAGGCTGGCCGACCATGACCCATTCCATGACAAGACTCATTACTCTACTACTCACTATGCTCAGTCTCTCTTCTGCCCAGGCAGACCTGCTTCACTACGCCGAAGGCTTCAGCCATCACTCCACCCTGCTCGGCGAAACCCGCCAATACAGCGTCTATCTGCCGGATGACTATGCGCAAAAGCCGGATCAGCACTTCCCGGTGCTCTACCTGCTCGACGGGGAGAAGTTCTTGCTGGAGGTGGCGGGCATCACCCAGGCGCTGCGGGCCGGGCTCAATCCGGCGATCCCGTCCCTCATCATAGTGGCGGTGCACAACACCGACCGGATGCGGGACTACACCCCGAGCCACACCATGGTGCTGCCCAACGGGGCGCCGGCGGGGGCCGGCTATGCCAAGACCGGGGGAGGGCCGCGCTTCATGCAGTATCTGACCAGGGAGCTGCGCCCGCTCATCGACGGCCGTTATCGCACCGCCTCACCCGCCCTGCTGGTGGGCCACTCCCTGGGGGGCCTGCTGACCCTGGACGCGGTGGCAAAAGACGAAGGCCAGTTTCAGGGCTATCTCTCCATCGATGCCAGCCTCTGGTTCGACTACCCCCACAACTACCAGCGCATCGAGCGGGCCCTGACCCGGCCTCTCAAGCACCCGGCCTCCCTGTTTATCGCGGTGGCCAACAACCCCTTCACCCCGGGCTTTGGACGTTCCGAGTTTCATCGGGATCACTTGCAGACCTTTGCCCAGCGGGTGACGGCGCAGAGCGTCCCGAATCTGCACGTCACCAGCCGCTATTTCGAGGAGGAGGATCATCACAGCGTCTATCACCCGGCGCTCTACCAGGGGTTGCAGTGGCTGTTCAAGGGTTACCGGCTGGATCTCGCGCCTGGTCATTTCACCCGGCAGGCGGTCGTCGCCCGCTATGACGCCCTGAACCGGCAGCTCGGCAGTCAGCTTCGCCCGGAGAAGGGGGGGCTGGAGGATATCCGGGACAAGGCGAGCCGCTGGCCGCAGATGGAAATCTCACCGACGGAGGCCAGCGCCCTGCTCGAGCACTACTACGGTCATCAAGAGGGCCACTGAGAGGGCCACGGGATCAGATTGAAGAAGGCGCGCCCAGACAGGCGCGCTTTTTCATTGAGGGGAAAAAGATGGGGCGAAGGACTCACCCCTTGCGACCTGCGAGCTGACGCAGCAGCTGGGTGCTCTGGTGCAGACTCTGGCGCTGGGTCTCGTTCAGGGGGCACTGCTTGAGCACGTATTCGGCGCTCGCCACCACCGTCTTCCAGCGCGGTGCCTTGGGCAGGGTGTCCAGGCTCAGGTATTTGTCGAGGGTGCGGGTCTGGGGGCTGGATCTGTCCATGTAGACGCGCCACAGCTTGCTCTTCTCCGCCAGCACTATCTTGCCCTTGCCGGTGCTCTGCTGCCAGGCATCCAGGGTGAGGTGCATGGTGTCCACCAGAGCCCGGCGCAGGGGCTCGTCATCCTGTTGGCGGATGAGGTTGTCGGCCAGCGATCGGAACTCCCCCCCGAGCCGGCTCAGCTCGCCCAGCAGCTGGCCGTCCTCAATGATGGCCTGACGGGAGAGGCTCTTGAGGGCATTCTCCAGCGCCATCACCCGGTTGTCATCGGGGCTCGCATCGCTGCTGAGGGTGAGGGCATAGGCACTCTGACCGCCGAGGCTGATGGGCAGGGCGCGGGCGTTGAGCTCATCTTTCTGCCCGGCCACCAGGAAGCTCAGGGAGCACTCCTGTTGTTCATCCAGATCGGGCCATTGGCGGGCCAGCGGTGCGGCCAGCCACTCGTCGAGGGATTGCCCTTCCATGGCTTCCGGCTCCTGGCCGAGCAGCCGTGCCAGCACCCGCGAGGCGAACAGCACAGTGCCCCGGGGATCGATGAAGACCATGGGGTCGGCCCCCTCACCGAGCAGGGCCAGCAAGCGTTCCTGATCCTGATGGAGCTGTCCCTGCAGGCGCAGACGGTGCTCTATCTCTTGCTTGAGCAGGCGGTTTTCCACCAATGAGGCGCGACCGGCGCTTGCCTCCAGCAGGGCCTTGACCCGGGCAAACAGCTCCTCCTTGCAGAATGGCTTGACCAGGTAGTCGTTGGCCCCGGCGTTGAAGCCCTCCTCGATATCCTTTGGCTGGTTGAGGGCGGTGAGCAGCAGCACCGGCAATTGATCCTTGGGGTGCTGCTCCCGCAGGCGACGACAGACATCGAAGCCCGACAGAGTCGGCATCATCACATCCAGCAGGATGAGGTTGACCGGCTCCTGGGCCAGCTTGGCGAGGGCATCGTGGCCATCGCTGCTCGGCAGGATGCGGTAGCCGCAGGGTTGCAGCAGGTGGCGCAGTATGTGCAAGTTGATGGGCTCGTCGTCCACCACCAGGATAAGGGGGGCGCCATCGGGGGGGATAGGCAGATCGTCGCTCTCCCAGTCCGGCAGGATCAGGGGCTGTTGGCGCACCAACTGATGCTCTATCTGGCGGCTGTCCAGGGTCAGGCTGCCCGCCTTGCCGCTGGCAAGGGGCAGGGTGAAGGCGAAGGTGGAGCCGACGCTGGGCTCACTTTCCACCTTGAGCTCTCCTCCCATCAGGTGGACCAGCTGGCGGGTGATGGAGAGGCCGAGCCCGGCCCCCTGCTTGCCAAGCTCCGGGTTCATCTGCACCAGGGGCTCGAAGATGTGTTCCAGGTGTTCCCGGGGAATGCCGATACCGGTGTCCGTCACCTTGATGCGCAGGAACTGGCCTTCGACCTGGGCGCTCAGCACCACCTTGCCCTGGGGGGTGTACTTGATGGCGTTGCCCACCAGGTTGTAGAGCACCTGTTCGAGGCGCTGCTCATCCGCCAGCACGGGGGGCAGTTCGGCCGAGCTGATGTCCACCAGGGTGAGAGGCTTGGCCTGCACCAGGTGCTGGCAGAGATCCAGTACCAGCCGGATGACCCCCTTGGAGGAGACGGGCTGGGGGTGGATCTCCAACTGGCCGTAGCGCATCTGGTGATAGTCAAGCAGATCGTCTACCAGCCGGGCCAGGCCGTCGGCGCTCTTGATGATGAGGCCGAGCTGCTTTTGCTGGCCCTCGGTCAGGCTCTGCTGACTCGCAAGCATGGACTCCGCCATCCCCTTGATGCCGTGGATGGGGGTGCGCAGCTCGTGGGAGGTGTTGGCGAGCAACTCATCCTTGAGTTTGTCGGCCTGTTGCAGGCTCTGGTTCTGCCTGTGGGTCAGCTTGACCTGCTGTTGCAGTTCCTGGGTCTGGCGCTCGATGAGTTCGATCTTGTCCTTCACCGAGCGCTGCATGTGACGAAACGCCTGGGCCAGGCGGTCGATGTCATCGTCGGTGCGGGGAATGGTGATGGGGTGATCCAGGGCGCCGTCGGCCACCTGCTCGGCGGCGGCGGTGAGGGATCGCAGGGGCGCCGTGATGGAGTGGGAGAGCCAGCGGGAGAACAAAATGAGCAGCAGCAGGGAGGCGGCTCCCAGCAGGATCACCAGGGTCTCCAGCTGGCGAATGGGGGAGTAGGCCTCGCTGGTGGATATCTCGGCGATGAAGGCCCACTCGGTATCGAACACCTTGACCTGGGTATAGGCGGCCAGCACCTCGTCATCGTGATAGGAGAGGAAGGGGCCTACCCCCTGCTCGCCGGAAAGCGCCGTGAGGATGAGCGGGGTCTGCAGCGGCCTGAAGTTGGGGCTGAAGCTGTTCTCCACGCTGAATTCCGGGGCCAGCCAGGCATCGGCCCGCATCCGCTTGTCCGGGCCGATGAGGATGGTCTCCCCCGTGTTCCCGAGTCCCTCGCGTTCGGCCATGATCTGGTTCAGCTTGTCCGGCAGCAGTTCGAAGATCACCACGCCGCGCACGTCGTCGTACTGCATGACGGGGGCGGCCAGGTAGGCGACCACCTTGCCGGTCAGCTCGTTGCGGCCAAAGTCGGTGAACTCGAAGATCTGCCGCGGTGGCTGGCCACCGTCGAGGCGGCGCTTGACCTTGGCGAAGGTGTTGCCAAGTCCGCTCGCCTGATAGGGACCGGAGAGCAGGTTGGTGGCGAAGTTGGGCTGCTTGGTGACGGAATAGACCACGTCCCCGTTGAGATCCACCAGGAAGATGTCGCTGTAATTGCTCTTGCGCACCATGTCGGCATAGCCGCGGTGGAAGCGCTGATGGACCCGGCCATACATCTCGTCCGCCAGGATCAGGGCACTGATGGAGGGCTCGATGACCAGCTTGTTGTCCGGCTGCTGCAGCTTGTCCCAGGAGCCAGGCACATAGCGGGCCTGGGCGCGGGCGCGAGCACTTTGCGGTGTGGTGCCGAGCTTTTCGAAGGCGCCGGTGAAGCCGTAGAAGCGGCCTATGCTGTCGCCGGCAAAGTCCTGCTGGGAGAAGTTGGTGATCTGTTCTTTGAGGTTGCCGAAGTAATCTTCCAGCTGGCTCTTTTTGATGTTGCGCACCGAGACCAGATGGTTGGAGGTCTGGGTGGTGAGATCCTTGCCGTGGCTATAGAGGAAGAAGAGAGTAATGACCAGAAAGGGCACCATGGCCAGCATGAAAAACGCCAGCATCAGCTGCGGTCTGAGCCCACGAGGCCTGAAGGTCCATTTCATTTTGTGATTTTCAATTGAGAATCCAGTTACTAAGCCATGTGAGTTTCTGATTAAAGGCTAATTATTTCAATGACTTTATCCCGGATTCGCCTGCCAGATCACAAGGATTGGAGGGATTTTCGAGCAAGCCGTTTAAAGCCTGAGCAAACAGTCGGCAAAAGCGCTGAAACTCATAAAAAAGGGTTGTGCCCGGGCTCGGGGTACGTATAATGCGCCTCGTTGTCAGGTAACTGGCATCAGGCAGTCAGGCGGGAATAGCTCAGTTGGTAGAGCACGACCTTGCCAAGGTCGGGGTCGCGAGTTCGAGTCTCGTTTCCCGCTCCAATTTCTCATGTTCACCAAGCATGAGCATCACTCTCAAGACACTTGTCTTGCAGCATGGCGCGTTAGCAAAGCGGTTATGCAGCGGATTGCAAATCCGTTTAGTCCGGTTCGACTCCGGAACGTGCCTCCATATCTCCCCATTGTTTTCATCTTCTTGTCCAGAACGCTTCGGTCGGATTGACCCGTCTTCACTGATCCGCAATCAACTGATCGCACCCCTGCAGTCGCCACTCCTTTTGCAGATAACGCTCCAGATCGGCGATGGCCTGACCGCGAAACTGGTACTGCATCTCGGCCGAATGTTCGCCCAGCTGCCCCATCTTTTGTTTCAGCTGACCACATTGCCACAGGCTGACCGTGGGGGCGCCATGATAGGCGATCTCGATGGCGTCATTGCGATTGAGCTCCCACTCCTGCCACTGGGCCCGGATCAGCAGCGCCAGCAGCCCCAGGATCGCCACTTCTGCCAGTTTCATACCCTGTTCCTCCTTGCCGCTCCTCTCGTTGATTAACTCTGAACCAGCCCAGGCCTTTTGCCACTCTTGTTGTATTTTGGTTAATGAATGTAACCGACTTTCATTTACCTCCTGAAAAGGCATTTTTTCATAAAAAAATGGCCTTCATGGTGTAGTAATCCTACAATTTATGGCGTAATCTTTGTTCAGTGGTCTTACCAGTGAGGTGTTCATCATGTTTCATCCCTTCTCTCTGACTCAGATAATCCTTCGTCGCAGCTTTGCCATGCTGGTGGGTGTGCTGGCCTTTCCGGTGATGCTGTTTCGCAGCGATCGTGCCCGCTTCTACAGCTATCTGCATCGCATCTGGAACAAGACCAGCACCAAGCCGGTGTGGCTCAAGATGAGTGAAAAGGCAGACCGGATCTTCTACTGATCCCGGCATCGAATGAAAAAAGAGAGCCTAGGCTCTCTTTTTTATGGGCGTTTGTCACTGACGAGCCAGGCGCTTACGGGGTACGCGGTGTGATCCCCATGAGCGCCGTTTGCAGACGAGCCAGCCCGATGGGTTTGAACAGACACTCGTCCATGCCGGCTGCGAGGCAGAGCTCCCGCTCCCTCGGCAGGGCATGGGCGGTGAAGCCCCAGATGGGGAGATCATGGCCGTAGGCCCGCAAGCGACGGGCCAGCTCGAATCCATCCATCACCGGCATCTGGCAGTCGGTGATGACGAGATCGAAGTGGCTGCTGTGGATGGCTCTGAGCGCCTCGGCGCCGTTGCCACGCACGCTCACCTGGTGTCCAAGGTGTTTGAGCTGCTGGCGCAGCAGGGTCTGGTTGGTGTGGTTGTCATCCACCACCAGAATGCGCAAGGGGGGGCGATCCATCGGGGCCTGTTCGGCGGGCAGGGGATGAGGGGGCGTGACCGGGGCTTGCGCCAGTTGCAGGGGAATGCTCACTTCGAGCCGGGTGCCCGCCCCGAGAGTGCTCTCGATCCTGATGTCACCGCCCATCATCTGGCACAGGATGCGGGAGATGTTGAGTCCAAGCCCGCTCCCCTCCTGAGGCTGGGCGCTGCGACCGCGATAGAAGGGGGTGAACAGCCGCGGCAGCTGGTCGGCGGCAATGCCCACCCCGCTGTCATGGATGGAGATAAGGAGCAGCGGATCCTGCCCGTGGGTATCCAGCCTTGCCGCTACGCTCACCTCTCCCTGATGGGTGAACTTGATGGCGTTGCCGAGCAGGTTGAAGAGGATCTGACGCAGGCGCAGGGGATCCATGATTACCTGGGGCAGGGCGTCGGTGGCTATTTCGACGCGATAGCCGAGCCCCTTGTGTTCGGCCATGCCCTGGAATGCCCGGCAGACCGAATAGAGCAGGGGGCTGAGGGTGCAGGGAACGGGGTTCAGTGTCATCTGACCCGCCTCTATGCTGGAGATATCCAGCACATCCCCGATGAGATCCAGCAGCCCGTGTGCCGACTCCGAGGCAATGCTCAGCTGCTCTGCGCTGCGATGGTTCAGAGCCGGATCCTGGCTGACCAGCTCCAGCATGCCGAGGATGGCGTGCATGGGAGTGCGGATCTCGTGACTCATGGTGGCGAGGAAGTCGCTCTTGGCACGGCTCGCCCGATCGGCCTGTTCCTTGGCCAGGCGCAAGTCCTCCTCCAGTGTCTTGCGATCCGTGATGTCTATCCAGCCATCGATCACCCCGCTGACGACCCCCCCGACATCAAAGTAGGGCACCATCCAGTGATAGATGACCGAGCAGTGCTCCCCCTGATGGAACAAGCGATCCGCGAAGATGGGTTCGGCCGTCGCCAGCACCTGGGCAAAATCCTGTTCCAGTACGGCGATGTCTTCGTCATTGACCCGGCCGGCGAGCCCCTCTGCGAAGGCATGATCCAGCACCCGCTCCCGCCTCGCGCCCAGCTGCGTCAGAAACCGGTTGTTGCACATCAATACCCGGCCATCCCTGTTTCGTACCACCATGGGGTGGGGCAGGCTCTCCCCCAGCGCCTCGATGAAACGCACATGGGCCTCGAGCTGATGGCGCGAGTGTTGCTCGGATTGCGCCAGCCTCTTGAGCATGCGGTTGCGGTAGCACAGCAGCAGTGCCAGCCCGAACAGGGCCGCAAACAGCAAGTAGAGGTAGTGGGCATGGCGATCGATGAAGCTGGGCGCTGGCAGGGTTCGGTTGCGCCACTCGTAGTTCATCATGGCTAGCTCGCTTGGCGAGATGGAGAGGATGGTCTTGTCGAGGATCTGCATCAGCATGGCGTTGCGCGGCATGCCGGCAAACCCCATCTGGATGGGCTCGTCACTGGCGGGGCCGGCGATGCGCAGTTGGGCCTCGCTGCTCCCCATCATGTGCTGGGCGAAGTAGAGCGGCACGATGACGGCATCGAGGCGCCCCAGTTTGAGTGAACGTATCGCCTCGGCCGCGCTTTCCGTGAGGGTGAGTCGGCTGCTGCCAAGCCGCTTGGCGAGAGGGTTGTGGCTGGTCATGCCCACCTGTTTGCCTGCCAGATCCCCCATGCCGTGGATGCTGGCATCTGACGATTGGGCCAGGATCACGTAGATGTCGTCGGCGGCATAGGGGGCGGTTGTCTGCAGGCCATAGTGGCGGGCAACGGGGCGGGAGATGGCACCGATGAGATCGACCTCCCCGTGGCGGACCGCCTCGCTCAGCTGCTGCTCCGAGTGATAGGAGACGAAGCTGAAGTGCAGGCCGGTGCGCTTGCTCACCTTGGTCAGCATGGCGACCGCCATTCCGGTCAGCTGATCGTCATAGTCTCTGACGCCATAGGGGTAGAGGTTGTCCATCAGCCAGACCTTGATGGTGGGAGCCTGGCGCAGCCAGGCGAGTTCATCGGCATCAAAGAGGTTGGCCGGGCTGTCTACCGTATCCCGGATGGGGCCGCTCCACTGACTGAAGATGAAGTAGCGGGTCAGATCGCCGAGATCCTTCAGCGTGGTGTTGATGAGGTTCAGCAGCTGGGGGGCCTGGCTGGAGACGGCGAAGCGAAATGCGCCGGGGGCAAGACCGGATTGGGCTTCGCCGCGCGCTCTGAGCTGATCGAAGCGTTCGCCATTGAGGTAGCGCATGGCATAGGCATCGCTCAGCAAAACGTCCTGATGACCGAAGAAGACCGCGTCGAAAGCCGCCTTATTGGAGGGGTAGGTCACCAGTTTCAGGGTGGGGTAATAGCGCTTGAACTGGGCCGCATCCGCATAACCGGCGACGGTGGCCACGCTCTGACCCGGGGTCAGCAGGGGACCTTGGCGCAGCCTGAGGGCGGAGAAGATGGGGGTGCTGCTGAAATAGGGGCGACTCAGGCTGATGCCGGTCTCCTGTTCATCCAGGGCCTGGTTGCCGATATTGGCGATGTCGAGTTTGCCTTCGCGCAGGGCCGATAGCATGGCGGTTTTATCTGCATACACCGTAAACGACAGGGGTTTCTTCAGTGATTTTGCGATGATGTCGAGATAATCGGCTGAGACACCCTCGAAACGGTCATCCGGAATGAGAATGCTGAACGGTTTGTAGTCGTGGCGCAGTATGCCGACCCGCAACTGCGGGGTCTGTTGCAGCCAGCGCGCTTCGGCCGGTGACATCGGGGAATAGACAGGCTGGAAATCGTGGCGACTGTGCAGGATCAGCGCCTGTGCGGGCAGGGCGAACAGCAGGCAGAGCAGGATCAGTGATCGAAGAGGGTTCATCATGCCACCTGGAATGCGACAGCCATCCTTGCCAGTCGATATTACCCGAAAGAGGGCATTCTACCGGAAGTTCAGCACGATGAGTCTCTTATTAAGTCATTTGTCGGCGAAAACGACGGAAAAAAATGGCGGGAGTGACCCGCCATGCGCAGAGATGATTGACCCTCTTGTCGGGGTCAGCCGAAGCGGTAGGCACCCATGTAGAGGCTGCCGTAATCCCAGCTGTCGTGCAGTTTCGAGGGCTTGTCACTCCCTGCCGCCCCCAGCGCCACAAACAGCGGACGCAGGTGATCGTCATGGGGATGGGACTCCACGGCCCCCGGGGCGCGGGCCCGGTAATCTTCCAGCGCGGGGCGGTCCCCCGCTGCCATGGCTTGCTCCAGCCAGTGGGCAAAGTCGCTGGCCCAGCCGGGGACCGGGGAGCCGTCCGGCCCGAAGGCCCGCAGGTTGTGGGTAATGGCGCCAGAGGCGAGGATGCCGATCCCCTGTTCACGCAGGGCTTGCAGCGCTTCGCCCAGTCGCCACAGCTCCGCCGGGCTGAAGCTGGCGGGGATGGAGAGCTGCACCAGGGGAAGTTCGCTCGCCGGATCCATCAGGGAGAGGGGAGACCAGACACCGTGATCCAGCTCGCGCTTGACCGGGGTGGCGGGCAGGCCGCTCAGCAGCAACTGATCGCTCACCGCCTCCTGCAGCCAGGCCGGAGTGCTGGCGGGCCAGCGGATGCTGTAGAGGGGTTCCGGGAAGCCGTAGAAGTCATACATCAGGGCCGGATTGGGCTCGACGTTGATCTGCAGCTCGGTACGGCTGAACCAGTGGGCCGAGATCACCACCAGTCCCTTGACCCCTTCGAGGCGCAGGCTTTTCAGAAATTGGGTCGCCGGTTGATCCCGCAAGACCAGATCCGGGGCGCCGTGGGAGATGAACCAGACGGGAGCGATAGCCATGATGAGACTCCTGGTGGGCGGTGTAGGCATAACCGGCCGCCACCGCATGATAGGGGGTCAGGGCAGGATGCCACTGACATTGAAGTCATTATCTGCCCAAGTATCATGGTTAACAATCAGGTTATATGTATAAGCACTGTTCACTATTAATTGAAAGTGGCCGGGGTCTGGCGGGGAGTATGGGTTCAGAGAAGGGGAAATAAACCAGGCCAGCGGAGCTGGCCTGGTAGAGAACAGTGGACACTTGCCCGGGGTTACTGGATCCCCGGCAGCGCCACGTCGAAGATGAGCACGGCACTCAGTGGGTACTTGCCCGGGGTTACTGGATGCCGAGCAGCGCCACGTCGAAGATGAGCACGGCACTCAGTGGGAGCTTGTCCCGGGGTTACTGGATACCGAGCAGTTCCACGTCGAAAATGAGCACGGATCCCGGCGGGATCTTGCCGGCGGCTCTGTCGCCATAGGCCAGGTTGGCGGGGATGTAGAAGCGGGTCTTCTCCCCTTCCACCATCAGTTGTACCCCTTCGGTCCAGCCGGCAATGACTTGATTGAGGCCAAACTCGATGGGCTCACCGCGGGCGACCGAACTGTCGAAGACGGTACCGTCCAGCAGCTTGCCCTCATAGTGCACCTTCACCTTGCTGGTGGCGGTGGGGTGGACCGACCCTGTGCCCGGAGTCAGCACTTCGTATTGCAGGCCGGAGGCCGTGGTGGTGACAAGGGGCTTTTCCTTGTTGCTGGCGAGGAACTCGGCCCCGAGCCGGACGTTCTCGGCCGCCACCTTCTTGTTGTTGGCGCTGGAGTAGAAGTAGTAGGCGACCCCGGCAACCAGCAGTGCTATCAGAATGAATTTCATCAGTTTTCCCTATTCCCTGTCATACAAAGAGAGCAATGAGAGCGGCATCTTATCCCAGCGGGCCGGAGAGGGCGAGCGGGAGCGTGGAGGATGTGACCGGGCAGACAAACGACGAGGGGCAACTCGAATGTTGCCCCTCGCTGCACAGCGTCTTCCCTTACTTGACCGCCACCATCATCAGGGCGGGCAGGGCGAAGAAGAGCCCAGCCACGTAACCCAGCGCCAGCAGCTTGTTCTCGCTGCCGACCCGGGCCAGGGTCTCGGCGGCCTTGATGGGCAATTCCCGCAGGAAGGGCACGCCATAGATGAGCGCCACGGCGAAGACGTTGAACAGCACATGCACGAAGGCGATGGTCAGCGCCAGCTGGGCGCCGGCGCCGCTGATGGCGGTGGCCGCCAGCAGGGCCGTGATGGTGGTGCCGATGTTGGCCCCCAGGGTGAAGGGGTAGAGCTGACGGGTGTTGAACACGCCGCCGCCCGCCAGCGGGATCATCAGGCTGGTGGTGGTGGAGGAGGACTGCACCATGACGGTCACCAGGGTGCCGGAGGCGATGCCGGTCAGGGGACCACGGCCCAGCGCCTTGTGCAGCAGCTCCTTGGCACGACCCACCATGACCCGTTGCAGCACCTTGCCGAGGGCGGTGACGCAGCCGAGGATCAGCAGAATGCCGATGACGATGGTGGCGATGGCGGGGCCCTTGCCCGGCAGGAAGGCGACGGCGCTGTCGATGAGATCCAGGGAGGGGGAGATGATGGGCTTCATGAAGTCCATGCCCTTCATGGACATGTCGGCGGAGCCCATCAGCAGACCGGACAGCCACTCGGCGCTCTTTTGCAGCAGACCGAACATCAATTCCAGCGGCAGGAAGATGAAGACGGCCAGCAGGTTGAAGAAGTCGTGCACGGTGGCGGCGGCGAAGGCACGGCGGAACTCGCCCCTGTCACGGATATGGCCGAGGGAGACGATGGTGTTGGTGATGGTGGTACCGAGGTTGGCCCCCATCACCATGGGGATGGCCATGCTCATGGGCAGGCCGCCCGCCACCAGGCCGACGATGACGGAGGTGACGGTACTGGAGGATTGCACCAGGGCGGTGGCCAGGATGCCGAGCAGCAGGGCGACGAAGGGGTTGTTTGCGAAGGCGAAGATCTGGGCCGCGCCCTCGGCGCCGCCGGAGAACCCTTTAAAGCCGTGTGAGACGGCCCCGACGGCGACCAGGATCAGGTAAACAAAGGTGATCACCGCTAGCCAGTTGAACAGGGGGCCGGTAGCGCGGGTCTGCGGGGATGACGGTTTGCTTTGCATGGTGCCTCTTGGGACGTCTGCGTTGAATTGGACGGGCGCATTACAGCAGTGCTCTATGACAGAAATATGACAAAGTGACACTTTGATGATGATTTGATGACAGGGGGATCGGGATTTTTGACCCAGATGGGGAGAGCAGTGATTAATTCTGATTGTTTTGCTGTTTGTAGTGAATTGGTCTGCTGAATGCAGGGATGCGTTAGAAACTGACGGACTGGGTGCCACCCGCTGGTGGATCCTGTGCCGCCACTCTGCCAATGGGAGTAGACTGCCTCGTCATTTCATCAGTAATTGCGAGTCTGTCATGAAACATTGGTCCCTTCTTCTCCTGCCCCTGGCGATGGCCTCTCTCTCCTCTCATGCCGCCGTGCTGCCCTCCGATTGCAGCTCCAAAGACGTGGCGATCGGCTCAGCCGTCAACAGCGCGACCGGGGTCAACAGCCATTGCTCCGCGCAGAGCGCCAAACAGCGTGTGGACAACGCGGTCAACGATCCCGCTGGCTATGCCAAGCGCAAGGCGGCTCAGGCCACCGGCGTGGATGACGCTTACTACAAGGCCAAGAACACCCAGCAGCGGGTCGAGAATGCGGTGGACAATCCCGGTGACTACGCCAAGCGCAAGGCGGCCCAGGCCACCGGCGTGGACGAGGCCTACAACAAGGCGAAGAACACCCAGCAGCGCGTCGAGAACGTGGTGGACGATCCCGCCAAGGCGGCGGGCCGCGCCGTGCTGCGCAAGACGGGCACCTACTGAGGGGAAACCCGGCAGCGGGCGATGCGTCGTGCAAACAAGAGAGGGGAGCCCGTGGGCTCCCCTCTTTGCATCTTGCGATCGAGATGGCTTATTGGCCGTCGGCCGCTTCCTCGTACTGACGGAAGGGGATGCGGAACACCGCCAGACGCAGGAACAGATAGGTCACCCCCAGTCCCGCCCAGATGAGACCAAGCTCCAGGGAGCTCTTCTCCAGGTTGATCCACAGCGCCCCGATGGTGGCGGCGCCGAGCAGCGGCAGCACCAGGAACAGCAGGTGATCCTTGAGGCTCTTGTTGCGCTTCTCGCGCACCCAGAACTGGCCGATGACGGAGAGGTTGACGAAGGTGAAGGCCACCAGGGCGCCAAAGTTCACCAGGGCCAGCGCCATGTCCAGGTCAAACGACACCGCGGAGAGGGCCAGGGCTCCCACCAGCAGCACGTTGATGGCCGGAGTGCGCCAGGTGGGGTGAATGTAGCCAAACACCCGCTCCGGGATCATGCGATCACGACCCATCACGTAGAGGATGCGCGACACCCCGGCGTGGGCGGCCATGCCGGAGGCGAGTACCGCGACCGTGGTGCACACCAGCACCACGCTCTGGAACAGGGTGCCGCCGACGTAGAGGGCGATCTCCGGCAGCACGGCGTCCGGCTCCTTGAAGCGGGCCAGATCCGGGAAGAACAGCTGCAGGCTGTAGGAGACGGTGACGAAGATGATGCCGCCGATGAGCGCCGTCAGCACGATGGCGCGAGGGATCACCTTGCCGGCGTTCGGGGTCTCTTCAGACAGCGAGCTCAGGCCGTCGAAGCCGAGGAAGGAGAAGCAGAGGATGGTGGCGCCGGTGAACAGCGGCAACATGCTGGCGGACTCCACGTGGAACGGGCGGCTGCTGAGCAGGGTGCCGGCTCCCTCACCCTGGGTCAGGCCCCAGCCGATGAGGCCGAGGAAGGTGAGGATGATGGCGATCTGGATGAAGACGATGACGCCGTTGAAGTTCGCCACCAGGTTGATGCCGCGCAGGTTCAGGAAGGTCATCACGGTCACCAGACCGAAGATGAAGATCCAGGGCTCGACGCCGGGGAACATGGCGGTCAGGTAGATCTTGGCCAGCAGGATGTTGATCATCGGCATGAACATGTAGTCCAGCAGGGAGGACCAGCCGACCATGAAGCCGATATAGGGGTTGAACACCTTCTGGGCATAGGTGTAGGCGGAGCCCGCCGACGGGAAGCGGCGCACCAGATGGCCGTAGCTGAAGGCGGTCAGCAGGATGCCGCCCAGCGCCAGCAGATAGGCGGTGGCCACGCGGCCATCGGTGATGTCGCCGACGATGGCGAAGGTATCGAACACCGCCATGGGAGTGAGGTACGCCAGACCCATCACCACCACCTGGAACAGGGTGAGCGTCTTGAGCAGCTTGGCACCGGCCATCACGCTTTCTCCTCTGCGAACGCCTGGGTGGCGAAGGGGGACGGGATCAGGGACGCGGCAGCGCGTCGCTGGACACAGGGTGCGCCAGTCTGGGCGACAGACGGATGGCACATGCCAGCGGGGACCGGCAGGAAAGCAGTGAAAAGCCCCATGTATTTCCTCACAACGTCGGGAGATTGCGTTGCAATCTCGATATCAATTCCGGCGCAAAGTCCGGCCTCTTGGTGAATGGTGGTGTGCCCCTAAAAAGCAAAGAACCGATGCTGCAAAAAACATCGGCTCTCAAGGGGCGGCGTATTGTGCCCCCAGAGGGGGGGAGTGACAAGCAAAAAAGGCCGCTTTTGGGCATTTTGTTGACTGGGGTCAGGGTGGTGCCGCTGCCTGTGCCAGACGCCTCGAAAGCGAGGCGCACCAGGGGCTGCGGCCGGACGGTCGATGACGGCTGCCAGGGGAAGGGTATCCAAAAGAAGAGCCCGCACGGGGCGGGCTCTGTGGGTAGGGGGATGGCTTAGGAGGCATCCGTCTTGGGCTGGCGCAACTGGACCCCGAAAATGGTCAGGCGCAGCAGCAGATAGAGGGCGCCGAGGGCGGCCCAGATCAGCCCCAGTTCGAAGGAGGCAGGCTCCAGGTTGAGCCAGAGCACCCCGATGCAGGCGGCGCCGCACAGGGGCAGCACCAGGAACAGCAGGTGATCCCGCAGGCTCTTGTTGTGGCCGAGCTTGAGGTAGAAGTGGGCGATCACCGCCAGGTTGACGAAGGTGAAGGCCACCAGGGCGCCGAAGTTGATGAGCGCCAACGCCATCTCGAGATCGAACGACACGGCGGAGAGGGCCAGGGCCCCCACCAGCAGCACGTTCAGGGCCGGGGTCTGCCACCTGGGGTGAACATAGCCGAAGAAGCGGCTCGGCAGGGCCCGATCCCGTCCCATCACGTAGAGCAGGCGCGACACCCCGGCGTGGGAGGCGAGCCCGGAGGCGAGCACCGCCACCGTGGTGCACACCAGCACCACCGCCTGGAACAGCTTGCCGCCGACGTAGAGGGCAATCTCCGGCAGCACCGCATCCGGCTGCTGGAAGCGGGAGATGTCCGGGAAGAACAGCTGCAGGAAGTAGGAGACCGAGATGAAGAGCACGCCGCCGATGAGCGCCGTCAGCAGGATGGCGCGGGGGATCACCCGATCCGCATTGGGGGTCTCCTCGCACAGGGTGCTGATGGCGTCGAAGCCCAGGAACGACAGGCAGAGGATGGAGGCGCCGGTGAACAGGGGCACCAGGTGCATCTGTTCGGAGAAGAAGGGACGGCTGCTCTGGAGGGTGCCGAGCCCCTCGCCGTGATAGACGCCCCAGGCGATGAGGCCGATGAAGACGGCGATGATGCAAAACTGCATCATGACGATCAGGCTGTTGAAGTTCGCCACCAGCTTGATGCCGCGCAGGTTCAGGAAGGTCATCACCGCGGTCAGGGCCAGGATGTAGGTCCAGGGTTCTACGTCCGGGAACAGGGCCTCCATGTAGATCTTGGCCAGCAGCATGTTGATCATCGGCATGAACATGTAGTCGAGCAGGGAGACCCAGCCCACCATGAAGCCCACATAGGGGTGGAACACCTTCTGGGCATAGGTATAGGCGGATCCCGCCGAGGGGAACTTGCGCACCAGGTGGCCGTAGCTCATGGCGGTGAACAGCATGCCGACGAGGGCGAACAGGTAGGCGGTCGGCACGTGGCCTTCGGTGATCTCGGTGACGATGCCGAAGGTGTCAAACACGGCCATGGGGGTCAGATAGGCCAGACCCATGATGACTACGTGCCACAGCTTGAGGCTTTTTTTCAGACCGGTGGGGTGAGCATGCATCATGCGTTCCCCTCTGCCTTGGCCGGGGGGATCAGGGTGACCTGCTGGTCATCCTGTACAGTGGGGGCGCCAATGTGTTGCACAGACGGCAGGCGCAGACCGGCACGGGCCGGCAGGAAAGCGGTGAAATACCCCATGGTGTTCCTCACTCAAGAAGCGGGTGTCGTGAGATGGCAGCCCATCTCGCTATCATTTCCGGTCGGTTCCGGCCTCGTTATGGATTTGGTTGCCGCAAAAAAAGACCGGGCTGCGATGAGCGGACGGTCCTTGAAAGCGGAGGCGCATTGTGCATTCGTGATGCCCCCCTGACAAGCATATCAAGGGGGAAAAAACGCATTTTTTAGCACAAACGCGAGGTGCTGGTGAGCAACCTAGGCACTGGCGGCTGTCAGCGCCTGTTCGAGCAGGGCCAGGCCCTCATCGACGATGGCCGCCGAGGCGGTCAGGGGGGCCAGGAAGCGGATCACGTTGGCCCGCACACCACAGGCCAGCAGCACCAGGCCGCGTTTGCCCGCTTCGGCCACCAGTCGTTTGGTGAGATCCGGGTCGGGCTGGCTGGCATCGCGCCCCTTGACCAGCTCCATGGCCACCATGGCACCGGGGCCGCGGATGTCGCCGATGCAGTCGAAGCGCTCCGCGAGTTGATGCAGCCGGGCCTTGATCTGCTCCCCCTGGGCCAGCGCCTGCTGGTTGAGCTGCTCCTCCTCGATCACCTCCAGCACCGCCAGGGCGGCGGCGCAGGCGATGGGGGAGCCGGCATAGGTGCCGCCGAGTCCACCTGGTTTGGCGGCGTTCATGATCTCGCTCTTGCCCACCACGGCCGAGAGCGGGAAGCCCCCCGCCAGACTCTTAGCCAGGGTCATGATGTCCGGCTCGACGCCGCTGTACTCGGTGGCGAAGGTCTTGCCGGTGCGACAGAATCCGGTCTGGATCTCGTCGCAGATGAGCACGATGCCGTGCTGGTCGCAGATCTTGCGCAGGGCTTGCAGGAAGCTCGGGCTGGCGACATAGAAGCCCCCCTCACCCTGGACGGGTTCGATGATGATGGCGGCAACCCGGGCCGGTTCGATATCGGCGCTGAAGCAGAGATCCAGCGCGGCCAGGGCATCGGCCTCGCTCACCCCCAGGTAGTCGGCGGGGAAGGGCAGGTGATAGACCTCCCCCGGGAAGGGGCCGAAGCCGGTCTTGTAGGGGACCACCTTGCCGGTGAGCGCCATCCCCATCATGGTGCGGCCGTGGAAGCCCCCCTTGAAGGCGATGGTGCCGCTGCGACCGGTGTGGGCGCGGGCGATCTTGATGGCGTTCTCCACCGCCTCGGCGCCGGTGGAGAGGAACAGGGTGCGCTTGGGGGTGGGCCCCGGCACCAGGGCGTTCAATTTTTCCGCCAGTTCGATATAGCCGGGGTAGGGGGTGACCTGGAAGCAGGTGTGGCTGAACTTCTCCAGCTGATCCCGCACGGCGGCGACCACCCTGGGGTGGTTGTGGCCGGTGTTGAGCACGGCGATGCCGGAGGCGAAATCGATGTAGCGATGACCCTCCACGTCCCACAGCTCGGCGTTATTCGCCCGCTCGATAAAGACCGGCAGCAGGGTGCCGACCCCCTGCACAACGGCCGCTTCACGGCGGGCCTGCCATGCCTGATTGTGGGCCCCGTTACTTTGTGAATGACTCATCTTTCCTCCCTGAGGGGCCTTGCCCCGGATCTTCCTGTGCCGTCTGGCGATCAATCAAATCGCGCACTGCCAACGGGCAGGGCGACATGTCTGGTGTGGGGGCTGGCTGCGCCCTGACGAGCCTGTCTGGCTCACGGAGACGGTGGCCATCTCCCCCTTTTTCTATCTATAAAAGCGATGGATTGGTGCCTAAGGCATCTTTTCTATAGATGCCTTTGCCCCGCACCGGCCTCAGCGAATGCCGCCAAAGCAGAGATATTTGGTCTCGAGGTACTCCTCCAGCCCCTCAGCGGCCCCTTCCCGGCCGAGCCCCGACTCCTTGATCCCGCCAAAGGGGGCCAGCTCGGTGGAGATGATCCCCTCGTTGATGCCCACCATGCCGTACTCCAGCTGCTCGGCTACCCGCCATACCCGGGCGATGTCCCGGCCATAGAAGTAGGCGGCCAGCCCGTAGGGGGTGTCGTTGGCCAGCGCGATGGCCTCGGCCTCGGTCTCGAAGCGCACCAGGGGGGCCACGGGCCCGAAGATCTCCTCATCCAGAATGGGGTTGCCCTTGGTCACCTCGGTCAGGATGGTGGGACTGTAGAAGAGCGGGCCGGCGCCGTGGGGTTCGCCACCGACCAGCACCTTGGCGCCGGCGGCCTCGGCCTGCTTGACCAGGCTGGCCACCTTGTCGGCGGCGACCGGGTTGATGAGGGGGCCGATCTGCACGCCCTCGCCCAGACCATCCCCCACCTTGAAGGCCCGCACGGCGGCGGCCAATTTGTCGGCGAAGGCATCATAGACGCTGGCTTGCACCAGGATGCGGTTGGCGCAGACGCAGGTCTGGCCCGCGTTGCGGTACTTGGAGGCCAGCGCCCCGGTGACGGCGGCGTCGAGATCCGCATCGTCAAACACGATGAAGGGGGCGTTGCCACCGAGTTCCAGGGAGAGGCGCTTCATGGTGTCGGCACACTGGCGCATCAGCAGCTTGCCGATGCGGGTGGAACCGGTGAAGGAGAGCTTGCGTACCCTGGGATTGCTGCACAACTCGTTGCCCACCGCCGAGGCCTGATGGGAGGTGACGATGTTGATGACCCCGGCCGGGATCCCTGCCGCTTCTGCCAGTGCCGCCAGGGCCAGGGCGCAGAGCGGGGTCTCGGCGGCGGGTTTGATGACGATGGTACAACCGGCCGCGAGCGCCGGGCCCGCCTTGCGGGTGATCATGGCGATGGGGAAGTTCCAGGGGGTGATGGCGGCGACCACGCCCACCGGTTGCTTGATGGTGGCCAGGCGTCTGTCCCCGGAGAAACCGGGGATGGTGCGGCCATAGGCGCGCTTGCCCTCTTCCGCGAACCACTGGATGAAGCTGGCGCCGTAGGCGACCTCGCCCTTGGCCTCGACCAGCGGTTTGCCCTGCTCGGCGGTCATGAGGCGGGCGAGCTCGTCCTGATTGGCCATGATGAGCTCGAACCAGGCATATAGCCTGGCACTGCGTTCCTTGGCGGTGAGGGCCGCCCAGGGGGCCTGCGCCTGGTGCGCCGCCTCGATGGCACGACGGGTATCCGCTTCGTTCATGTCCGGCACCCGGGTGATGAGCTGACCGTTGGCCGGGTTCAGCACCTCGAACTGGCGACCATCTTGGGCCTCGCACCAGCGGCCATCTATATAGGCAAGAGACTTGAGCAAGGGCTGAACGGGTTGTGATGCTGACATAAGAAGCCTCGATTGTGGGTTCAGGTGGCCGACTCGTCCCAGGTGCCACCGTATAGAATAATAAGCGCACAACGACCATAAATTGAGCCGAAATGTTTTTCAAGTGTTAAATATATTTGAGTAAATCGGACGTGGCATGCTAGAAATGGAGCTGTCAGGACGATTCTACCGGTTTTTATCGAAACGGCTGTGCAAAATAATGAACAGTTTGGCCTGTGAAGGATAACGAACACCGGGACGGAGTTGGTCCACTATTTTAACCAGATAACAGCGCACTCGATCGGCACACAGGGAGGTGGGCGATGCAGCAGTCACACGGAGAGGCCAGATGGCAGGCCATGACGGACAATCCCCTTGCCCCGCAAGACGCAGAAACTGGGCACGACAAGCGGGTCGAGGAAAGAGGGGAGCCGAGCATGGGAGAGCGGCTCGCTGCCACCCGTCGCCGGCTCGGGCTTTCCCAGCGGCGGGCCGCTGAGCTGAGCGGCCTGACCCACGGCGCCATCTGCATGATAGAGCAGAACAAGGTGAGCCCCTCGGTGGCCTCCCTGCAAAAGCTGCTGAGTGTCTATGAGCTGCCCCTGTCGCGCTTTTTCGCCGAAGAGGAAGGACGCAGCCCGAGCGTGGTGATCAAGCCTGATCAGCTCATCGAGCTGGGCAGTCAGGGGGTTTCCATGAGGCTGGTGCACAACGGCAACAACCGGCGCCAACTCGGTTTCATGCTGGAGACCTATGCCCCGGGTACGGACACCGGGGGTCAGGTCAAGCATCTGGGGGAGGAGGTGGGAACCGTGCTGGAAGGGTCGGTGGTTCTGACCCTGGGCGGGCAGAGCTACAGCCTCAGCGCCGGAGACAGCTACGTCATCGACACCGGCGAGCCCCACAGTTTCAGCAACCCGTCCGGGGAGACCTGCCGCATCGTCAGCGCCCATACCCCGGCCAGTTTTTAATGTTTTGATACCTCTGATTTGGAAAAGAACCGGTAAGGAAGCAAGGATCATGACCGAACATGTAAACAGTTACTACGCCGCCAGTGCCAATCAACATGCCCTCTATCCGACCCTGACCGAGCAGCTCGAGTGCGATGTCTGCATCATAGGCGCGGGTTACACCGGCCTCTCCAGTGCGTTGCACCTGGTGGAGAAAGGCTATTCGGTGGTGGTGCTGGAGGCGGCCCGTGTCGGTTTTGGCGCCAGCGGTCGCAACGGCGGCCAGATAGTCAACTCCTACAGCCGTGACATCGACACCATAGAAGCGAATTGCCCGCCGGATCAGGCGAAGCTGCTCGGCTCCATGCTGTTTGAGGGGGGTGACATCATCCGCGAGCGGATCAAACGCTACAACATCCAGTGCGATCTGCAGCAGGGGGGCGTCTTCGTCGCCGAGAGCGAGAAGCAGCTTCATGAGCTCAAGGCCCAGCACGATCGCTGGCAGCGGTGGGGCAACGAGGAGCTGACGCTGCTCGATGCAGAGGGGGTGCGCGAGGTGGTGGCGAGCGATCGCTACGTCGGTGGCCTGCTCGACAAGCGGGGCGGCCATATCCACCCCCTCAATCTGGCGCTGGGGGAGGCGGAAGCCATCCGCATCCAGGGGGGCAAGATTTTCGAGCAATCCGCCGTGACGGCCATTACCCCGGGCCAGCCCGCTCTGGTGAAGACCGCCAAGGGGGCGGTGAAGGCACGCTTCGTGGTGGTGGCGGGCAATGCCTACCTCGGCAACCTGGTGCCCGAGCTGGCGGGCAAGAGCATGCCCTGCGGCACCCAGGTGATCGCCACCGAGGTGCTGGGGGAGGAACGGGCCCGCGCCCTGCTGCCACAAAACTACTGCCTGGAGGATTGCAACTACCTGCTCGACTACTATCGCACCACCGGTGATCACCGCCTGCTGTACGGCGGCGGCGTGGTCTACGGGGCGCGGGATCCGGCGGACATCGAGCGGCTGATCATCCCCAAGATGCTCAAGACCTTCCCTCAGCTCGCTGACGTCAAGGTGGAGTACACCTGGACCGGCAACTTCCTGCTGACCCTGTCACGCCTGCCCCAGTTCGGCCGTATCGGCCACAACATCTACTACATGCAGGGTTACAGCGGCCACGGTGTGACCTGTACCCATCTGGCAGGCAAGTTGCTATCCGAGGTGTTGAGCGGTCAGGCGGAGCGGTTCGATGCCTTTGCCAAGCTCCCTCACTACCCCTTCCCGGGAGGGCGCCTGTTCCGCATCCCCTTCACCGCCGCCGGTGCCGCCTGGTATACCCTGCGGGATCGCTTGGGGGTCTAAGTCAGAAAGGAATATATGGTTGCCGATATCGAGTGCTGGGCTTTATGACCGATGGCCCTGTGACGGCTGGTGCCGATAGCAGAGTGGGCAAGTCCCCTTTTTACAGGCCGCTGACCCTGAATGGGCAGGTGCGGGGCCGCGTCAGCTGGCTTGCTTAAGAGGTGGAGAGACCTTGCCGGCAGACCGACATTTAGATAGACAGAGGGAGGCGCTATGCCTCCCTCTTTATTGGATCCAAATCTCCCGCTTGTTGAGCATCAATGGCCGATGTCGGCTCGCTCAGCCACATCGGCAGCGGAAGAGATACCGACTGCGATATTCCATCAGAAGCGATAAGGGAAGCGGAGCCCTATGCTGTAGTCCGGTGCGTCCGTGGTGAGGCCGGCAGACCAGTTCACCGCCATGGAGAGGTTGTCGGTGATGGCCCAGGTCGAACCCATGCCGAAGCTGGCGGCGTTGGCATCCGTACCGGTGACCTTCTCCATGTCAAAGCCTTCCGCCCCTTGTTCGGATTCTAGGGTGATGCGCTGGTTGATGTTGAAAGAGAGGCTGAAGCGCTCGTTCAGGGCAAACGCGACCCCGAGCCCGTATTCATACCAGTCGCCGAGCTGGATGCTGCCGGGCTGATTCCCCGGTTGGTAAGAGACGTCGTCGAAGTCCTGCTTGAGGCTATGGCCATAGTTGAGGTTGGCAAACAGGATGGCGGGATCCAGGGTCTTGACCAGGGAGAAGCCAGTGGACAACTGCCAGAGCCCGTTGCCGGTGGCGAGCTCCTTGGGAACCATCAGGTTGCCGGATTCTGACGATTCTATCTCTATGCCGTAGGGATCCTTGCCGGTGGGGGCCTTGGCGCGCAGGTTCCACACCAGATCCGGCCAGCTTTCATCCTCGGCGAGGACACGGTAGTAGATGGCCATGCTGATGTCACCGAGCCCGCCATCGCTGACGCTCTGCTCTTCAAAGTCCCGGCTGGAGTTCTCCTTGCCGGTGCTCTGATAGTTGGTGTTGCGATACAGATAGGGGACGGCCAACTCCGCCTGCCAGCGGTCGTTGAAGGTGTAGCGGGCCACCATGTCCGCCGTCCACTGATCGGATCTCACCCTGTCCAGATTGATCTCCCCGAGGAAGATGGCATCCAGCGCCAGGAAGCCGCGCAGGGCGAGATCCTTGCGATTGTAGTGTTGGTAAGAGAGGCCGAAGTCCAGGGTCAAAGCCCGGTCGAAGACGTTGTGCTGCTCCAGCATCAGGTCTTCGGTACTGCGCCCTGCCTCGGGAGTACGGCGGGTGGTCGTTTCTTGCTGGGAGCTGGCTGCGGCAGCAGTGGCACCGGCGGCTGCCCCTGTGGCCGCGGCTGTGGTACTTGCCCCGGCGGCCTTGACGGCTTCCAGCCGGGCCTGTAACTGATGGAGAGCCTGATTCTGCTGGATCAGTTGCTGACGCAGTTGATCCAGCTGTTGTTGTAGGGCCTCTTCCTCTGCGGTCGCCCCCCAGCAGGTGAGCGGGGTCAGCGCAAGCAACAGCACGGTAGACTGTTTCATCGAGTCACATCCTTGTTGTTTATTGTCCCTCTACTGCGCACTCCACTGGGAGATCCGATTCAATGAGAGAACCAGATCCTGGTCTGATTCAGGGTCTGGAAGCCATCCCCCCTGACCCGGTTGAGTTGCAGCAAACCTCGGCTGAAGTCCGCTCCCCTCAGACTCTGTTCCAATTGGACGCGTCCATCGGACGAGTTTAGCTGCAGCCCTGCATAATTGCCGGAAACCCGATAACTGGCGGTTCCCAGGTCTCCCTGACTCTCATAATTGCCGGCTGTCACGGTTTGTCCCGTTATTGCCGGTGCCGTCAGTGCAATGCCCGCCTGATTGACCGAGCTGTTGCCGGTCCCCTCAAGCTGCATGACCTGCACCAGCCCGGATCCCTGAATGGGGGCGCTCTCGGGTGTGCTGGCCGTTGTTTTGACGTTATCCTCGATCCGGATGTCGAGCTTGGGCTGGCTCAGCGCCACGCTCAGCGCCAGGTTCATGGCTGCCGTTTGCTGGGCCTGGGCCGTTGTCAGGGTTGAAATGAATTCGATGCCAAAATAGCTGATCCCGCGGGAGCTGACGTAGCGACCCCGCATGTTGGCCAGCTCGCCGTCAGCCATCTCGGGCGCAAATTGATCTGACAGCAGTGCCAGGGGATCCGAGGCGGCCAAGAGTGGACAGGCAACACCACCTAGGCTGCAGATGAGGCAGAGAGCGGGTCGGGTGTTCATGATGACCTCACATTAACTCTTTGGACTGGAAGCCGAATTCCAGCAAGGATGTTTCATTGACGGGGGCAAAGAGTCCATCTTTGCCTCTGACGGATAGCGGTGGGGCGGGGTTGGCCAATGGGGTATCCGCCCGGTAACCGGAGCCGATAACGGCCAGCAGGATCCCGTTCCAGTTATCCTTGAACTCTTTGAACGTGATGACACGATTGCCCAAGGCAGGGTCTGCCAGATAGACGCGGTCGTGTCGGTCTATGGCTCTCAGCACGGCGAAGTGCTGGTAGCCGCGAATATTGAGCAGCACTATGGTGGGCACCCTCACTTGGCGTAGTTTCTCATCACTCAGGCGGTAACCCCGGGCGCGCATGCCGAGCATCTGTACGTACTGCTTCATGTCGAGCATGGAAAAGCCGTAGCGTTTGACCAGATCCGGGTTGGCCATGGCCATCATGCCATCCATGACCCAGCGCTCATTGGTCACCTGGCCGTAGGCATAGCGTAATATGGTGGCGACGGCGGCGGCCCCGCAGCTGAAGTCCGTATGCTGACGTTCGATATTGGCGTATTTTCGCTCCAGAAGGCTCTGTACCGGCTTGTTGAGATCCCCCAATCCCGAGAGATGTTCCCCCATGGGCAGAGTGGCACTCCAAGTCATCGGGCAGAACAACAACAGCAGTAGCCAGCGCATCTGTGTCTCCTTGTCCCAGGAAAAAAGGGGGCCTGAAAACAGGCCCCCGACTGGATTATTTGGCGAATCCAGCAGCCAGCGAGAGGTTGTTGGCTTGCAGGTTGTTGCTACCCGAAGCCACGTTCACCCCGATATTACCGACGGCACCGTTGAAGGAGCCGCCATCGATGGTGGCGTGATTGAAGGTCTCACGACTGGTGTAGGTGTTGACCACAGGGATATAGCCGGTGGCATAACCACTGAGCTTGATATCCCCCTCTTCCTTGAACTCGAACTTGCCGTCGTTTTTACCTTCATTGTCGTAGTCAATATGACCCCACATATCGCCACCATTCGGGTGGTCTCCGTCTTTCCAGATTTCCGGATAGACGTTGTTGGACTGCTTGCTGGTCCCCTCGTACTCGCCATTGGCCTTGAGCTTGAGGAAGATGGGGTTGTAGTCGACCGTCTTGGTGGCACTCAGGCTCTTGTTCTCGGTCATGTTATGGGAGACGCTCTGGCTGTTGGCCACGGTCGCGACCGCCATGTTGCCGGTGGATACGGAAGCCGCCATGTTGTTGGCCTGCACGTTACCCGAGCCGGACACCACGTTGGCCCCTATGTTGCCCGCAGCATCTTCGAAGGCCCCATCACCCACGCTGGCCTTGTTCTGATGGCCCTGATTGCTGGTCATGTTGTGGCTGGCGCTCTGATCGGAGAAGATCTCTGCATCCGAGGAACCACCCGGGGTGCCTTGTTGTTGGCCCCGTCCCATGACAAATTCGGCATCGACTTCGTCATAGGCGGCCAAGGCCCCGCTGTTGCCCTGGACGTTGGAGTCCCCGGCCGCGACGTTGGCGCCGACGTTACCGGATGCACCCTGGAACGAGCCATCGATCTTGCTCGTGTTATCGGTTCTGGTATTGGAAGTGCCGATCATGGAAGTGGATTGCTGGTTGTCCACCACCGCCATGCCGAGCTTGTTGACATTGATGTAGCCGCCGACCCTCACGTCGCCTTCATACTCTACATCGACCTCTGCCTTGACCTTCTTGGTCAAGGTTGCCCCTGTCTCATCCCTGTCACCGCGATAATCGGCGGATGCGGTGCCCGACATTGCCATGACGACCGCGGCGGCTAATGAGCTATAAATAAGTCCACGCATAATGAGTCTCTCCATTGAGCTTTCTGTGGAAGCCTTGTCCATCGACTTAACAGATGCCTCCAGACTTGGCTTCCGATCCCTGCGGCATCATGGTGATGCCGTTACTGCGCCTGCCAGAGGCAGGGAGACCAGGTTGACGGCCTGGTTTCCTTGCCCCGTGACCTGGTTCACCTGGATGACCCCTTTGCTGCCCGTCAGGGCGGAGTCATCCATATAGATGCTGGTCGTCGTGGTCGCGGGTACTTTGCCCGACGGTGTCTTTGCGATGCTGGTACTGAGATTGATATCTGTCACCACCCTCATGCCGCTGCTGTCATCCAGTGACAAGGCGAAGGCATTGAGTTGCTGATTGGCCTCACCCGCCCCCTGATTGATGCCCACCAGCCCCTGATTGTTGCTAAGCGCGGACCCCAGAATGGCGGCACTCTGGTTGCCTCTGAGATTGGTAGCAGATTGACTTTGTTGGCTGAACTGAATGACGGCGGGGCCGGAGACGGCGATGGCGGCAAGGTTGCCTTGCTGGTTGTTATTACCGGCAACCATATTGACGCCCATGGTGCCCCGGATATTGCTGAGTGCCTGTGAGCCCAAATCCACGCGATTCTCGGCTCTGGGCTGACTCGTAAATATCGAAAGGGAACAAATTGCCAGTGCAATAGATATCTTCATGCTCTTTCTCCATTTGCCACTTGGGCAAATCAGAGAGAGCAATGGATGTGCCAACGCATAATTATTTGATTTTTATTGTATTTTTAATTGACTCTGTTGTTAGCAAGTCTCAGCGTTGAGACCAATTTTTATGTCTATTACTAACCTGTTGTTTATCAAAAAATTTATTCTTTCTCAGTCATAAAATGACGTTCTCATCATTGTGGTGTCATTAGTCTATAAATGGGATGAGTTATAGTTAACATCGTCTGGCGGCTGATTGGCGCCATTTGATAACTTAAAATTTATCCGAGTAATGAATAGAGTGAGCCTTGACACGCCATGGCTTGGCTCTCTCGTTTTTAAGGTACTTCGTGGAGGTTTTCATATGACCGAAACGGCATTATTACTCATCAATTCATGTGCCGTGCTGGAAAGCCTGCTGGTGGAAGGGGAGTGGCGAATAGAGCAGGCGAATTCCTTGGAGGTGGCAGAACGAAAACTGAAGGAACAGGACTATCCGCTGGTGCTGGTGGCGATAGAACCGGATCAGCACGAGGCGCTGCACAGCCTGATTGCCGATCATGCCAGCAGCCTGTGGATTGGCTTGATCCATCGGGACTGCCTGGCGAGCGAGCCGCTGCGCAATCTGCTCGCCGCCTGCTTCCATGACTTTCACACCTTCCCCCTCGAACCGGACAGGCTCGCCCACAGTCTGGGGCATGCGTTGGGAATGGCGCAGCTTATCCGGCGTCATCGGCCCAAGTTGCCGGCACAGTTGCGCTTCATTCAAGGGGAGAGCTCCCCCATCCGGGAGCTACGGGATCAGATCATGCGTTTGCAGCATTGTCGCCTGCCGGTGCTGGTGACGGGGCCGAGCGGTACCGGCAAGGAGCTGGTCGCCAGGGAGCTGCACTACAGCACCTTCGGGGAGGAGAGTCCCTTCGTCGCCGTCAATTGTGGCGCCATGTCCCATCAGCTGATCCAGTCCGAGTTGTTTGGCCATGTGAAGGGGGCCTTCACCGGCGCCCAGAGCCGCAAGATAGGTAAAATAGAGGCGGCCGACGGCGGCACGCTGTTTCTGGACGAGATAGGTGAGTTGCCGCTGGAGGATCAGGCCACCCTGCTGCGCTTCTTGCAGGAGCAGAGCATAGAGGCGGTGGGCAGCCACCTGTCTCGCAATGTCGATGTCAGGGTCATTGCCGCCACCAATATCGATGTGGAGCAGGCGGTCGCCAATGGCGGCTTTCGCATGGATCTCTACTACCGGCTCAACGTGGTGAGGTTGCGCACCCCCGCCCTGCGCGAGCGAACCGAAGACATCCAGCTGCTGGCTGATGACATTCTGGCCGAGGTGCGCGGTGGGCGGGTGTTGAGTTTCACCCACAAGGCGCGCCAGGCCATGCAGTCCTACGGTTGGCCGGGCAATGTGAGGGAGCTGCGCAACCGGGTGCAGCGGGCAGCCGTCATGTGCTCCGGCCCCTATATCGAGGCCCACGACATGGAGCTGACCAATATGGACTCCCTGCTGCTGGATGGTTCCCTCAAGGCGGTGCGGGAGGCGGCAGAGCGCCAGGCCCTGCAGCAGACCCTGGCTCGTTTCCCGGATCAACTGGAAGAGGTCGCCCGTCAGCTCGATATCTCCCGTGCGACCCTCTATCGGCTGCTGGACAAACACGATCTGCTGTAACTCCTTGGAGGGTGTGCCTGCCACCATATGAATCGCCCGGGTTATTGACCCGGGCGATTGTATTCATGGTTCATGTCATGCTGACATGGCCTGCATAGAGAAGGATCAGGCCGGCTGAGTCGCCAGTTGACAGAGGCGGCGTGCCGCCTCCTCTTCCTGCTGCACGACATGATGTACCCCGCGTACCCGCAGATGATGCACCTCTTCGGTTTGCTGGCCACAGGCGGCAATGCGCAGCAAGGCGCCCTGTTCCCGCGCCGCCGCAGCAATTTCACCTGCCAGCAGGCTGTCTTCCAGGGTGATGAGCAACCAGCTGGCATTGGGCAGGGCCACCGACAACAGATCCTGCTGGATAGGATGGCCGGTGAGGCAGGTGATCCCCTGTGCACGCCAGGGCTCCAGCAGTCGCTCTTCCGTGTCGATCACCACAATCTCCCGCCCTTGCTCGTGCAACTGCCGAATGAGATGGCTGCCGATGGCCTCGGCCCCCACCACCACGACATGTCCCTGCAGGGCGCACTGGGGAGGAACCTCGTGTGGCTCCGGGCTGCGCTTCAGCCAGCGCTCGGCCTGGTTGAATACCAGGGGGTTGAACATGATGGAGAAGCAGGCCCCGACCAGTACCAGATCACGGGCGACATCCGGCACCAGTTCCAGCATGACCCCGAGCCCCATCAGGATGAAGGAGAACTCCCCCACCTGGGCCAGGCTGGCGGAGATGGTCAGCGCCGTGCGCTGGCTGTGGCCGAACAGCCGCACGATGGCGAAGGCGGCCACCGACTTGCCGAAGACGATGACGAAGATGGTCGCCAACACTGCCAAGGGCTCGCGCAGCAAGATGGTGGGATCGAACAGCATGCCCACGGAGACGAAGAAAAGCACGGCGAAGGCATCCTGCAATGGCAGGGTATCGTTGGCGGCCTTGTGGCTGAGGTGGGAGCTGTTCATCACAACTCCGGCGAAGAAGGCGCCGAGGGCGAAGGAGACCCCGAACAGCTTTACCGCACCGAAGGCAATGCCAAGGGAGCAGGAGAGCACGGCCAGGGTGAACAGCTCGCGGGAGCCGGTGGCGGCGGTGCGGGCCAGCAGCCAGGGGATGAGGCGTCGACCGCCGATGGCCATCAGTGCGATGAAGGCGGCCACCTTGGCCAGGGTAAAACCGATATCCCGCAGCACATGACCCAGGGTCAGGCTCTCGTCCCCCTGTTGCAGGTTGGCGAGGATGGGGAGCAGCACCAGTGCCAGCACCATCACCAGATCCTCGACGATGAGCCAGCCAATGGCGATGCGCCCCTCGTTGGTATCGACCTGGCCCCGGCTCTCCAGGGCCCGCAGCAACACTACCGTGCTGGCGGTGGAGAGAGCCAGGCCGAACACTACCCCGGCGGTGATGCTCCAGCCGAGCAACTGGGAGAGGCCGAGACCGAGCAGGGTCGCGAGCGTTATCTGGACGATGGCACCCGGGATGGCGATGTGTTTGACGGAGAGCAGATCTTTCACGGAAAAGTGCAGGCCGACCCCGAACATCAGCAAGATGACCCCGATCTCGGCGAGCTCGGGGGCGAGCTGCAGATCGGCGACATAACCCGGGGTGAACGGGCCGCATATGACCCCGGCGGCAAGATAGCCCACCATGGGGGAAATGCGCAGGCGGCTTGCCAGCATGCCGAAGATATAGGCCAGCACCAGGCCGCCAACCAGGGTCGTGATAAGGGGGAGTGAGTGGTCCATGTCGTCACCTCGCTAATGGCAGTCAGGGGCTACCAGATCGCTTGGTGGCGAAGAGGGCAGCTGTCAATGAGCAGGGGGCGAAAGAGACAGTGTTGGCCGCAGCAAGCAGGAAGTTGGGGGACAACAGTGGCCGTTTCTATTGAAAAATAATGTATTTATCTGCCTGGAACAACACTTATCCAAGTTTGAGACGAAAATTGAGATAACAGGTGCATAAACATAATTATTGTGGAGAAAAAGGGTGTCTTTTCTTCTTCCCGTGGCAGATTTAATCAATCGGTGATGAGTTGCCGTGTTGAATAGAAAGGCGGCCCCAGGCCGCCTTCGTCGTGATGGAAAGACCACGTTATGTGCGAGTCGTTATTCGCCCCTGGCGACCCCTTCGCGCCGGGGATCGGCGGCGCCAAACCAGCCGCTGGCGTTGCGCTCCACCCCCTGCAGTCCCGAGGTCTGCTCGTTGAGCACCACCTCGTGCCCTCTGGCCTTGAGCCCCTCGATGACGGTGGTGGGGGTTCGCCCCTGCTCTAGCTCGGTGGGGCCGTTGCGGCTGCCAAAGTTCGGCAAGTCGATGGCTTGCTGCAGATTGAGTCCCCAGTCCTGGGTGCCCAGCAGCGCCTTGCCCACGTAGTTGATGATGGCGGAGCCTCCCGGTGAGCCGAGGCTCATCTCAAGCTCCCCATTTTGCTTGTCAAACACCAGCAGGGGGGACATGGAGGAGCGGGGGCGCTTGCCGGGCTCGACCCGGTTCGCCACCGGCAGGCCGGCCGCATCCACCGAGGTGAAGGAGAAGTCGGTGAGCTGGTTGTTAAGGAGGTAACCGTTCACCATCAACCTGGCACCGAAGCCATCCTCGATGGAGCTGGTCATGGAGATGGCCATCCCCGCCTTGTCGACGATGGAGACATGGCTGGTGGAGGGGAGTTCCGGGGTGGCATCCCGGCCACGGGCGAGTGCCTGGGGCGGATTGCCGGCTTTGGCCACGCCCATGGAGCGCGCCCCGATGAGGCTGCCCCGCTCGGCGAGATAGCCTTTGTCCAGCATGCCCGCTACCGGTACGGAGACGACGTCGCCGTCGGCCACATACTGATTGCGGTCGGCAAAGGCGAGTCGCGCCGCCTCGCTGTAGAGGTGGATGGCCTCGGCGGAGGCGGCAAGCTTGCCGTCAGGCCCGGTCACCGGCTTGAGGGCCGCCATGTCCCGGCTCTCCAGCATGCCGAAGATCTGGCCGAGGGCGATGGTGCCGGACGAGGGGGTGGGGAAGCCGCAGATCTCGCGCTGGCGATAATCAAAACAGAGGCCGTCCCGCAGTTTGGCGCTGTAACTGGCGAGGTCCGCCGCCGCCAGCACGCCGGGGTTGGTGGGGTGCTGACGCACCTTGGCCACCATGGCGTCGGCGAGCGGCCCCCGATAGAAGGCGTCGGCCCCCTCGTTGGCCAGGGTCTTCAGTACCTTGGCCAGGACCGGGTTGGTCAGCCTGGTGCCGGCGGGCTTGGGGGAACCATCCGGTTGATAGAAGTAGGCGCGGGCCTCGGGGTCGCGCGCGAGATAGGGATCCTTGGCAATCAGAGTGGCGAGACGCGGGCTGATGACAAACCCCTGCTCTGCGAGCGTGATGGCGGGTTCAAACAGGCTGGCCCAGGGCAGCTTGCCATAGCGATGATGGGCCATCGCCAGGGCGCGCACCGTACCCGGTACGCCGACGGAGCGCCCCCCCACCACACAGTCGTAGAAGGCCATGGGCTTGCCATCCTTCATGAACAGCTGATCCGTGGCCGCCGCCGGCGCCGTCTCCCGGCCATCCACCGCCATGACCTGTTGACCGTCCCACACCAGCAGCAAGGAGCCGCCCCCGATGCCGGAAGATTGCGGCTCCACCAGGGTCAGCACCAACTGCACCGCGATGGCGGCATCGACGGCGCTGCCACCGGCCTTGACGATCTGGTAGCCCGCATCCACCGCCAGCGGGTTGGCGGCGGCCACCATGAAGTCGTGGCCCTGCCAGCCGGGCTTGTCGGTCCAGCCGCTGGCCGCCTCGGGGGCGATCAGGGTCTGGGAGGGGGGCACATAGTGGAAGGCACTCTGGGGGGCGCAACCTGCGAGCAGGCCAAGGGCTACCAGCAGGCCGAGGGGCTTGAGGGACATGACACTCTCCTTGTCGGTTTCTTGTTCAACCATCGAAATCTGTCACAACTTGAACACTATTGAAAGATTGTCTTTCTGCTCATATGGTTACAAATCTATCAATGATTGAATGCCAGGTGCCAAGGGGGAAGAATGAGAAATGCCGTGATGGGTTTGCTCTGTCTGCTGCTGGCCGGGTGTGGCGAGTCCGAGTTCAGGCCTTTGGGCGCAGGAGAAACCATTCTGGCCTTCGGCGACAGCCTGACCGAGGGACGTGGAGTCAACCCGGCCCAGAGTTACCCCAGCGTGCTGGCGACACTGAGCGGTCACCCCGTCATCAACGCCGGTGTCTCGGGGGAGCTCAGTGAGACGGGCAGGGCCAGGTTGCCCGCCTTGCTGGCCCAGCACAGGCCGGCGCTGGTCATCCTGCTGGAGGGGGGCAACGACATCCTGCGTGGCAGCGGGGAGGGGGCCCTCAAGGCCAATCTCGCCGCCATGATAGAGATGGTACAAGGCAGCGGCGCCCAGTTGCTGCTGGTGGGGGTGCCTCGCAAGTCCCTGTTCGCCGATGGGGCGCCCCTCTACGGGGAGCTGGCGGATCAGTACCGGCTGGTGCTGGACAACGAGAGCATCGGTGAGTTGCTGCGCAGCCCGGCCCTCAAATCCGATGCGGTGCACTTCAACGAGCAGGGCTACCGAACCCTGGCGGAGCGGCTGCACGGGCTGTTGCAGGAGCGCGGAGCCCTCTAGTGCGGCGAAGCCGACGAGACATGAAAAAACCGCCAGCTGGCGGTTTTTTTACGCTAGATCCTGTCGTCAGGGCGGCGTTCTCAGATGGATTGCTCTTCCCCACCCAGGGCGGCGAACAGCGCCGGGATGAACTGGGCGAGCTCCGCGGTCACCAGGGCGAAGTCGGCATCCAGACGGGCGGCGGGATCCTCGCTGGTGACATCGTCATTCTGCTCACGCAGCTCTTCGCTGAACTTCAGCCGCTTGATGGAGAGATCGTCCCCCAGCACGAAGCTCAGGGTCTCGCCCCAGTTCAGGGCCAGCTTGGTCACCAGCTTGTCGTTGGCCAGGTGGTTCTTGATCTCGTCGCTCATCAGATCCTGCTGCTTGCAGCGGATGATGCCACCGTGTTCCATGGCGCTGCGCAGCTCGGCCTCGTCCTCCAGGGTGAAGCTGGCGGGCAGGTTGCCTTCGTTGAGCCACTCGGTCATGGTGATCTCGGGCGGATTCTTGAGGGCTACCGGCACCACCGGCAGGGTGCCGATGGATTTGCGCAGCAGCGCCAGCAGATCGTCCGCCTTCTTGGCGGAGCCCGCATCCACCACCATCAGGTTGTCGGCGGGGTTGAGCCAGGCGAAGGTCTGGCTGGTGCGGCTGAAGGCGCGGGGCAGCAGGGTATGCATGATCTCCTCCTTCAGCGCCTCCTTCTCCTTCTTCTTGAGGGCACGACCCTGTTCGAACTCGATGGCCTCAACCTTCTCCGCCAGCATCTCCTTGACCACGGTACCCGGCAGCATCTTCTCTTCCTTGCGAGCACAGATGAGCAGGTGGCCAGCGGCCGCGTGGGTCAGGGTGGAACCGAATTTGCCGAGGGGCTTGACCCAGCCGAAGCGAGAGATGTCCTGGCTGCCACAGGGGGTGAAGGCGCAGGCCTCAAGCTGGGTTTCCAGCTGCTCTGCGGTCAGCTCGAAGGGGCGGGTAAAGCGATAAATCTGCAGGTTTTTAAACCACATGGCGTCCTCGGTCTCATAGATTGTCCGGCCGGCATTGTACTAGAGAGGCGCTTTGTGATCAGCCAATCATTCTCGCTAAATAAAGGATGATCATGCTCACAGGGCACCATATTGCTCCCCAAAATCAGCAGGAAACTCCCCTAGACTGCATGTGTTCAGCTTGTTAACAAGGATAAAAAAATGTTGAGACTGAGTCGGCCGGAAGACATGGAAGAGATCGTCGAAATCTGGCTGCTGGCCTCCCTGCAGGCCCATGATTTCGTCGATGCTTCCTGCTGGTGGCAGGCTCAGGAGGACTTGCGCACCCGCTACCTCGATCATGCCCGTATCTGGGTGTTTGAAGAGCGGGGGGATCTGCTCGGTTTCACGGCATTGGTGGAGGATTTCCTGGCCGCTCTCTTCGTGCGCCCCGACCGTCAGGGGCGAGGGGTGGGCCATGCCTTGCTGCAGGAGGTGAGGGCTCAGGGGCGGGAGCTGCATACCCGGGTGTTCGTGGAAAACGAGCCTGCGGTGCGCTTCTATCGCCGCCATGGCTTCGTCATCGGTGATGAGGTGTCCGATCCCCTGACGGGCCATCTGCAGTACAAGATGTCTTGTCCGGCCCTCTGACACCGAGGCTAGTGCCCTGATTTAGCGGGTTGTCTTGCTTGAAAAAAGGGAGCGCTGTCCGCATCCTGTCTGCACAGGGTAGCGCGACTACCTCCCTCTTTATCCGAGCCGCTTTCTCATGAAGATCCTGCACACAGCCGATTGGCACCTTGGCCATCAACTCCATGGCCATGAGCGCCGTTTCGAACACGATGCCTTCCTCGACTGGCTGGCCGATACCATCAAGACGCGGCAGATAGACGCCCTGCTGGTGGCCGGTGATCTGTTCGACACCGCCAACCCTCCCGCCAGCGCCTGGCAACAGCTCTATCGCTTCCTGGCACGGCTGCGCGCCGAGCTGCCTCATCTCAACATGGTGCTCATCGGTGGCAATCACGACTCTCCCTCCAAGCTGGATGCCCCCCACGAACTGCTGCGTGCCTTCGATCTGCACCTGGTGGGCAGCATCAGCCGGGACGCCGAGGGGCGGCTCGAAACCGAACGTCTGCTGGTGCCGCTGCAAGACAAGACGGGCAAGGTCGCCGCCTGGTGCGCAGCCGTGCCGTTCCTGCGCAGCAGCGATCTGCGGGTCGAATGTCTGGAAGAGGGGCAGGACAGGTTGATAGAAGGGGTTCGCCAGGTTTATGCCGCCGTGCTGGATGCCGGCCGGGCGCGCTGTGAGCCCGGTCAGGGGCTCATCGCCATGGGCCACGCCTATCTGGCGGCGGGCCAGCTCTCCGAGCTCTCCGAGCGGCGGGTACTCGGCGGCAACCAGCACGCCCTGCCCGCCGACATCTTCGCCCTGGCCGATTACACGGCTCTGGGGCATCTGCATCTGGCCCAGAGCCCGGCGCCCGGGGTGCACTACAGCGGCTCGCCGCTGCCACTGTCTCTCGCCGAGGCAAATTACAACCACCAGGTGCTGGAGGTGACGCTGGAGGAGGGCAAGCTGGCCGGGCTGGAGCGGATCCCCGTGCCCCGCGCGGTGGAGATGATCCGGCTGCCGGAGAGCGCCCTCGATGAGGCGCTCGACGCCATCGCCGCGCTCGAGGTGCCCCCATTGCCCACAGAGGCCCAACCCTTCCTCGAGGTGCGACTGCTGCTGCCCAAACCCGAGGCCCGGATCCGCGAGCGCGTATTGGCGGCCATGGCGGGCAAGCCGGTGCGTCTGGCCCGTATCAGCACCCGCTATCAGGGTTCCGGCCAGGGGCTTGCCGACGGGGTGAGTCGACGCAGGCTGGACGAGATCTCCCCCACCGAGGTGTTCAGGCTCTGTTATCAGCGTCAGTTCGAGGGGGAACCCTCTCCCGAACTGGTGTCCTCGTTTGAAGAGATCCTGGTGCAGGTGAAGGAGGAGCAGGCATGAAGATCCTCTCCCTCTCCGGCGAGAACCTCGCCAGCCTGACCGGCCAGTTCACCATCGACTTCAGCCGGGGGGCCCTCGGCGCCGCCGGCCTGTTTGCCATCACCGGCAACACGCGGGCCGATGGGGGCAAGAGCATGCGCGACATCGGCTTGCCATGGATGGAGGCGTGAACGCATGAAGATCCTTTCCCTTTCTGGCGAGAACCTCGCCAGTCTGACCGGCCAGTTCGCCATCGATTTCAACCGGGGGGCCCTCGGCGCCGCCGGCCTGTTTGCCATCACCGGCAACACGGGCGCGGGCAAGAGCACCCTGCTCGATGCCATCTGCCTTGCCCTCTATGACGAGATGCCGCGTTTTATCGCCAATCGCAAGAATGTTGAAAAAATTGGCCGAGCAGATGAGGACGAAAAAGAAAAACTAACAGCCAATGATGTTAAAAACATCCTCAGTCGCGGTCATGCCAGCGGTTTTGCCGAGGTGCAGTTTCGCGGCTGTGACGGCCGCCGCTACCTGGCTCGCTGGGCAGTGCGCCGTGCCCGCAACCGTGCTGAGGGGCGTTTCCAGGCTCAGGAGCGCAGCCTGACCGATGTCGAGAGCGGCCAGGTCTTCTCCGGCAGCAAGCGGGAGCTGCAAGATCGCATCGACGAGCTGGTGGGCCTCTCCTGGGAGCAGTTCCGCCGGGCGGTGATCCTGCCCCAGGGGGAGTTTGCCGCCTTCCTCAAATCGAGCGCAGACGAGCGCTCAGCGCTCTTGGAGCGCATGACCGGCACCGAGCTCTACTCCGCCATTTCCATCCAGACCCATGAGCGGGCCCGGGCCGAGCAGCAGGCATTGGCCACACTGGCACAACGCCTCGGCGATGTGCCCCTGATGGACGAGACGACCCGCGAGGAGTGGGTCGCTCGCCAGCAGAGCCTTGCCACCGAACTCAAGCACGAGCGCCAGCAGCAGCAGTTGCTGCAGGATTTTCGCGATCTGGGCGAGCGCATCGCGGCGTTGAGTCAGGCCTGCCAGGCCGGCCAGACTGAACTGGCCGCCGCCGAGCTGGCTCACCGTGAGGCGGCCCCCTTGCGAGAAGAGTTCACCCGCGCCGAGCAGGCCCAGGTGGCCCGTGCCGACCATGACGAGTTGGCGCGTCTTGAACGTGAGTTGCAGCAGCAAGCACTGCTCATTGGCCAGTTGGGGCCTGAGTTGATCCAGGTTGAACAGGCGCAGCAGCAGGCCGTGCTGCATGAGCAACAACTGTTGGCACAAAAGAGTGCGACCGAGCGCGAATGGGGGGCCATGCAGCCCGAACTCAAACGAGCTCAGGATCTCGACACCCGGATCAGGGAAAAAGCCGACCTGCTGCAGGAGATCAAGCAGCAGGGCACCCAGGCCCGGGCCCTGCAAGTTGCGTTGCAGCAGGAGTGCCAGCAGCAGCGCGAGCAGGTGCAGGCACTGGAAGAGAGCCGCCAGCGCTGGGCCAACTGGCTCGATGAGCGCAAGACGCTGATCCCGCTGGCGCCCCAGTGGCAACCCCTGCTGGCCGCCATGCAGGACTGGGCAGAGGGCAGGGGACAATTGCAGCGTCTGCGTCAGCTCCATGAGCAGCGGGATCTGGCCCTGCGAGAGTTGAAGGCCGATCTGGAGCAGGGGCAGCAGGAGCGGGACTATTGGCAGCAGGAGCAGATCCGGCTGCAACAGCAGCACGATCAACGGCTGGCCGAGGAGTGGGATGGCAGAGTCGCCAGCGTGCAGGAGCAGCGCCAGGCCGATACCCAGCAACTGGCGCGGGTGCATCAATTGCTGGAGCTGGCCCGAAGCGGGCGCAGCCACAGCGAGCAGCTGGAGCGTCTCTGCCAGGAGTTGAGTCAGCTTGAACAGCAGCTCGCCCGTCTCGCAACCCTGCATGACGAGCGGGAACCCGTGCTGACTCGCCTCGCCATCCAGCGCGACGAGGCACGCCTGGCGCTGGAGCAGGCCCGGGCCGTGGCCAGTTTCGAGCAGCATCGCCATGAGCTGCAAGATGAGATGCCCTGTCCGCTCTGCGGCTCAACCGACCATCCCTATCGCCAGAGCCAGCCCCAGGTCGCGGGCATTCTGGCCCAGCAGGGGGAACGTGCCCGTCAACTGGCGCTGGAGTGGGAGCAGCTCAATCACTTGCATATCCAGGGGCAGAGTGAGCAGGCCGAGCTGACCCGTCAGCTGGCGGCCCGCCAGCAACAACGGCCTGAACTGATGGCAAGATCCGAACAACTTGCCCAGCGCTGGGCCGAGCTCGGGGGGCAGCGCCTGTCGGGGCTGTCGTTGCCGCCTAACCCGAGCCCGGCTGAATGGGCCGAACTGCAGGCCCGGCTGCTGACAGAGGGAGAGTCGCTGGAGCAGCGCCTGGCGGCGTATGAGCAGCAGTTGCAGCAGGCCCGGCAGGGACAACAGGCGCTGGCGGGATTGCGGGAGCAGCTCGCCCAGCTCGGTACCCGCCTGCAGGCCTTTGAGCTGCGCTGGCACGAACAGGCGCGGCAGAAGGCCGAGTGGGAGGCCGAACTGAAGGGGCTGGAGGAGCAGGAGGCGAGCCTGCGCCAACGACTGACCCAGGGAGAGGCCAGGCTGGATCGGCAGATGGGAGCAGAGCCCTGGCGTCCCTGGGCCGAAGGGGAACGCTGGCAGGTGTGGCAAGAGAGCTGTGAGGCCTGTCTGCAGGGGCAGAGGGAGTGGGAGCGGCTCGGCGCCGAGGTGGCGAATCTGACGCCCATGCTGAGTGCACAGGAGGCGCGGACGGCGAGCCAAAACGAACTGCTGCACAAGCTGGAACGGGATTACAAGGAAGGGGAACTGCAGCGGCAAGGATTGCTCGCCACTCGAGACGCCTGCCTCGCCGGGCGCCCCATAGCCGAGGTGGAGGAGGAGTGGCAGCAGCGGCTGCATGGGCTGAACCATCAGCTGGAGGCGGCGACCCAGGCTCTGCATGCCCTGCGGGAAAAACACACCGAACTCAAGACTCGCCTGGCCCATCTGGAGCAGGACAAGCAGATAAGCAGCCGTCGTCAGCGGGAGGTGCTGGGTCATTGGGCCGCCCATGCCAGCAACCTCGGCATTGCCGAGTACGAACTGCGCCGTCTGCTGGCTCTCTCCGCCGAGGATCTCAAGGGGCGACGTGCGGCCCTGCAGCAACTGGACGAGGCCCTGGCCGAGGCGCGCACCCGACTCGGTGAACGCCAGCGAGCGCAGGCGCAGGAGGAGGCCAAGCTCGAGCGTTATCGCGAGCATCACGGCGAGCTCTGCGCCCTCTCCGTCGAGGCGCTCGGCCAATCCCTGATCATCAGCGAAGCCCGTTGCCGCGAGCTGGAGGAGCAGCTGTTCCAGTGCAAGAGCACCCTGGCCCAGGCCGAGGCGGCACAGGCGCAGGCGGGCAGCCTGCAAGCGGCGCTGGCGCGCCAGCAAGGGGTGGCGGATCACTGGCAGCAGCTCAGCGATCTCATCGGCTCCGCCAGCGGCGCCAAGTTGCGCACCTTCGCCCAGAGCCTGACCCTTGAGCGTTTGTTGCTGGAGGCCAATGCCCAGCTCGCCGAGCTCTCTCCCCGCTATCGACTGGAGCGGGTACCCGGCACGGATCTGGCGTTGCAGGTGGTGGATCTCGACATGGGGGATGAGGTGCGCTCGGTGGACTCCCTCTCCGGTGGCGAGAGCTTCCTGGTGTCGCTGGCGCTGGCGCTGGCCCTCTCCAGCCTCTCGTCGCGCCAGACCCAGGTCGAATCACTGTTTATCGACGAAGGGTTCGGCACCCTGGATCCGGACAGCCTGGATCTCGCGCTCTCCAGCCTCGACTCCTTGCAGGCGGCGGGGCGCCAAATCGGCGTCATCTCCCATGTACAGACCCTGGTGGAGCGCATCGGTGTGCAGGTGAGGGTCGAGGCCCTGGGCGGCGGTGAGAGCCGGATATGCCTGCCCTGACTCGGCGGTGACGGCCATCACAACCCTGCCGGATGAAGAGCTGGCAGGGTTTTTTATTGGGTATTTTTGTTTTGTGGTGTGTTTATGTGGTTAGTTGCCAGATGAGTGGATATCTATGCTGGCATGGTTGATGGCCTCTGACACGGGACCATAAAAAAACCGAAGCCCAGGGCTTCGGTTTTTTGTTGCAGCCAGTGGCGCGAGGCCAGGATCGCATTACTTCTTGATGCGGATCACCGGGGTCTCACCGACGGTCACGGCGCCAGTCATCTTGATCAGCTCTTTGATCTCATCCATGTTGGAGATGACCACAGGCGTCAGGGTAGACTTGGCTTTGGCTTCCAGTACGGCCAGATCGAATTCGATGATGGTGTCACCGCGCTTGACCTGCTGACCTTCCTGGGCGATACGGGTGAAGCCTTCGCCTTTCAGCTCAACGGTGTCGATACCGAAGTGAACGAACAGCTCGATACCAGAGTCGGATTCCAGAGAGAACGCGTGGTTGGTCTCGAAGATCTTGCCGATGGTGCCGTCGCACGGCGCGACCATCTTGTTGCCAGCTGGCTTGATGGCGATGCCGTCACCGACGATCTTCTCGGCGAAGACCACATCGGGCACATCTTCGATCGGTACGATTTCACCTGACAGGGGGGCAAAGATCTCGATGCCACCGGTGTCAGAGCTGTCATCGGAAACCAGTTTCTTCAGTTTATCAAACAGACCCATAGTAAAAGCTCCTAGAGATGATTGTCGCTGTTTGCTGCGATCTTAGCAGACTGCCTTCTGCTTAATAAAGTTATCTACACAGGCTTCGATTTCGGCGGCGGTCGCATAGCTCAGGGCCTGGTCTGCCATTGCCTTCACATCTTCGAAGTTGGTGTTACGGATAAGCTTCTTGATACGCGGTACAGAGATGGCGCTCATGGAGAACTCATCCAGACCCATACCCAGCAGCAGCAAGGTGGCGCGTTCGTCACCGGCCAGTTCGCCGCACATACCTGTCCACTTGCCATTGTCATGGGAAGCGTCGATGACCATCTTGATCAGGGTCAGGACGGAAGGTGACAGCGGGTTGTACATGGCGGAAATCATCTCGTTACCACGGTCGACGGCCAGGGTGTACTGGGTCAGGTCGTTGGTACCGATACTGAAGAAATCCACTTCCTTGGCCAGATGATGTGCCATCACGGCTGCAGCCGGGGTCTCGATCATGATACCCACTTCGATGGATTCATCAAAGGCTTTGCCTTCGGCGCGCAGTTCGGCTTTGAGCGTCTCCACGGTGGCCTTCAGGCTGCGGAACTCTTCGACGGAGATGATCATCGGGAACATGATGCGCAGCTTGCCGAAGGCAGAGGCACGCAGGATGGCCCGTAGCTGGGCGTTCATTATGTCGGCGCGATCGAAGAAGATCCGCACGGCACGCCAGCCCAGGAAAGGGTTCATCTCTTTCGGGAAATTCATGTAGGGCAGTTCTTTGTCGCCGCCGATGTCCATGGTACGGACGATGATCGGCTGATCCGGCATGGCCTCTGCCACTTCTTTGTAGGCCTTGAACTGCTCGTCTTCGGTCGGCAGCGCATCACGGTCCATGAACAGGAACTCGGTGCGGTACAGACCCACGCCTTCGGCGCCGTTGCGGATGGCACCCTCGGTATCCTTGACGGTACCGATGTTGGCGCACACCTCGACCTGGTGACCGTCCAGAGTGATGGCGGGCAAGTCTTTCAGCTTGGCCAGCTCATCTTTCTCAGCCTGGAACTGGGCCTGCAGCTCTTTGAACTTGGCCAGTTGTTCGGCGGTCGGGTTGAGGACGATCTGGTTGTTGATCGCATCCAGTACCAGCACGTCACCATTCTTGACGCGCTCGGTGATATCGTTTGTCCCCACGATGGCCGGCAGCTCCAGGGAGCGGGCCATGATGGAGGTGTGAGAGGTACGGCCACCGATGTCGGTAACGAAACCCAGCACGTATTTCAGGTTGATCTGAGCGGTTTCGGACGGGGTCAGGTCTTTGGCGACCAGGATGACCTCTTCGTCGATGGTGCTCAGGTTGACAACGGCGATGCCGAGCACGTTCTTCACCAGACGGGTACCGATGTCACGGAAGTCGGTGGCGCGCTCACGCAGATAGGGGTCATCCAGCTCGGCCATCATCTTGGCGTACTGCTCGATCACCTCGTAGATGGCTTTGTCGGCGGATGCCTTGTTATCTTTGATGAAGGATCTGATATCCCCTTCGAGCTCCTCGTCTTCGAGCAGCATGATGTGGCCTTCGAAGATGGCCTCTTTTTCTTCACCGAAGGTGCGACCGGCCATCACCTTGATGGCTTCCAGCTGTGCGGCTGACTTGGTGCGGGCTTCGAGGAAGCGGTTGATTTCGGCGTCAATCTGGTCAACAGAAATCTTGCCCTGATTGATAACGATTTCATCTTCTTTCAGAAGAAGCGCCTTGCCGAATGCGATACCGGGGGACGCAAGAATGCCAGATATCATAATCCTTCCTATTAAAACGACTGTGGGGGAGGAATAAAGCTGGATTACTCCAGCTCGTCCATCAGGGCAACCAGCTTCTCAACGGCTTTCTGTGCGTCCGGGCCGTCGGCCTGGATGGTCACGTTGGTGCCTTTGGTCAGGCCCAGGGTCTGCAGCTTGAACAGGCTCTTGGCGCTGGCGGATTTGCCACCGGAGACCACAGTGATCTCGCTTTGGAATTCTTTGGCTTCTTTCACGAACTGAGCTGCGGGACGGGTGTGCAGGCCGTTTTCAGCAGTAATAACAACAGACTTCTCGTACATGGTTTCACCCCATATTATTGATATTGTGTGGAGAGGTGGTTGCTTTTGAGGCTTCCAGTCTCACCGTGTCAGTATGGATATGTTGTAAAGTAACGAAATAAGACCTGCAATGGTTTAATCCAGGTCAATTTTCTGTGCAGTATTCAGCGCCCCGGCTAACTCTTTTTCGTTATCGCTCTACAGGCCGCATCAGTACTGGCTTGAGATTATTTTATAACGAAAAATAACACTTTGTTACCTTGTGATACCTAGCCGGGAATCACCTCGTGACGGGGCACAGGATATGAGATTTATCACAGAATGTCTGCTTTTTTTGTCATCCCGGAATTTGTTATTTTACCCCAAAAAATAAGGGTCGTCTGACACTGTCGGCTACAGAGTTTAGCTCATAAAGAAAACGGCGCTCCGAAGAGCGCCGTTGTTTTGATGTAAGGGGATCAATTATTGCTGCAGTTCCTGCTCGCTGAACACCCCGGCGAACAGGGCGCTGGAGAGGTAGCGCTCGGCGGCGCTCGGCAGGATGACGACGATGGTCTTGCCCTCGAATTCCGGCAGTTCGGCCAGACGGGCGGCGGCCACGACGGCGGCGCCAGAGCTGATCCCTGCCAGAATGCCTTCTTCTTCCATCAGGCGACGGGCCATCTCGATGGACTCCTCGCTGCTCACCTGCTCGACGCGGTCCAGCAGGGTCAAGTCCAGGTTGCCCGGGATGAAGCCGGCGCCAATACCCTGGATCTTGTGAGGACCGGGTTTGATCTCCTGACCGGCCAGTTTCTGACTGATGACGGGGGATTCTGACGGCTCGACGGCGACGGAGACGATGGCCTTGCCCTTGGTCTGCTTGATATAGCGGGAGACACCGGTGATGGTGCCGCCGGTGCCGACGCCCGCCACGAACACATCGACGTCACCGTCGGTGGTTTCCCAGATCTCGGGGCCTGTGGTCTTTTCGTGGATTTCCGGGTTGGCGGGGTTCTCGAACTGTTGCAGCAGCACATACTTGCCCGGCTCGGATTCCAGGATCTCGTTGGCCTTGGCGATGGCACCCTTCATGCCGAGTGGGCCTTCGGTCAGCACCAGATTGGCCCCTAAGGCCTTGAGCAGCTTGCGGCGCTCCAGGCTCATGGTGGCGGGCATGGTCAGGGTGATGGGATAGCCACGGGCGGCGGCCACGAAAGCCAGAGCAATGCCGGTGTTACCGCTGGTGGGCTCGATGATCTCCTTGCCCTTGGTCAGCACGCCGCGCTTTTCGGCATCCCAGATGAGGTTGGCACCGATCCGGCATTTGACGCTGAAGCTCGGGTTGCGGCTCTCGATCTTGGCCAGTACGCGGCCCTTGGTAACACGGTTGAGACGAACCAGCGGGGTGTTGCCTATGGTCTGGCTGTTGTCCTCAAAAATTTTGCTCATGGTGCTATCCCTGTGTTTGTTAAGGCGATGAAACAAGATTACCCTGTGATTTCTGAATGAGAAGTGACGAATCGTTATAACAATATGTTATTACAACATATAGAACTTATTCTTTATTACCGAGGTCCAGCCCGGGCCTTGTGCTACCAAGGAAATGGACACCATGGGATTTGCAGGAAGCGATCGCTATCTCGCCTCTAAAGAGCTGAGCATGGCCGTCAACGCGGCCGTGGTGCTGGAGAAACCGCTGCTGATCAAGGGAGAGCCCGGTACAGGCAAGACGGTGCTGGCGGAGGCGGTAGCCGAGTCACTTGGCGCCGAGCTCATCGCCTGGCACATCAAGTCCACCACCAAGGCCCAGCAGGGGCTCTATGAATACGACGCCGTGGCGCGGTTGCGGGACTCCCAGCTCGGAGATCCCCGGGTGGGGGATATCAATCACTACATCCGCCGTGGCAAGCTGTGGCAGGCCTTCGCTGCCGAACAGCGGCCCGTGCTGCTCATCGACGAGATAGACAAGGCGGATATCGAGTTTCCCAACGATCTGCTGCTGGAGCTGGATCGCATGGAGTTCGACGTCTACGAGACCGGCGAGCGCGTGAAAGCGCGCCAGCGCCCCGTGGTCATCATCACCTCCAACAACGAGAAAGAGCTGCCGGATGCCTTCCTGCGCCGCTGCTTCTTCCATTACATCCGCTTCCCCGACAAGGCCGAGATGCAGGCCATCGTCCAGTTGCACTATCCCGGATTGAAAGCGGCGCTGCTGGACGAAGCAATGTCTCTCTTCTTCGAGCTGCGGGCGGTGGAGGGGCTGCGCAAGAAACCCTCCACCTCGGAACTCCTTGACTGGATCCGGCTGCTGCTGGCCGATGGCATCCCCCCGGAGGCGATGCGGACCCGGGAGCCGGGCAAGCTGGTGCCGGCCCTCTACGGTGCCCTGCTCAAGACGGAGCAGGACTTGCATCTGTTCGAGAAGCTGGCCTTCCTGGCGCGGCGTGGCGGTTGAATGCTGGTTGATTTCTTCCTTCATCTGCGCCGTCACAAGCTGCCCTGCAGCCTGCGTGAATTGCTGGACTTGCACGGGGCGCTGGCAGCGCGGCTCGCCAGCCTCGACATGGATGAGTTTTACCTGCTCGCCCGCTGCCTGCTGGTGAAGGACGAGGCCCACTACGATCGCTTCGATCGCGCCTTTGCCGAGTATTATGACGGGCTGCAGGCCAGCCCCTTGTTGCCGGAGTCTCTGCCGGACGACTGGCTGCGCCAGGAGCTCACACGGCTGTTGAGCCCGGAGGAAAAAGCCCTGCTGCAATCCTTGGGGGGGCTGGACAAGTTGCTGGAGACCCTCAATCAGCGGCTGGCGGAGCAGAAAGAGCGTCACGCCGGTGGCAACAAGTGGGTGGGTACTGGCGGCAGCAGCCCCTTCGGTCACGGCGGTTTCCACCCCGAAGGGATCCGCATGGGGGGCGAGGGGCAACATGGCCGTGCCGCCAAGGTGTGGGAGGCGCGCCACTTTCGCAACTTCAGCGACGATGACTCCCCCCTGGGTCAGCGCGCCATCCAGTTGGCCCTGCGAAGGCTCAGACGCTGGGTGCGCAAGGGCAATGCAGACGAGCTGGATCTCGATGACACCATTCGCAGCACGGCCCGTCAGGGCTGGCTCGATGTGAAACTCAGACCCGAGCGCCACAACGGCATCAAACTGCTGGTGTTCTTCGATGTGGGGGGCTCCATGGACAGCCACGTGGCCGAGGTACAACGGCTGTTCTCGGCCCTGCGCCACGAGTTCAAGCACCTGGAGTTCTTCTATTTTCACAACTGCCTCTATGACTTCGTCTGGCAGGACAACCGTCGCCGTTTCGAGGAGCGCTTCGATACCTGGCGTCTGCTGCGCACCTATGGCAGCGACTATCGGGTGATCTTGGTGGGGGATGCCAAGATGGGCCCCTATGAGATCACCTGGCCCGGTGGTGCGGTCGAATACTGGAACGAAGAGGCGGGTCAGGTATGGCTCACCCGGCTGCAGCACCAATACCCCAGACTGGTGTGGATCAATCCCCTCCCGAGGCGGGAGTGGCTCTGGCATCCTTCCATCAAGCTGATGAATGACCTGATTGGCGGGCGTATGCACCCGCTGACACTGGCCGGTCTCGCCGAGGCGATCGACAGGCTATAAACCCTCATCCTACAAAACAGACAAGCCGGGATTGCACCCGGCCAGGAGCAAAGATGACTTCCATCGTGATCAGTGGCTCAGGCCTCTATACCCCTCCCTTTGCCGTCAGCAACGAAGAGTTGGTGGCCGCCTTCAATCAATATGTGGATCTCTACAACGAAGAAAACGCCTCCGCCATCGATGCGGGTCAGCTCGATGCCAAGCAACATTCAAGCTGCGAGTTCATCGAGAAGGCCTCCGGCATCAAGAGCCGCTATCTGGTGAGCAAGGAGGGGGTGCTGGATCCGGACATCATGCAGCCGCTGCTTCCGGAGCGCCCGGACGACAAGCCCTCCATCATGGTGGAGATGGCCGTGGCTGCCGCCGAGCAGGCGCTGATCGCCGCCGGTCGCGAGCCGGGGGAGATCGATCTCGTCATCGTCGCCGCCTCCAACATGCCGCGGCCCTATCCGGCGCTCTCCATCGAGCTGCAGCATTACCTCGGTGCGACCGGCATGGCGTTTGACATGAACGTGGCCTGCTCGTCGGCCACCTTCGGTATCAAGACGGCGGCGGATCTGCTGGCGGCGGGCTCGGCCCGGCTGGCGCTGGTAGTAAACCCGGAGATCTGCTCAGGTCACCTCAACTTTAGAGATAGAGACAGCCACTTCATCTTCGGCGATGCCTGCACCGCCGTGCTGCTGGAGCGGGCGGAAGATTGCAAGGTGGCCAATCCCTGGCAATTGGTGACTAGCAAGCTGGTGACCCAGTACTCCAACAATATCCGCAACAACTTCGGCTTCCTGAACCGCTTCAGCCCGCGCACCCGCTACGGGGATGACAAGCTGTTTCGCCAACAAGGGCGCAAGGTGTTCAAGGAGGTGCTGCCATTGGTGTGCGATCAGATTGCCGGCCAGCTGGCCGAGCAGGGTTGGCAGGCAGGGGAGCTGAACCGACTCTGGCTGCATCAGGCGAATCTCACCATGAACCAGTTCATCGGCCGCAAGCTGCTGGGGCACGATGCCAGTCAGCAAGAGGCACCAGTGATCCTCGACCGTTACGGCAACACCAGCTCGGCGGGCTCCATCATCGCCTTCCACCTGTTCAATCAGGACTTGCCAAGTGGCGCCCGGGGTGTGCTCTGCTCCTTCGGTGCCGGTTATTCGATAGGCAGCCTGCTGCTGGAGCGCGGGTGAGGAATTCTGTGATATGACGATACTTGCGGTCGATTTGGATAACGATCAGGAGAAGACCCTGGGGCGCAGCACCCTGCATCACGGGGTCGCCTTGCTGCTCTTTTGTCTGTATGGCTTTCAGGTTTGCCCGTTTCTGGACACCCTGACCCTGGCCCAGCTTTTTATCCCCACCCTGGTTGTGTTCGGGATCATGGCCGTCGCTCGCCACATATTGCTCAACCGTCTGACGTTGCCAGAGGTGGAGTTCAGCAGCTTCGGGCTGGAGCTTGGGATCTATCTGCTGGGGGCCGTGCTGCTCTGCATCTATAACGGATTGCTTTTTGGCAACTTTCCCCTGGAAAGCTACCTCAAGATCCTGCTCGGCATGTTCACCCTGGGCTTCCTGGTTGCCGCCGATCTCTCCCTCGAGCGGGATTGGGAGCTGGCCAGGCAGCGTGAGAAAGAGGGCATTTTTGCGTTGACCCAGTCGTCGACCATGGCGTTTTCCCGCAAGTTTTCCCTGTTTGCCTTGGCCACCCTCACGCTGCTGGGAGGGGTCATCTTTCTATTGATCAACAAGGATCTGGAGTGGTTTGTGACGGTTGGCAGCGACTTGCCCCGCGGTCTTGCCCAGCGCTACATATTGCAAGAGGTCGCCTTCATCATGGTGGTGACCTTCGGCTATCTCTGGCTCATCATCCGTGCGTTCAGCCGCAATCTTGCCTTCTCCCTGACCCATCAGATCCAGGCCATGGCGCAGGTTCAGCACGGCAATCTGGAGGTGCGGATACCCGTGACCCGGGACGATGAGTTTGGTCTGATCGCCGCGAGCACGAACGAGATGATCGAGGAGCTGAAGGCGCGCAACGACGAGATCAACCTGACCCGGGATGTGGCCATCCTCGGCCTGGCCACCCTGGCAGAGACACGGGACAACGAGACCGGCGCCCACATCATCCGCACCCAGTACTATGTCAGGGTGCTGGCGGAGCATCTGAGCCAGGCCGATCCCGCGCGCTACCCGCTGGACCAAGAGACCATAGAGCTGCTGTTCAAGTCGGCGCCGCTGCATGATGTGGGCAAGGTGGGCATTCCAGACGCCATCTTGCTCAAACCCGGCAAGCTGACCGATGAAGAGTTTGCCATCATGAAGCGCCATGCCTCGATCGGCGCCGAGGCGCTGGCCAATGCCGAATCGCAGCTCGGTTCCAACTCCTTCCTGCGACTGGCGCGGGAGATAGCGCTCACCCACCACGAAAAATGGGACGGCAGTGGCTATCCGAATGGGTTGAAGGGGGAGGCAATCCCCATTTCAGGCCGATTGATGGCACTGGCAGACGTCTATGACGCCCTCATCTCAAAGCGAGTCTACAAACCTGCGTTCAGCCATGAACAAGCCAGGGAGGTCATCCTCAAGGGACGGGGCAGCCATTTTGATCCCGCCGTGGTCGACGGGTTCCTGGCTTGTGAAGCCGCCTTCCAGCAGATTGCCGATCAGCACAGAGATCATGATTGACATGGCCTGGACCGTAGCAACACATGCCATGGTCAAGGCCCCACCATCGCCAGTCACTCAGCGCGGCGCTTGACCATGGCGGCCATCAGCAGGGGGTGATGGCCAGCACCAGGCACTCAGGCTCGGTTATCTGGAACCTGACGTTCAGGTCGAACAATCTCACTCCGTACTCTTTCTCATCCGGCTTGCCCTTCTTGTAGGCCGGACGCGGATCTTGGGCCAGCACCTCGCTCACCAGCTGGCGCAGCTCGGGATGGCGGGGGGCGAGTTGACCAAGCTGTTGCTCTGCCTCCTGGCTGAAACTTACCATCAGCGGCGGAGTGGGGGCGTCCGGCGCAAAACCGCCGCGGGCATCCGGCAGGCTGTCGGCGTAGGGAATGTAGGGCTTGATGTCGACGATGGGGGTGCCATCGAGCAGGTCGACTGCCCCGAGTTCGAGCCACAGCTTGCCGCGCTCACGGCCTACGCCGTGCAGCTCGACCACAGAGAGGCCGAGCGGGTTGGGGCGGAAGGTGGAGCGGGTGGCGAAGACCCCAACCCGTTCATTGCCACCGAGGCGCGGCGGGCGCACCGTCGGGTGCCAGCCCTGGGCCATGGTCTGGTGGAACACGAAGCTGAGCCAGAGGTGGGAAAACTGCTCGATGCCGCGCAGCACGTCCGGCTGATCGTAGGGAGGCAGCAGCTCGAGGCGGGCGCGGGCCGACTTGACCAGGCCGGGCTGGCGGGGAATGGCGAACTTCTCCTTGTAGGGAGAACGGATGATCCCCAGGGTGTCGATTTCGAACTTCATGGCACACTCGTGACTAAAAACCCCGGCAATTTAGCACAAGCAGCCCCAAAACGCAGGCTCACAGCCTCGTCCATCCCTTCGATACCATAGTGATCCCCGTCCCACCCCTGCCCGCTGGGGGCTGCCTCTTGGCGTCGACTTGCGTAGGGTAGGGACAGTAAAAACGATTGCCATCCGGCCGTGACGCTCAAGGTCGCCGGTATGGCTGACAGGGAGTCACAGGATGAAACTGCTTATCATCGGCGGCACGGGGTTTCTGGGTCGCCATCTCAGTGCGCTGGCGCTGGACTGGGGGCACGAGGTCACCTTGTTCAACCGCGGCCATCGTCAGCACCCGGACTGGCGGGATCTGGTGCAACTGCACGGAGACAGGGATGGTGATCTCGGGGCCCTGCACGGGGAGGGGCTGCACTGGGATCTGGTCATCGATACCTGCTGCTATCGACCCGAGCAGGCGGCCAGCCTCTCGGCGGCGTTGCTTGGGCGCTGCGAGCGCCTCATCTTCATCTCCACCATCAGCGTCTACCGGGACTTCGCCCGTCCCGGAATGGATGAGTCGGCCCCTTTGCACGAGATCCCCCAAGGGACGATGCCGGATGACTACGGTCCCCTCAAGGTATTGTGCGAGCAAGCGTATCAGGCCCGCTGGGGGGAGCGACTGTGCATCCTGCGCCCCGGGCTCCTGTGCGGCCCTCACGATCACACGGGTCGCCTTGCCTGGTGGGTGAGACGAGTGCAGCAGGGCGGCCCCTGGCTGCTGCCGGGGGAGGGGCAGGACAGGTTGCAATATCTGGACGTGCGGGACTGCGCCGAATTCGTGTTGCGGGCCGCCGAGCAGCGCCTGGGGGGCGTGTTCAACCTGCTCAAACCCGGCATATTGCTGGGGGACTGGGTGGAGCGTATTGCCGCCCGGTTGGCCCCGGCGTCACCTATCCAGCCCGAATGGGCCCCCTGGTCAGCGCTGCTGGCCGCCGGGGTGGAGCCCTGGCAGAGCTATCCCACCCTGCTGCCCAACGAGCTGGCCGAGTATGGGGGGTATGGCCGGATCAGCGCCGAGGCCGCCATCGTGCAGGGTCTCAACTTCCGCCCCCTGGAGGAGACGGTGGCGGATGTCGCCCTCTGGCTGGCGGAAGGGGGGCAAGGGGAGGCCGCAGGCATGACGACCGAAGAGGAGGCGACGCTGCGCCAACGGATGCTGGCCACACACGTCATGCCGTAGGCAAGTCATGCCTGTACCCTGAGCACGGCGCCATGTGTACTGGAAAACCGAATCAAAGAGAGGGCACCCCATGGGGCGCCCTCTCTTTTTGCACTGGACCTGCAGGATTCAGCGCAAGACAGCGCCGCAGCCGGCCAGCAACTCTTTCAGGATGCCGCGATGGCAGCGGGATTCATGTTCGCAGTAGCAGCCCACCGAGAGATCCGTGTGGCGGGAAAGTGCCGCCAGCAGGGCCAAATCGTGCTTTGCCGTCGGCGTGCTCATCTCGGCCTTGTACTGTTTGCAGAAGGCGGCCCACTGGGCCGGCGTCGCGGCACCCTGGCCGAGCTTCATGGTCTCGGGGCTGGGAGCCAGGTTGGGGAACCAGACGTCGTACCAATCCTGGCTCGCGAATTCAGCTTTGGGCACGCCCCGGGGCGGGCGACGCACCGTGCCGATGCGAAGCCCTTCACCGGGCAGGCGAGGGCTGCCGAGACGGACGACGGCGAGAGCCGCAGGCTTATTTCTCTTCGGCGACTTTCAGCGCCTGGCCATAGCAGATCACCTGTTTGAGGCAGCCCGGCACATCGCTGAACTCGGCGCACTTGTCAAAGCTCACGCCGTTGCCCCCCATGTCCGCCACCCGGCGGCGAGCCAGGGTACGGGCTTCACCGGCATTCGGCACCGCCTGGTTGGCATCGCTCTGGCAGGATTCCCCCTCGACGGTGCCGAGATAGAGGTAGTTGAGATCGGCCAGCTCGCCCTGTTCATAGATCCGCACGCTCCCGGGCTTGAAGTACTCGTCGAAGTTTTCCTTGTCCAGGTTGCTGTTGAAGGAGAAGTAGGAGCAACCGGAGGCGAAGAGGGGCAGCAGCAATAGAGTCAGGCGTTTCATGGCGATGTCTTGTTGAACAGTGAGGGGGTCATTATAGGGGCCAGTCGCAGCTGGCGACCAGCCCCATTTTTAACCGCCGGGACGGGGTGTGACCAAGAGCTGGCTTGGCGCGACATCGGGGTCGGCAGGTCGTCATGAGAATGGCGTCTTGCCAAAAGTAGAGAGGGGGCATGATGCCCCCCCTTTGCACTTAACGGATTCAGACCGGCGCGAGCCGCTGGTGCAGACTGCGGTAGTAGTCATCGCTCAGCAGCTCTGCGTGGGGGGCACACAGGCGAATGCGCCCCTCTTCCATCAGGGCGATCCTGTCCATCTGCTCCAGCCCCAGCAGGCGGTGGGAGATGAACAGCAGGGTGCGATCAGCGCCCAACCTGAACAGCAGGGCCATGATTTCCCGCTCGGTCTGGCTGTCGAGCCCCTCGGTGGGCTCGTCCAGCAGCCAGAGCGGGGCGTCGTGCAGCAGGGCGCGGGCGAGGCCGATACGACGACGCTCCCCGCCGGAGAGCGGTCGACCGCCATCCCCGAGCCAGGCATCCAGTCCCCCTTCCGCCAGCTCCTCCGGGTTGTCCAGGAGGCCAGCGAGGCCCACCTGCTCCAGCACGGCGACGAGCTGTTCGTCGCTGGCCGTCGGCGCCGCCAGCTTGAGGTTGCCGCGCAGGGTATCGGCAAAGAGGTGAACCCGCTGGCTCACCACCGAGAAGGAAGCCCGCAGCGCCTCTTCGCTGTAATGGGTCAGCGGTTTGCCATCCAGCAGGATTTCCCCGCTCGCCGGGGTCCACTCCCGGGTCAGCAGCCCCATCAGGGTGGATTTGCCACAGCCGGTCTGGCCAAGCAGCGCGAGTTTTTCCCCGGCCTTCAGTTGCAGGGAACAGCCGCGCAGCACGGGACTGGTGTCCGCACCAGCATGGGCACTGGGGTAGGCGAAGGTGAGGTCGTTTATCTGCAGGCTGCCCGCAGTGGCAGGCTGTTGCTCGCTACCCCATTCCGGGGCCTTGGCCTCCTGCAGGATCTCGTTGAGACGACGGGCCGAGGTGAGGCTGGTGGAGAGATGCTGGAAGGCTCCCGCCAGCGGCAGCAGGGCCTCGAAGCTCGCCAGGGTGGCGAACACCATGAGCGCCGTGATGGGGTCCGGGGTGGCACCGCCGACCCCGTGACCGGCAAGCCAGAGCATCAGGGTCAGGGTCCAGCCGCTCAGCAACTGGACGGAGGCATTGGCCAGCCCGCTCACGCTGGCCATGCGGGCCTGGGCGCGGATCAGGGCCTGCTCGGCCTGCTGCAATTCATCGAGGGCCTGGGGGGCGGCGGCAAACATCTGCAGCTCGGCCTGGCCGTCCAGGTAGTCCACCAGTCGGGTACGCAGGCGGGACTTCTCGGCGATCAGGGCCTGACCGGGTTTGCGGCCGAGGAAGTAGAACACCAGGGGCAGGGCCAGCATGCCGACCAGCAAGATGGCTCCCAGAGTCAGGGCCAGTTCGCTGTCGAAGAAGGAGAGGAAGAACACCAGGCCGGCGCAGCTCAGCAGGGCCGCCCCTATGGGGGTGATGAGGCGCAGGTAGACGTGATCCAGCGCATCGATGTCGGTCACCAGCCGGTTGAGCAGATCCGTCTGGCGGAAGCTGGCCAGGGTGCCGGTGGAGAGCGGCGAGAGTTTTTGCCAGAACCAGACGCGCAGCCGGGTCAGCACCCGGAAGGTGGCATCGTGGCTCACCACCCGCTCTCCCCAGCGGCTGGCGGTACGGATGATGGAGAAGAAGCGCACGCCCCCGGCCGGGGTCATGTAGTTGAAGGTGTCGCGGGTGGCGACGGCGAGCCCGGCCACGGCTGCGGCGGAGAGGAACCAGCCGGAGAGGGACAAGAGCCCCATGCCGGCCACCAGGGTGACCAGGGCCAGCAGCAGACCGGTGGAGAGACTCAGCCAGTGCTGGCGATAGAGGCGCAGGAAGGGCAACAGATCACGCATCGAGAGAGTCTCCATTGGCTTGGGACTGGTGTTGCGACAGCAGCTTCGCGAAGGGGCCTGCAGCCTGGCTCAACGAGGAGAAGCCGCCCTGCTCCACCAGTTGGCCGCGCTCCAGCACCAGGATGTTGTCCATCTGGCTGAGCTGATCGAGGCGGTGGGTGATCATCAGCAGGGTCTGACCCGTCGTCGCCTGCTCGAGGGTGCTCATGATGGCGCGCTCGGAGTGGCGATCCAGGCTGGCGGTGGGTTCATCCAGCACCATCATCTGGGTGGTCTTGAGCAGAGTGCGGGCGAGGGCGATGCGTTGGGCCTGACCCACCGAGAGTCCGCCAGCCTGATCCCCGACCCGATAGTCAAAGCCTTTCTCCTGTACGAACTCCCAAGCCTGCGCCCGTTTGAGCACGGCTTCGAGCTCGGCGTCACTGGCCGTGGGCTTTGCCAGCAGCAGGTTGTCGCGCAAGGATGCGTGGAACAGCTGGGGACTCTGGGAGAGCCAGCCGAGCTGCGATCGCCACTGGCCCATGTCGAACTCGGCGAGCTCCTGGCCGTTGACCCTGAGGGAACCGCGATAGGGGGTGAAGCCCAGCAGGGCATTGACCAGGGAGCTCTTGCCCGCCCCACTGATGCCGACCAGGGCCGTGCGTGAACCGGGTTCCAGCTGGAAGTCGATGGGGCCGACCAGCACCTTGCCCTCGGCGCTCAATACCTCGAGTGCGCTGGCCTCAACCAGGATGGGGCCCCGGGTATGGAAGGGGGCCGTGCCGGAGGCGGGTTCGCTGACGTCGGCCTCCAGGAATTCCAGCAACTGTTCGGCGGCGCCGATGGCCTGGGCCTTGGCGTGATAGTGGGCACCGAGCTCTCGTAGCGGTGCATAGAACTCGGGAGCGAGGAAGAGTACGAACAGGCCGGTGAACAGGGTGACCTTGATGCCGTAGCTGCCAAAGTTCAGGTGGTCGATGTAGGAGAAGCCGAAGTAGACCGCCACCAGGGCCACGGCGAGGGCGGCGAAGAACTCCAGCACGGCGGTGCTGAGGAAGGCCAGTCGCAGCACCTCCATGGTGCGCTCCCGAAAGTCTTCCGAGGCGTCGCGAATGGCTTCCCCCTCGGCCTGGGTGCGCATGAAGAGTTGCAGGGTGCGCAATCCCTTGAGCCGGTCGAGGAAGTGGCCGGAGAGGCGCGCCAGGGAGAGGAAGTTGCGGCGGTTCGCATCGGCGGCGCCGACCCCCACCAGGATCATGAACAGCGGGATCAGGGGAGCCGTGCCGAGCAAGATGATGCCGGCGGCCCAGTTGACCGGGAACACGGCCACCAGGATCACCAGGGGAATGAAGACGGCGACCGCCATCTGGGGCAGATAACGGGAGAAGAAATCCTGCATCTCTTCGATCTGTTCCAGCAACAGGCTGGCCCAGCTGCCTGCGGGGCGACGCTGGATATAGGCGGGGCCGAGGCGGGCGAGGCGGGTGAGTACCAGTTCGCGGATGGCCAGGCGCACCGCGCTGCCCGCCTTGAAACTGGCCACTTCACGGCCATAGGCCAGCAGCGCCTTGGCCGCGGTGACCAGCAACAGGCTGATGAAGAGGGGAATGGATTGCTCCGGGGTGCTGCCTGCGATGATGAAGCCATGGAGCAGGGTGGCCAGCAGCCAGGCCTGTGCCACCATCAGCATGCCCTGACCCAGGCCAAAGCCGATGGAGAGGCCGATCCAGCGTCGGCCATGGCTCGATTGCTTGCGCAACCAGCCATAGAGATGTTTCTGCGTACCTTTGTCCATTACCACCCTCCTCAAACGAGTGGCGCAAGACTATCGTCGCCCCCAAGGCTTGGCAACCTTGTCGATACGGGAGTCTGGAGTCGGTTGCCTGAAAAATAGACTTCATGCTCATTAGTTGGTCGAACAGCTTGATTTACGGCAAAAAATACCAGGGTGGTGATTGCGCTCGCCGGCAAAATGCATATAGTAGAGGCCACTGACGCGGGTGTAGTTCAATGGTAGAACGGTAGCTTCCCAAGCTGCATACGTGGGTTCGATTCCCATCACCCGCTCCAATTTCAAGACCTGATAAAGCGCCAGTCTCGTTCCTGCCTCTGCCTGGCACGCCATCCTGACGTTGACCCCATATCCGGTACTTACTGCTAGTTTTGATGCCTTGCGGGCATCGTATAATGGCTATTACCTCAGCCTTCCAAGCTGATGATGCGGGTTCGATTCCCGCTGCCCGCTCCAGCTTTCATGCAAAAAGCCCACTCCTGTGAGTGGGTTTTTTGTTTGCCGCATCCTTGTGGGAAAGCGGGATTGGCAGTGTCTTTCTCCTGTATCTCTTGGCCGTCAAATGCCAGAAACAGCAGAGGCGCCATCGGCGCCTCTTTTCAACCACACATATCATCCTGAACGGATTATTCCTGCTCCAGCTCACCACAGAAGCGGTAGCCTTCGCCATGGATGGTGGCGATGATCTCCGGGGTATCACCCACGCTTTCGAAATGCTTGCGAATACGGCGGATGGTGACATCCACGGTACGGTCGTGGGGCTTGAGCTCACGGCCGGTCATCTTCTTGAGCAGCTCGGCACGAGTCTGGATCTGGCCGGGATTCTCGCAGAAATGCAGCATGGCGCGGAATTCGGAGCGCGGCAGCTTGAACATGTCGCCCGCCGGGCTGACCAGGGCGCGGCTGTTGATGTCCAGGGCCCAGCCGTTGAACAGGTAACGTTCAACCAGCTTCTTCTCTTCACCACCGGCGGCCACGTTCATGGTGCGGCTCAGCAGGTTGCGGGCACGAATGGTCAGCTCACGGGGGTTGAAGGGCTTGGTGATGTAGTCATCGGCACCGATCTCCAGACCCAGGATCTTGTCCACTTCGTTGTCACGACCGGTCAGGAACATCAGGGCGATGTTGTCATCTTCACGCAGCTCGCGCGCCAGCAGCAAGCCATTCTTGCCCGGCAGGTTGATGTCCATGATCACCAGGTTGATGGTGTGGGCGGTCAGGGCCTGGTGCATCTCGTCGCCATTGTTGGCTTCGAGCACAATGTAACCCTCTGCCTCGAAAATGCTCTTCAGGGTATTGCGGGTAACCAGTTCGTCTTCGACGATCAGTATGTGTGGTGTTTGCATTGAGTATTCCCAGATTCTTATCAGTTAATTTTCGAAATTTTAACACTTTTTGGCGTTATCCGACCGGCCCTGAAAATTTATTACGTCATCCTGGGTATGAATATCGGGTCGAATCATCGCGAATTTGGTCACTGTGCCGGCAAACATCCATATGCCACAGACGGGGTCTCAACAAGCTTGATTGAGCGGTGCCCTGAAAGGTAGTCCATTGCAAAAGTTGCTGCATTTTATCAGTTAACAGGCGCATAACAACACTCTTTGCTGTCAGATAGCAACTTTTTAACTCTGGCTTGATATAAGTCAAACCCTGAGTTATCTGCATGATACTTGGGCTTGGCTCCATTTTCGCCCCTATGAAATGTAATGAGATGCAACATATGGTTGACATGACTTTGTGGGAAAACTACAGAAAAGTGTGCTTTATTGCCCCTTTTTCGCCGCCGGACTGGCCTGACTATGCCATCGTCACAGCCTGGAATCCGGGAAGTCAGCCCGTGGGAAGGCGTCGCAACACCCGCCGTCAGCATGCTCTTCTGCGTGTCATCCATCGCTCCGGCACCTTGTCTGCCATGGGGCCGGTATGGGGCAGTGCTCTTGATGAGAGCTGGCAGGAGGAGTCCTGGCTGCTGCGCGCTTCTCGCCTTGATGCCACCCGGTTGGCGGCCGCCTTTGGCCAACATGCCCTCTACCGGGTCGAGCGGGGAGAACTCTGGCTGGAGCCTGCGCTGCTGAATGTGCCTCCCTGCCATCTGGGGCCCCTGGCCGCTCACTGGATTGTCAGGGAGACGACATGATGGAAGAATGGCGACTCACCTGTGTATTTATCACTCACCCATGGAAGGATGACGATGATGCTGGATCTACTGCCCGATCTCTGTGATGAACACCTCGATAATGTACAAGTGGCCGAGCCGCTGTTTCGCGATTATGGCGGCAAGCCGTTGTTTCATGGGGAGGCGGTGACGCTTTCCTGTTTCGAGGACAACAGCCTGGTGCGGGAGCTGGTGAATCGCCCGGGCCATGGCAAGGTGATGGTCATCGACGGTGGCGGTTCCCTGCGCCGTGCCCTGCTCGGGGATCAACTGGCCATCAAGGCCGCGGAGCAAGGATGGGAAGGGATCCTCGTTTATGGCGCAGTGCGGGATGTGGGCACCCTGGCCACTCTGTCGCTCGGAGTGAAGGCGCTGGCGGCCTGCCCGGTCAAGACGGAAAAGCGCGGTCTGGGAGAGCTCGATGCCACCGTCTCCTTCGCAGGGGTGACCATAGCGCCGGGGAATTATGTCTATGCCGATCTCAACGGCGTGCTGGTGAGTGCCAGCCGGCTGATCTGAGAGGCTAGAAATGCAGCCCGAGCCCCAGCATGAGGAACTGTTCCGTGCTGAAGGCGCTGACACCGTAGTTGGCGGTGAGCGCGAGCTGAGGCGTCAGCAGCAGGCTGCTGTTGAGTTCAACCAGGGTGCTGGGCTTGCTCGTCTCCAGCTGCTTGACCTGGCTGCCGATGTTGAGGGACGGGGAGAGCTGATAGCGCACCCCGGAACTGATGTTGAAACCTGCCTGATCGCTGCGGGCACCGAGGGCGGGGCCTGCCTCCATGTAGAGGCTGATGTCCTCTTCAAGCGGATATTGATAGCCGGTATTGATGAGCCAGATGTCGAAGCTGTCGCTGGGGTGGGTCTGGGTACCGAGCAGTACGCCGGAATAGCTTTTGACGTAGAGCTGACTGTCGGTATCGTCCTGGAGAAAGCTCCAGTCGGCCGCCTGGGCCGAAAGCGCGAATGCAGATGCGAGTGCGATGGCGAGAGATTTGACCATTCGTTTCCCCTCCCTGGGTCCGAACAGGACTACAAGCATGGCACATCGCTTCTGCCTGTAAAGGCTACTTTCGTCACAATAAAAGAGTTTAAATTGGCACCTGACTCATGCTACACAGGCCCGGTCACTCTGAGTCTTCATTAATTTTCTTCATCAAGAGGCGATCTCATGAACAAGAAACTGACCCTGCTGGCCGCCCTGGCCCTGGGAGGCTGCGCCATGGCAACGGGTTCCAATCTGGCTAGCTTGCAAGCATCGACCTGGCAGCTGCAAGGGGCGAGCGGCGATACCTTCACCTTGCAACTGGCAGGGGACAAGGTGGCCGGCAAGGGCGGCTGCAACCGCTACTTCGGCGCCATCAAGCAGCAAGGGGACGGCGTGCTGGCCCTCGGTCCCATGGGGGCGACCCGCATGATGTGCATGGGGGATCTGGCAGGCAAGGAGATGAATTACCTGCAGGCCCTGGAGAAGGTCGCGAGCTTCGAGATCAAGGGTCAGCAACTGGTACTGCGTGATGCCAGCAAGGCACCCCTGCTCACCTTCGATGCGATGAAATAAGTCGAGGTACCGTCAATGGCTGTCGCAACCCGGCCGCCATGTCGTGCACACAAAGAGGGACGCCGCGGCGTCCCTCTTTGCATTTCGTGAAGAGCCCTATCGGACCTCTTCATCCCCCGCGCTGGAAGCGAAACCGCTTCTTGCGCCGGTAGGGATAGACATCCTCGAATACCCCTTCCTTGATGTTGCTTTGCAGCATCTTCCAGTAGTTGGCATCAAATAGATCCTTGTGCAGTTGCATCATGATCTCCCGCACCTGGGGTTTTTGCAGCAGGAAGGTGGCGAACTCCTCGGGGAAGATGTCGTTCGGTGCCACCGAATACCAGGGCTCGGCGCTCCACTCGTCTTCCGGGTAGCGCGGCGGCGGGATCTGGCGGAAGTTGCACTCCGTCATGTAGCAGATCTCGTCATAGTCGTAGAACACCACCCGGCCGTGGCGGGTGACGCCGAAGTTCTTGAACAGCATGTCACCCGGGAAGATGTTGGCGGCCGCGAGCTGCCTGATGGCGTTGCCGTATTCCTCCAGCGCGAGCCGGGTCTGCTGCTCGTCCGCCCTGTCCAGGTAGAGGTTGAGCGGGATCATCTTGCGCTCCGTGTAGAGGTGCTTGATCACCAGCTTGTCGGCGGTGATGGTCAGCGCAGAGGGGGCCACCGTCTTGAGCTCCGCCAGCAGCTCGGGGGAGATGCGATCGAGGGGAAACTCGAAGTTGGTGAACTCCTGGGTATCGGCCATGCGGCCCACCCGGTCGTGCTGTTTGACCAGCCGGTATTTCGCCTTCACCTGCTCGTGGCTCACGTCTTTCGGGGGCGTGAACTCGTCTTTGATCACCTTGAACACCACGTCGTAGGAGGGGAGGGTGAACACGCTCATCACCATGCCCTTGATACCGGGGGCGATGATGAACTGCTCCCGGCTCTCGCCGAGGTGCTGCTGATAGTGGCGATAGAGTTCCGTCTTGCCGTGTTTCTGGCAGCCGATGGCGTTGTAAATTTCGTAATCGGGCTTGCGGGGCATGATCTGGCGCAGAAACAGCACATAGAGGGCCGGCACCGGGGCATAGACCATGAAATAGGCGCGGGCGAAGCCAAAGACGATGGAGGCGAGCTCGGGCTCGAAGATGACGGTATCCACATAGATGCTCTGACCGGTGCTGAGCAGGGGCAGGATGAAGGGATATACCTCCTTTTTTACCCGGATGAGCCCCACCAGATAGGCCCCCTTGTTGCGGTAGAACACCTCCCTGAGCAGCTCGATGGCGAAGGGTTCCTCGTGCAAGATGGCCGGGCCGTTCTCGGCCAGATGACGGTGGATGTCGACAATATCCCGCTGTTTGTCCTCATAGGGCAGGGTAAAACTGTAATCCCCCAGCAACTTGCTCAGGGTCTGGGGCAAATGGGCCAGATCGGTGCGATAGATTCGCAGCAGGCTGCCGAGATCCGGGTGTTCCCCCCGGCTCACGAAGGGGTGGATGTAGAGGTTCTCGTCGCGGATGTTGCGATGGCGGAAGATGCGGCGGTAGACGGAGTTGAAGAAGGACTCCGCCACCTCGAAGTTCTCGCACTGGGGCAACAGATCGCTGAAGGCCCCCTTCACCTGCTTGAGCAGTCCCTGGCTTGGCAACTGTTCGCCCATCATCTGCTTGATCTGGGTCGTGGTCGCGCCCACGTGGTGATCGTAGAGGCGGATGCGCTCGCGCCCTGCGAGCTGGACACCCAGCCAGTCGCTGTTCTCGAAGCGGCTCTTGCTGCCCTGGGTTATCTCGAGAAAGCGGCTGTAAAACGACTCGAAGCGCTGCAAGATCGTCTCGGCGACCGCCTGTTCCAATGGCTGCTGCATCTCTCTCTTCCTTGTGACCTGTCCATCCGATGGCGTCTGCACTGGTCTGCAGTTTGTTCACATATCGGGCCACTATGGCAACATTCAAACATCCGTTCAAGTGGCATTTTTCGGGGATAAACGGTAGATTGCGCCCCTGTTTTGCCGATGGTCCCACGCCCTTTTCGACCGCGGCCCCTCCAGGAGAAAACCCGATGAAACTCTATTTTGTACTGGTGGCACCGGCCCGCGCCGCCAACGTGGGGGCCGCCGCCCGCGCCATGAAGACCATGGGCTTCGATGCCATGCGCCTGGTGGCGAGCCGGGTGCACGAAGAGGATGAGGCGAGCTGGGTGGCGCACGGGGCGCAGGAGATCCTGACCGAAGCCGAGGCGTTCGACACCCTGGAGGCGGCCCTCGCGGACATGGATCTGGTGATTGCCACCACCGCCCGCCAGCGCGGCCGTTATCAGCACTACCTCACCCCGGCCGAGATCCGCGATCAGATCCGTGCCAAACAGTCGTTGAACAAGGTTGCCATCGTGTTTGGCTGCGAGGAGTCGGGTCTCTCCAACGAGCAACTCGCCCAGGTGGATCTCATCAGTTACCTGCCCCTCAAGGTGAGCTACCCCTCCCTGAACCTGGGGCAGGCGATCATGCTGTATGCCTACGAGATGAGTCCGCTGCTGGATGAGCCCGAAGTCGTAGCAGAAAATTTTGATAACCTTGGGCAGGTTCGGGTGCTGAAATCAAAAACAGCAGAAATTCTCGGTGAGCTCGGTGTTTCGCAAGATGAAAAACTGCATCAATGGGTGATGGACCGAGTGCCCATGCTGCCGCAGCGGGATCTGAATATGCTGCATCTGCTCTGCAAAGACCTCGTTCGCCGCTTTGAACGCAAGGAGTGAAGCGGTTTAAGTTGACAGCCCATCGCCCGGCGCGGTATTGCTAAAAGCCAGCTTCGTTCAAGAGTGTTCGTCATGCAGTCATTCATCAACGTCATCACCACCACCATTATTACCGGTACCACCACAGGTGGCACTGGGGCCGGTTGATGCGCTGACGAACAAGCACAGAAATCAGAAAAGGCCCGTACCCACCCAGTACGGGCCTTTTTGTTGGATGATTTTCGGGTCAATTTGCCGGTCGGTTTGCAAAAAAATACAGGGAGAGAAAGCGATGAGAGTGTTGAAGTTTGGCGGGTCGTCACTGGCCGATGCAGAACGTTTCCTACGGGTTGCCGATATCGCGGTGAACACCCATGGTCAGTCCCAGGTCGCCCTGGTGTTGTCGGCCCCGGCCAAGGTGACCAATCATCTGGTGGCCCTGGTAGAACAGACCAGTCGCGGCATGGATGCCAGTAGTACCCTGTTCGAGATCAACGGTATCTTCTCCCGCCTGCTGGCGGGGCTCAAGGCGGCCTATCCGGCCCTGGATGACAAGGCCCTGCTGGCCCGTCTGACCAGCGAACTGGATCAGGTCGAGCGGTTGATGCAGGGCATCCGGCTGCTCGGGCTCTGCCCGGACAACGTGCAGGCCCGCATCCTGAGCCGGGGCGAGAACCTCTCCATCGCCTTCATGCACGAGCTGCTGCGGGTACGTGGTCTCGAACTGGATCTCATCGTGCCGGAACAGTTGCTGGTCACCGACGGCGGCTATCTGGAGGCGCACGTCGACATCGAGGCCTCCCGCCTGCGCTTCGCCGCCAAGGGCCTGCGTTCCGATTGTCTCTATCTGATGCCGGGCTTCACCGGTGGCAGCGACAAGGGTGAGACCGTGCTGCTGGGCCGTAACGGCTCCGACTACTCCGCCGCCGTGCTGGCCGCCTGCGTCGATGCGGAGTGCTGCGAGATCTGGACCGACGTGGAGGGCTGCTACAACTGCGATCCGCGCCTGGTGCCGGACGCTTACTTGCTCAAAACCCTCTCCTACAAGGAGGCGATGGAGCTCTCCTACTTCGGTGCCAAGGTGCTGCACCCGAAAACCATCGCCCCCGTGGCCCAGTTCCACATCCCCTGTCTCATCAAGAACAGCTTCAACCCGCAAGGGCCGGGGACGCTTATCGGGGTCGAGCAGGGGGATGATGACCTGAAAGTGAAGGCCATCTCGGATCTCTCCGGCATGTGCATGTTCAACGTCTCCGGCCCCGGCATGAAGGGCATGGTGGGCATGGCGGGCCGGATCTTCTCCGCCGTCTCCCGCGCCGGGGTCAGCATCGTCCTCATCACCCAGTCATCCTCCGAGTACAGCGTCAGCTTCTGCATCCACAGCTACGATTGCGACAAGACCCGCAAGGTGCTGGAGCGCGAGTTCGAACTGGAATTCAAGAACCAGCTGCTGGATCCCCTCGAGATCATGACCGATCTCGCCATCATCTCCCTCATCGGGGACGGCATGCGCACATCCAAAGGGATGGCGGCGCGCTTCTTCACCTCCCTGGCCCAGGCTTCCATCAACATCGTCGCCATCGCGCAGGGGTCGAGCGAGCGCTCCATCTCCGCCGTGGTGCGGGATCGCAAGGTGGCGGAAGCCATCAAGGCCTGCCACCAGAACTTCTTCGGCAGCCAGCAGTTCATCGATCTGTTCGTGGTCGGCGTCGGCGGCGTCGGTGCGGCCCTGGTGGATCAGATTGCCCGTCAGCAACCCGTGCTGGCCGAGCAGGGCACCGGCCTGCGGGTGGTCGGCATCGCCAACAGCCGCCAGATGGCGGTCAACAAGGATGGTCTCAACCTCGCCAACTGGCGCGAGCAACTGGTGGAGGCCCGGGACAGCTTCAGCCTGGAGTCGGTGAAAAAAGCGGTGGAAGAGAGTCATCTCATCAACCCTGTGATCGTCGATTGCACCTCCAGCGAAGCGGTCGCCGTCCAATATGCGGACTTCCTGGCCGCCGGTTTCCACGTGGTCACCCCGAACAAGAAGGCCAACACCGGGTCGCTCGATTACTACAAGGCGCTGCGCCGCACCGCCCGCCAGACTCGCCGCAAGTTCCTGTACGAGACCAACGTCGGCGCCGGTCTGCCGGTCATCGAGAACCTGCAGAACCTCATCAAGGCCGGCGACAAGCTGCGCGCCTTCGACGGCGTGCTGTCCGGGTCGCTCTCCTTCATCTTCGGCAAGCTGGACGAGGGGATGAGCTTCTCCGAGGCCACCGGCATTGCCCGTGGCAACGGCTTCACCGAGCCGGATCCCCGCGACGATCTGAACGGCATGGACGTGGCCCGCAAGCTCTTGATCCTGGCCCGTGAGGCCGGCATGGCGCTGGAGCTGTCCGATGTGGAAGTGGAGCAGGCGCTGCCGCCGGGCTTTGACGTCAGTGGCGACGTGGAGGCCTTTATGGCCCGTTTGCCGGAGGCAGACGGCTGGTTCCGTGACCAGTTCGCGGCTGCCCAGCGTGAAGGCAAGGTGCTGCGCTACGTGGGCTCCATCGAGGGGGGCAAGTGCAAGGTCGCCATCAAGGCGGTCGGCGCCGATGAACCGCTGTTCAAGGTCAAGGACGGGGAGAACGCGCTCGCCTTCTTCTCCACCTATTACCAGCCCATCCCCCTGGTGCTGCGCGGCTATGGCGCGGGTACCGAGGTGACCGCCGCCGGTGTCTTCGCCGATGTGCTGCGCACCCAGAACTGGAAGCAGGAGCTATAAGCATGAGTTCAGACATGTACCAGAGCCGCAGTGTAGTGGCTTATGCCCCGGCCTCCAGCGCCAATCTGAGCGTGGGCTTCGATGTGTTGGGGGCGGCACTCGCCCCCGTGGATGGCTCCCTCCTGGGGGATCGCGTTCAGGTCAAGGCGGCAGAGGTGCCGTTTGCGCTGTCGGCTGTGGGGCGCTATGCCCACAAGTTGCCGGACGATCCCAAAAAGAACATCCTCCATGACTGCTGGGTCGGTTACGGCGAGTCGCTGGCCAAGCTGGGCAAGGCACTGCGGCCGCTGGAGATGGTGCTGGAGAAGAACCTGCCGGTGGGCTCCGGCATGGGTTCCAGCGCCTGCAGCGTGGTGGCGGCCCTGGAGGGCCTCAACGCCTTCCACGACAACCCGCTGAGTGAGCACGATCTTCTGCTGCTGATGGGGGAGATGGAAGGACGTATCTCTGGCTCCGTGCACTACGACAACGTAGCCCCCTGCTATCTCGGTGGCATGCAGCTGATCGTGGAAGAAGCAGGCGTCATCAGTCAGGGTATTCCGGTGTTCGAGGAGTGGTACTGGGTGGTCTGCTACCCGGGTACCGTGGTCTCCACCGCCGCCGCCCGCGCCATCCTGCCGGCCCAGTATCGCCGCCAGGATTGCCTCACCTACGGTCGCCGGCTGGCCGCCTTCGTGCATGCAAGCTACACCCGCCAGGAAGGGCTGGCCGCCAGCGTCTTGAAAGACGTGATTGCCGAACCCTACCGCGCGGCCCTGATCGAGGGTTTCAACGAGGTGCGGGCCCAGGCCGCCCAGAACGGGGCGCTCGCCACCGGCATCTCGGGTTCCGGCCCCAGCGTCTTCGTGGTGATGAAGGATCTGGCCCAGGCCGAGCGCATGAAGGATTGGATGGACGCACATTTCGTGCAGAACGAAGATGGATTTGCCCGGGTCTGTAAATTGGACATGGCCGGGGCACGGGTAACAGGAAGCGAGCTATGAATCTTTACAATATCAAGGACAAGAGTGAACAGGTCAGCTTCGCCCAGGCGGTGCGCCAGGGGTTGGGCCGCGAACAGGGGCTCTTCTTCCCCGAGAAACTGGAACCGCTGGCCGATGTGGATGCCTTGCTGGACTTGCCGCTGGCCGAGCGCTCGGCCCGTATCATCAGCCACCTGCTGGGGGATGAGGTGCCCTTGCCTAAGGTCAGCGAGCTGATCAGCGCCGCCTTCACCTTCCCCGCGCCCCTGGTGAAGCTTAAAGACAATACCTATGCCCTGGAGCTGTTCCATGGCCCGACCCTGGCGTTCAAGGACTTCGGCGGCCGCTTCATGGCCCAGTGCCTGGCCGCCTTCCGCACCAACGACAAGATCACTATCTTGACCGCCACCTCCGGCGACACCGGCGCCGCCGTAGCCCACGCCTTCTATGGCCTGGAGGGGATAGAAGTGGTCATCCTCTATCCCAAGGGCAAGATCAGCCCCTTGCAGGAGGCGCTGTTCTGCACCTTAGGGGGCAACATCCGCACCATCGCCATCGACGGCGACTTCGACGCCTGCCAGGCGCTGGTGAAACAGGCCTTCGACGACGAGGCGCTGAAAAAGGCCATCGGCCTGAACTCCGCCAACTCCATCAATATCAGCCGCCTGCTGGCGCAGGTCTGCTACTACTTCGAAGCCGTGGCCCAGCTGCCGCGCTCAGAGCGCCATAAAGCGGTCATCAGCGTGCCGTCCGGCAACTTCGGCAACCTGACCGCAGGCCTGATTGCCAAGGCGCTGGGGCTGCCGGTGAAACGCTTCATCGCCGCCACCAACGCCAACGATACCGTGCCGCGCTACCTCAAATCCGGCCAGTGGGAGCCGCACCAGACGGTCGCAACGCTCTCCAACGCCATGGACGTGAGCCGCCCCAACAACTGGCCTAGGGTAGAGGAGCTGTGCCGCCGCAACGGCTGGGCGCTGGAAACCTTAGGGTCAGGCATGCGTGACGATGTCCAGACCCGTGATGCGCTCAAACGCCTGCACCAGCTGGACTACTTGTGCGAGCCCCACGGCGCCATCGCCTGGGATCTGCTGGGGGAGCAGCTCGGTGAGGACGAGGTGGGAGTGTTCCTGTGCACCGCCCATCCCGCCAAGTTCAAGGAGTCGGTGGACGAGATCCTGGGGCTGGATGTGCCGCTGCCTGGGCCCCTTGCCAAGCACGCCGCCCTGCCGCTCTTGTCCCACAACCTGCCGGCAGAGTTCGCGCCGCTACGGGCCTTCCTGCTCGGTTAAGCAACCTGAAACATCCCCCGGCTTCGGGGGATGTTTGTTTTTGGCCAGAGGCTGAAACCGTCTTAGATTAACCCAGAGGATTGAGGAGCAGAGCATGAGCCAGCATCCCCTTCGCACGCTTATCGAAACCTGCGACGCCGCCATCTCCCGGCGCGATTTCGACGCCCTGATGGCCTTCTACGCCGAGGACGCCGCCCTGGTGGTCAAACCCGGCATGGTGGTACGCGGCATTCCCGCCATTCGCCGCGCCTTCAGCGCTATCTCCGATTATTTTCAAGGCCAGCTCAAGGTAGAACAGGGGGCCATGGAGGTGATCGAGGGGGCCGACAATGCGTTGGTAATTATGGAGACCCGGCTGCGCTACCCGGGTGGTGAGGGAGGGGTTATCGATGAAACCCGCCGCGCCACCTATGTGTTTCGCAAAGAAGCCGATGGGCAGTGGCGCTGCACCATCGATAACTCCTACGGTACTGCGCTACTGGCGGCAGAGGGGGTCTTCCACCGTTGATGCCGGGATAACAACTTGGCCATAAAAGGCTTTTTCCAGTGTGAACTCAGAATCACAGCCTGGCTCCCGACACAAGACCCCGAATGGATGCCCATCACAACCTGCTGCCAGCAGGTTTTATGGCAGTGGTTGCTGTTGTCTGGTCATGGTTTGGTGATCACTTCTGCTATCAAAACCGGCCCCATAAGGACAATCAATATCGAGGTATATACAGGGCCACAGAAGCCCTATTGACCCTATCCCTCCCGGCTGTTAATCAGGGTGCTGCTTGAAAACCATCATGGACGAGCAAGGCCGCAGACTTCCCATGGGCGCGGCCGACTGACAACAACAAAACCACAGTGCAGGGAGCAAACCATCATGTGGCCGTACCGAAAGATAGTGACCCAATCCCTCAAGACCCCCCTGATGATCGCCAGGATCCTTTTTTACCTCGCCCTGTTATTGGTATTCCCCCTGCCAATGATGATGCTATCGGACTCTCCGGCGGCAGAGATCGGGCGTTTCTCTTACGTCCTGGTGACGTTTCCCATCGCCATGGGGCTGATGTTGATATCGAGCTTCATGGCCATCCTGATCGCCATGGTGGAGGCGAAAAACAGGAGTCATCCCCGCAGCGAGTGGTGATGCAGGGGCCGCCGTTTATCGGCGGCCTTGCACAAGGCTCTGTCATGGCCGTTATTCATGTCCAACAGCCGCCCTCGGGATGGGGGCGGCTTTCGCCCGTTTTTGAGGTGAATCAAGCGCCCCTTGAGTGTCGGTTGACCTTGCTGCCGGCATTGGGTTAGCCTCTGGGCTCCCTTTACACCTGAGTATTTCCTCCGATGCGCATTTAACCTGTCCGCACCCCTTATCGTCTTTGCCCTCGCTTTGCGAGGCCGGGTGCGTCTTTACCGTGACAGGTTGATGTTGATTCCTCATTGCTTCGTATCCGTGGACGCACGTCCCTGTCATTTGGCTTGGCTCTTGGCTTGATGCTCCGGCATTGACCCACAGGAGTACAGATGACCCCTATTTCATGTCATATCAAACAGTTGCAACTGCCTTATCTGCCCGGCATTGCGCCCCTCACGTTTTCCCTGCCCCAGGCGCCCTGTACCCTGATCGGTCGCAATGGCATCGGCAAGAGCCTGCTGCTGGCGGTGTTGGCCGGTTTGCGCTCCCCCGTATCGGGCAAGGTGGAATGGGCTCAGCCCATCGCCTGGCTTTCCCAATTCGCCCCCGACCGTGAAGGCTCAGTGGCCGACGTTATTGGCTGGGGGGAGGCCCTGGGCGCCCTTGAGCGCATCGAGCAGGGCAGTATCGACAGTCGGGATTTCGATCTGTTGGCAGAGCGCTGGACCTTGCGAGAGGACCTCGCGGCGATCCTGGCCGAGGCCAAGCTGGCTGTCGATATCAAACAACCACTGACCCGTCTAAGTGGCGGTCAACTCACCCGGCTAAGGCTGTTGGCGCTCTTTGCCAACCCGGATCACTTCCTGCTGCTGGATGAGCCTGACAATCATCTCGACGCCGAGGGCATCGACTGGCTTGGACGGCAACTGGCTCTCCACCCTGGCGGTTATCTGCTGGTGAGCCACGACCGGCGGTTGCTCAATCAAGCCCAACAACTGTTCGAGTTAAGCGAGCAGGGGCTGCAAAGCTCCCAGCTTTCATTCCAGGCCTATCTGCAGCAGCAGGCACAGGAGCAGGCCGCCAGACATGCGCGCCTGGATCTGGCCGTACGCAGTGAGAAGGCGGCCGCCCAGGCGCTGCAAAGAGTGCGCGAGCAGGCGGCAAAGCGCGCCAGTCAGGGACGGCGGGATCGCGGCTCTCAGGCCAAGGTCCTGCTGGATTTCAACGCGGATCAGGCGGGCAAGTCTCTTGGCAAGGTACTGGATCGCCATGAGCGTGGTCATCAACAGCAACTGGGCCTCAAGGCAGATGCGGCCGCCGCGCTGGCGGCGGTGCAGCCCCTGCGCATGCAGTGGCAGTATGGAGCCGATGCCCGCAAATCGGGCAGTGCCCAGCCGCTGGCGATCACGGCGACCTGTCACCCCCGTTGGCATAATCAATCGGTCAGTCTGGTGCTACAGCGGGGAGATCGCTGCCTGCTCAGCGGCAAGAATGGTAGCGGAAAATCGAGCCTGCTCAGAATGCTGCGCGGGGATCTTGCGCCCGAGTCGGGTTCCTACCGGATCAGCGACAGGCTTGCCTGTCTGGATCAGGGATTGAGTCTTATCGACACGGCGCTCAGTCCGCTTGCCAACTTGCTGGCGGTGGCGCCGACACTGGCTGAGAGCGAGGCGAGAACCCGGCTGGCGGGTATCGGATTGCGGCGAGACAGAGCCTTGCAACCAAGCCATGGCTTGAGCGGTGGCGAGCGGCTGAAATTGGGCCTCTTGATGGTGTTGGCCCAGCAGCCAGAGCTGCTGCTGCTCGATGAGCCGGACAACCACCTGGATCACGCCTCCCGCCAGTTGCTCACTCAGGTATTGGCCGACTATCCGGGCACCCTGCTACTTGTCTCCCACGATCCTGACTTTGTGGCCGGGGTGGGGATTGAAAGGGAGTATTGGTTGGAGGGAGGGGAATACCCAGACACTGAAAAGCGTATAAGCCTCTGCACAAGTCCAAGGAATCGATGGGCGAGATCCTGGGGCTGGACGTGCCGCTGCTCTCCGTTAATTTGCCTGCGGAGTTTGCCCGGTTGAGGGCATTTTTGGTGGGCTAACTGCTGTGTCGAGGTAATCGATAGAAACAAAAATCCCCCAGTAATGGGGGATTTTTGTTTTCTGTATAGGGAAAGGTGGTTCAAGTTCGAGCGGCTGTTCGATAAGCCGGACAACTGTCTGGAGTTCTCGTCGCAGCCAGCGGTTTGCTTAGGAGCAGGCCGACTATCTAGGAACTTTACTGCTGCTTTCCTACGCTCATAGTTTGTTGTTGGGGGGAGAGAAAGTAACTGATGACTTGCAGATCGCACAAACATGTGGAGGGTTAGAAAGTTAGGGGATTAGTTAAATGGGTTTAATAGCTTGATATTTATAGTTGATTTTTATGCCCCTCCCTTTTCTTAATTGAAAAAGGAGGGGCAAATAGTTATACATTCACTTTATTAGCATTTTTGCATCATCCAAGACCTTATCTCCACAAGTTGATGGAGAGCTAAGAATTCTTCTAACTCTATTTAATTCTTTTCTAACTGGTATCCAAACATTACCATCACCACGACTATATAAGTCTAACAGCCCATTCTGCTGAAGTAGTTTGATAGCATCAGATACCAATGCTCTATCATTCAGGTCTAATCCTCGGACAAGAGCTGTTTCAGAACGCCCACTTAAACTTTGAATGAAAACCTTTCTAAGTATTGACAACACCAGTTTTTCACCCCTAGACAAACTTGAGTTTAGAATAGAGCTTTGAGTGTTTACGGATTGTGAAAACTTTTCTATTACACATGTGCTATCAAATTTTGATGCGGGTAAGTCCTCAATGCAAGTTCTATCAGATACAAACATTACTAAACATCCTGAAAAATATGGTAGCTTTTCAGATTGGCATTTATCACCTATCTCTAACCATTCGAAAATACAGTCCTTAAAAGTTATCAAAGATAGATCTGAATCTTGCTCTGTAGGAGAAAACGTATAGTTCTCAAATACTGCATTTTCTATTAGCATTTTTTGCTTTGGAGCAAGAGGATGCTCAGCACATAGTATAGCTAGATCAGATTTTAATATGTCAAGTTCGGTTTTATCTTTTATGGACTGAAACGCAGACTCAATATTTGTAGATGTTAATTGTTGTTTGATATATCTACTTGCTCTTACGATCGTAGTTTTTCCTGCAAATTCATTAACTGTTCGCATGGATGAAAGCCATCCATCATTCTGTATTTCACCATATGGGTTTTCGACAAAGCTAAAAATATCTCTTGCTCGACAGACGCCAGCTAGTTCAATGTCAATAAAAGTTCTTGTTTCATCTTCATGTCTGTATATTCCTAATCCAGGTAAGCGCTGAAGCAATAAGTTTGCTTGATCATCTGGTTCAGACTCACATATTTGTACATATGCACTTCTAATCTGTTCCTGTGTTAGTGGACCTAGGCCATCTTGTGTTGACCTTGCCATTGTTGCCAATCTTTCTAGGATGAGTCTTAAGGTTGGACCATCAAGGCTAGGGCTTATCCTTGCTTCTCGCTCAAAAATTTTATCTAAAAGTATGTTCCATCCATCAATGGAGTCTATTGATGATATTATGTCCTGAGATTGTTGTAATATTCCTCGCGTGGCAAGATATGATATTAGTAAGGGTCTCGTAGGTAACCAGTCTGGGACTGCGATTTTATCACCAACTATTTTTTGTATATACCTAGCAACTTGTTTTTTATTTAATTCACCAAGTATAATAGTTTGTGATTTCTCTCTTATAGATAGGGCCGATTTTCTCTCCTCTATAGTGCTAAAAAAATGTTCTCTTCCAGATACGATATACCCAACAGATGAGGGAGTCTGTTCTAGCATTTTTCGGACAGCTTCTAAAGAGCGTCGTCTAGCCTCTCTTAGCTTGGTTTTGATTGATGAAATGCCGAGGGACGTTATTTCATCAAAACCGTCAATTAGTAATATTGCAAAACCTGCGCGCCAAGCAGCAATAAGACTGCTAGGTCTTTCAAACCCAATTTTTCGGCCATGACGCTCTAGCAATTCAGAAGGATCATCTTGCCCAGAATGTTCCCTTAAGTTTATATATATTGGGAATTTCGCTGTTTCTCCTATGCGATATTTTGCTCTAAGTTTGAAATATATTTCTCTTAGGGTCATGCTTTTACCAGCACCATAATCACCTAGGAGAACATAACTATCACCTGTTTCTAGTCCATCTATAATATTCTGTAAGCTAATAGACTCATTATTGTTTACAGGAAATAAATCGAGCTGTATATATTCTCCTTGATAGTTTATCTCTCCTGTATTTGGGTCTGCCACACTACCAAAAAGATGGTTGTCTCTTTTCTCAAAATAACTATGGACGTCAATAATAGCTTGCTGGAACTGAGCTAATGAAACTGCTTTGACTTGATTTTTGCCATATATTTTTACAACTTCTCTTTGATCTGCGGTAGGTTCATCCTTGGTTATAAACCAACCTATAGCCCCCTTTATTGAACCTGATTTTTGATGTGTTGAAATTAATTGAAATAGTTTTTTTGTATCTTCTTTTGCTTTATCTTCTCTTCTAGATGTAGTCATTTCAAGAAAATGGATCACCTCTTCAGTTTCAAAAATCCCATCTCTTTCCCTTCCGTTAATTTTGGCTGCTCCAGCATATTGAGCTTCAGGTCATCTCGCTCTAGCTATGCGCCTTACTTCATTCTCAAATAGCTCATCTTCTGCAAAGCTCATTTCATCCTCTCAGATTAAACTATAAAGACGATATAAAATATAGACAGATGATTTTCTTAACTAAAAGAATTGATTTTTTGCGTTAATTAATAGTCATAGTTTTTACTTCACATGAAAAATATCTATTTCCTTAAGCATTACTGAACCTCAATAGATTCTATGTAACAGTAAGTTCAGATTGAGTTATCCCTGAAATAGGCACCGGATGGCTATGTTAAACCAATCGAATCTGGTCTCACCAGTCAAAAATTGACGTAAATATCAGGAAGATCTGCGTTTTATGCGCCAGTTCAAAAAATGGGGAGGGGTAGGACAAGGATTCCCATGGCCCTTGATTTTATTGAGGGCGGCGGACGTGGCGGGGGCAAGAGTAGCTGGCTTGCCGCTGAGGAAGGGCTGGTTTGGGGGCACCCCGCTCTGCCAATCGGCGCTATAGTTGTGCGGCTATGGTGCCCTGCTCCTCATACGATACGGGGGCTTGCGGTAACATTTTATTGTTCACGTTTTGCGTTTGCGAAATTAGCTCAATCTATTCAATGGCCTTCAAGGCAGGAGGCGTTGCCACACTTGCTAACCAATCATGCCAGCCGATCTCTTCACTTAGTCAGAGTCATTAGCCCCCAGCCTCCGGCGGGCTGTGCTCTGGCGGCGCACTGAGCAGATCTTGTCCCTCGTCCTGACTCAGCACCAGATAGCGTTCGTACTGACGCAAGACGTTGGCGCTCAGTTCGTCTTGGGTCAGGGTGTCGTAACCGGCGCGGCCATCGGCGAAGAGGGTCATGGGCTCGAAGATGCGGGCGTCCGGGTCGTGGTTGGGGTCGGCTCCAGCGGATTGCAGGCGGAGGCGACTCGATATTCCGGATTCAGAGCATCACTGGCGGAAATGAAAGAGGGGAGCCTGGGCTCCCCTCTTTTATTGCTGATGACTTTTTCAGGGATACACCGATGACTTCCTCAGGGATACCCCAGGGTCTCCTTGACTGTCGCCAGCTGGGCTGCAATCCAGGCGGGGTTGATGGGGCCCCAGTCGCTGATGCGATAGTGCCCCTGCAGGTGGCGAGCCCCCTCGGTCTGCTCGAACAGGCAGAGGATGTCGAGTTCCGCCAGCGCCGTCAGGGTATCCTGGGCGGTGCGTCTCGGCATGCCGGTGGCGGCCATGATGGCGGGGACGGTGTCCGTCCCTTGGCTTATCAGATAGGCGACATAGAGGCGCCGGTAGAAGCTGGTGCGGGTCTTGCTGGGTTCTGTCATGGTCGATTCCTGACGTCGTTCGCGCTCAGACGGGCCGGTTTACAGCTCATCCTCGAGCCGGTCGAAATAACGCCAGGTGGCAATGGCGGCCTTGCCCATCACCAGGGCCCAGATGCCGAACCAGAACCAGCGGAAGAAGCTCCAGGTGGAGGCATCGGGCTGGGTGCTCTCAATCTTGGTGACGTTCGGGAACAGGGAGAACATGTTCACGCGCCAGCCGTAGGAGGTGATGATGGCGAGGCGCTTCTCGAACTCCATGGACTTGGCCTTGGCCTGAACATCCGCGGCATTGAACTTGAAGTAGAAGGGCCAGCCCCACTGGGTATCCTCATTGCGAAACACCCGGATCTTCTCACCAGGGCGCTCGGTGTAGATGTAGTAGACATCGGTGATGGGGCCGTCGGCCGGGTTCTTCTGGCTGATGGGGCCATCCTTGTCGGTACGCTTCACTTCCACCCCGGTGATGGTGGCGATGGTGTGTTCCGGCAGGTAGAAATCGAGCCAGATAGCGGAGAGCAGGGCGATGAGGCCCAAGGCGATAAAAGCGGGTTTCTTGAACTTCAGGCTCATGGTGTTCTCTGTGAGGGGCAGTGACGTGCCTCTACCATACCCATATTTGCCTGAGTAGCACAGCCCCTAATGAAGCCTGAAATTCAAAAACTCGTTTAAAACGTGGGGGCCCATGGCGATGAAAGAGGATGAATGAGGGCGACAGCGCCGCTGTGCCGCGCCTGGCTGTTGCCCTGATCCCACTGCCTGAGGGCGGATTGATGTCAGGCCCGCCGGGGCTCGGGTGGATTCATGATGTGCGGGCCTGCGCCAGGTTTTGCGCATCAGCGCGGGGGAACCGGGGGGAGGAGTGGTGATAATCACTGAAATCCGGCGGCGGCGCAGGTTTTTACTTGTGCGTACGGGGGGCGATGGGCAAGATTGATGGCTTGTTACCATGGAGGTGTAGTGTGTCCCACTGGATTGATCCCGCTATCTTGGCGCTGTTTATTCCCACGTTCTTCTTCGTATCCGTTACCCCCGGCATGTGCATGACCCTGGCTATGACCCTCGGCATGAGTCTGGGGGTGCGCCGCACCCTGCACATGATGTGGGGCGAGCTCATCGGCGTCGGTCTGGTGTCCGTGCTCTCCGTGGTCGGGGTGGCTGCCGTCATGCTGCACTACCCGGCCATCTTCGCGGCCTTCAAGTACGTGGGCGGGGCCTATCTGTTCTGGCTCGGCATCCAGATGTGGCAGGCCAAGGGCAAGATGGCCATTCCGGCAGATTTATCCAAGGAGCAGGAGACGAGCCGGCTGGGACTGGCGCTGCAGGGCTTCGTCACCGCCATCGCCAACCCCAAGGGCTGGGCCTTCATGATCTCCCTGCTGCCCCCCTTCATCAACGCGGCCAAGCCGATGGTGCCCCAGATCAGCGCCCTGGTGGGCCTCATCCTTGTCATCGAGTTCTCCTGCCTGCTGCTCTACGCGGGCGGTGGTCGCACCCTGCGCCATTTCCTCGCGAAAAGCGGCAACGTCACCCTGATGAACCGCATCGCGGGTTCCCTGATGCTGTTTGTCGGCGTCTGGCTGGCCTTCGGTTGAGAACCGGATCTGGCGAGTCAGCTCCATGTGCCATTCTTCGATGTTAAATCAATGGCTTATGTATGCGGATGGGCTCAGGTTACTGCGGGGCTAGCGGGCAGTCTGCCGTGACTGACAGGTGAATGTCACAGTGTAAAAAGGCCCCCCTCTGCCGTGCAGAGGGGGGCCTTTTTCGTGAACGGCGAGCGCGCGGCTCAGTCGGTCAGGCAGTCCGGGTCAAACACATACTCCCCCGCCAGCCAGCGCAGGATCTCGTCCACGCAGATCTGATCCTGGAATGGCAGATAGCGGGCCTTGAGGTAATCCTGCTGCTCCTGGGTGAGCAGACTCAGGCCAACATCCTGGAACAGCGGCAGATCGGCCTGGATCATGGCGGAGATCTGCGGGCCGCAGGTGGCGTTGAGGGAGGCATGCAGCGCCTTGTCCGGATCGTACTGTTTGCCGAGCTTGTAGCTGATGGGCAGGGTGGCGAGGGGCAGCACCGAGAGGGCCGCCTGCTTCATGGGATTGACCGCATGGCCTGCCACTAGGTCCCCGAGCTCGGTACGGTTCTCGAAGGCGCGCAGGTGCAGGAAGCTGCTGGCCTTGCTGCCGTCGTTGACCGGGTAGTTGTCCCAGAGGAAAGGCTTGCGGTGCAGCCAGTCGGCGGCCTGCTTGAGGTGCGCCGCCGGGTATTCGCTTGAGCAGACTTTGGGGCCGGTCCAGAAGATGTCGAACCGCTTGTCCAACCCTTGCCCCAGATCTTGCAAATAGTGGGGGGGCATGGCGCCGAACACCTTCTCCAGCACGGGATCCGTGGAGTAGTAGCTGGGGCAGAACAGCAACCGGCTGGCGCGGGTGTGGGCGGCGATGTCGTGGGCGATGGTGAGCTGCCAGTGGGCGAGATCCGGGGTATCTCCCTTCATGTCGTCAAACAGCACCGCCAGTATGTCGGGCTTGAGTGCCTCTTCGATGAGTCGCACCTTCTCCAGCAGGGCCGGGCGCTGACGATCGTAATCGTGATGGGCCCCCATGGGGCTCAGGCCCACCCCGAAGGCCAGGCCGTTGTCACGGCACTGCTGGGCGAGCTGACGGAGGGCGGCCAGCTGATCCGCAGGCCAGGGTTTGGCCCAGTGCTTGCGCAGATAGCCGTCTTCCTTCGGGGCATAGAGGTAGAAGCCGTAGCCGTGGCGGGGCAGCCACTGGGCGTAGCGGGCGCGGGCGTCCCAGCTCCAGCCCTTGCCAAAGAAGCCCTCGATGAGGCCGAGCCTGGGGGAGGGAGGGGTAAGACCAGACAGCAGTGTTTGGTAAGGCATGGGCAACTCCCTGCTCGCTGAGCATATTTTTATGGGCAGACTCGCGTCTTAAACCGGATCTTCTTCCAGGAAGCGTACCCCTATCTTGCGAGGCTCACCCTCTTCCATCTCGGCCACCGTCCAGAGCAATCCTTGCCAGGCAAAGTGGTCACCGACCACCAGATTATCGCCCAACTGGCCGGCGATAAAGTCGCCGAGGGTCAGATCCGCCACTTCGCTCACATCCAGCCCGTAGAGCGGGGCGAGATCCACCAGCTTGGCACCCGCCTCCAGCAGGAAGTCACCGAAGAAGCGCGGGCCCAGATCCTGCTCGGGGGCCTGGCTGAACAGCTGGCCGAGGGCGGGGAGATCGCGCTCATGACCGATGACGCAGAGGATGTCATCGGACTGCAGCCGGGTACTGCCCGAGGGGTGCAGCAGTTCCTGGCCCCGGAACAGGGCGCAGATGCGGGTCCCTTCCGGCATGCGCAGCTCCCGCAAGGGGGAGCCGATGCACCACTTCTCATCGCCGAGGCGATAGACGAAGGTCTCCCACTGGCTGTCGAGATCGATCTCGAGACCCGAGCGGTTGATGGGAGAGGGAGGGGCCGGCACCTCGACTCGCGCAAGGCGGGAGGCGAGCGGCAGCGAGCTGCCCTGCAGGATGAGGGAGACCAGCACCACGAAGAAGGCGACATTGAAGTAGAGCTGGGCGTTGGGCAGCCCCGCCATCATGGGGAAGACCGCCAGAATGATGGGTACGGCGCCGCGCAGCCCTACCCAGGAGATGAACCAGCGCTCCCGGGGGGCGAAGTTTTTAAACGGCAACAGGCCAATCCAGACCGAGATGGGGCGGGCAAACAGTATCATCCACATGGCCAGCACCAGCGCCGGCAGGGCGATGGGCAGCAGGTTGCTCGGGGTGGCGAGCAGCCCCAGCACCAGGAACATGCCGATCTGGCTGAGCCAGGTCAGGCCATCGAGCACCGACAAGGTAGTGCTGCGGCTGCGCAGGGAGAGGTTGCCGAGCAAGAGGCCGGTGAGATAGATGGCGAGGATGCCGCTGCCGCCGAGCGCCGTGGTGAGGGCGAAGATGAGCAGGCCGCCGCTCACCGTGAGCAAGGGGTAGAGGCCGGGAGCCAGGCGAGCGGTGTTGATGAGGCGCCACAGCAACCAGCCACCGGCGAGGCCGATACCGGCCCCGAGGCCAAACTGCTTGCCGAGTTGCAGCAGCAGGAAGGTCCAGTCCAGCCCCTGTTGCTGGGTGGCCAGCACCTCGATCAGGGTGACGGTGAGAAACACCGCCATGGGATCGTTGCTGCCGGACTCTATCTCCAGGGTGGCGCTGACCCGCTCGTTCAGGCTGCGCCCGCCTAGCAGGGAGAAGACCGCCGCCGCATCGGTGGAGCCGACGATGGCGCCGATCAGCATGCCCTGCATCAGGTTCAGATCGAACAGCCAGGCGGCGGCAAGGCCGGTCAGCCCCGTGGTGATGGCTACCCCGACGGTAGCGAGCGACAGGGCGGGCCAGAGGGCGACCCGAAACGACGAGACCCGGGTGCGCATGCCGCCGTCCAGCAGGATGATGGCGAGCGCCAGGTTGCCCACCAGGTAGGCGACCGAGTAGTCGGCGAAGTGGATACCGCCGGGGCCATCCTCACCGGCCAGCATGCCGACGGCGAGGAAGATGACCAGGATGGGGATGCCGATACGGGAAGAGAGCGCACTTAACAGGACACTGCATCCCACCAACAAGGCTGCGACAAAGAAGAAACTGTTGATGGTGGTGGCATCCAATGGCGAACTCCTTATGGCGGGCTGCAAAACAGGCACATTATATGCAGTTTGCGTCCCCTTGTGTGGCTTAATCGTGCATTAATTTGCACTTTTTTACCTTTCGGTGCTGTTTTTAAGCAAAAAGAAGGCGTGAAGAAGCAAGAATGAAATGAAAATGAAACAGTAACGATTGGTGCTGGTTTGGCGCAGGAATGGGGGCGAGAAGGAGAGGGCAGGCAGGTTCGGGCGGCACTAGAAATGGGCTCCGGAGGTCGTTCGGCGCCCGGAGCCTGGGAGTCAGTCGTCTTCGTCGTCTTTGACTTCCCGGATCTTGTCCCTGTATTTGGGGAGCTGTTTCTCGAGCTGTTTCATGTCCTTGATGGCGTTGAGAAACAGACCGAGCAGGAACAAGAGCGGCAGCCCTATCCATAGCCACAGACTCATGGGTTCGTCCTCCTCTTGCTAAGACAGGGGGTGACGTCATGACTGACCTGGCGCTCATCGAGCCGGGTCTGCATGGTCAATCTGCCTTCCATAAACCCCGTCTTCATGGGTGATTCCTCGCGTCGAGACCGGGAGTGACGTAACGAGCCAGGATCTCGTCCAGATGGGCCAGTATGCACTCCTTGCCTTCAATATCCGCCTGCTGCAGGCAAAGCGCCAGTGCATCCGGATCCAGCTGCAGATCGGCTGACTCCAGCCGGAAGCTCAGGTGCCAGGGTTCGTAGGCGACCCCGCAGCCCGCGCCAGAGAGCTGGGCATAGGGGAGGAAGAAGCCGAAGTCGTTCATGTGATCCCCGAGCCAGGCGCTCAGCTCCCCAAACCAGCCGTTTCCCTCGTACTCCCAGGGCTCCAGCGCCAGCTTGGTGTCCGCAGGCAGACAGTCCGGATCATAGATGTCCAGATCCGTCCCCCAGTGGTGACGGCTGGTGCCGGGCAGGGCGCTCCAGCGCAGGATGGCGTGCAGCCGCTCGGTCTCGTCGAGTTGCTGCGCATCCAGCGGCTGGCCCCTGGCGTCCAGCAATGGCCGCTCGCCGCGCCACTTGCCATTCCAGATGGCGAGCTGGCGTTCGAAACCGCGCCAGCTGGAGGCGGGTTGCAGGTTGTGGCCCTCGTAGGCGGCGGCCACCTGCATGTCGTTGAAGGCCGCCGCGGTGGCGACGGTGAGGCGGTGGGGACCGCGTCCCAGCAGGGTCAGGTGACTGTCGTCCAGCCCCAGCAGTTGATCCTGGGTCATGTCCGCTCCTTTAGTGATGAGATGGCAAGCCGGGCTGGCCCACAGCCAGCCCGGTCGGTGTGGCTTGGTCATGAGGCCAGCAGGCGCGCCAGCACCCCTTGGTACATGTCTGCCAGCAGATCCAGATCCTCGGCCTTCACGCACTCGTTCACCTTGTGGATGGTGGCGTTGACGGGACCCAGCTCGATGACTTCGGCGCCGGTGGGGGCGATAAAGCGTCCATCGGACGTTCCCCCCGTGGTGAGCAGGGCCGGTTGCTGGCCGTTGACCTGCTCGATGGCCGCCACCGCCGCGTCCAGCAGGGCGCCGGTGTCGGTCAGGAAGGGCTGGCCGGAGAGGGTCCATTTCAGTTCGAAATCCAGCCCGTGGCGGTTCAGCAGGGCCTCGACCCGATCGCGGATATCCTGATCGGTGAGCTCGGTGCTGAAGCGGAAGTTGAACTGCACCTGCAGCTCGCCCGGGATGACGTTGGAGGCGCCGGTGCCCCCCTGAATGTTCGCTATCTGGAAGCTGGTGGGGGGGAAGTAGGCATTGCCCTCGTCCCAGACGGTGGCGGCGAGTTCGGCCAGGGCCGGGGCCGCTTTATGGATGGGATTGTCCGCCAGATGGGGGTAGGCGACGTGGCCCTGTACCCCGCGCACCAGCAGATCGCCGGTGATGGAGCCGCGCCGGCCGTTCTTCACCACGTCCCCTACCTCGCTGGTGGAGGAGGGCTCGCCGACGATGCACCAGCGGATCTTCTCGTCTCTCGCCTCCAGCGTTTCGATCACCCGCACGGTGCCGTTGATGAAGGGCCCCTCTTCATCGGAGGTGATGAGAAACGCGATGGAGCCCGCATGATCCGGATGGGCCGCGACGAAGCGCTCGGTGGCCACCACCATGGCGGCCAGCGACCCCTTCATGTCGGCGGCGCCGCGGCCATAGAGCATGCCGTCCTGGATGGTCGGCTCGAACGGCGGGGTGTGCCACTTGTCCAGCGGCCCGGCCGGCACCACGTCGGTGTGACCGGCGAAGCAGAACAGGGGACCCTCGGTGCCACGACGAGCCCAGAGATTGGTGGTGTCTTCGAACACCATGGGCTCGATGACGAAGCCCAGACGCTCGAGGCGCGCCGCCATCAGGGTCTGGCACCCCTCATCCAGGGGGGTTACTGAGGGGCGGCGGATCAGATCCTTGGCCAGTGCGATGACATCCGACATCGGCGTTCCTTAAAAGAAAAAGTTAACGAGAGAAGAGGGATTGATAGTGATCGGCCTTGAAACCCAGATGCAGCTCGCCGTCCTTGTCCAGCAGCGGGCGCTTGATCATGGCCGGGTGAGCCAGCAGCAGGGTGCGGGCGCGGGCCACGTCGAGCCCTTGCTTGTCCGCCTCCGGCAGGGCGCGGAAGGTGGTGCCACGGGTATTGAGCAGGGCCTCCCAGCCGAGGCTCGCCAGCCAGCCATCCAGCGCGGCGGGATCCAGGCCATCGGCTCTGTGATCGTGAAAGCGGTATTCGACACCGGCTTCGTCCAGCCACTTGCGGGCCTTCTTGATGGTGTCGCAGTTCTTGATGCCATAGAGGGTGGTGGCCATGAGGATCCTTAAATCGCGGGGCCGGTGGCCCTGAATAAATGCAAGGCCCGATTCTGGCATCCCGATCTTCCGATGGCAACGGCGGCGCCCCGCACCCAGGCTTTTTACACAGGGATTTCGACCAGATGGAGGGCCCCTGTTAGCACAAAACGCGCCAGAGGGCGCGTTTTGTCGTATGGATGTCCAGCTATGTGGCTCAGGGGGAGACGGGCCACTGGTAATCGAATACCCGGGCACGTTCCCAGGGGGCGCCCGGCAGGCTGGAGGAGAGGCCGCCGTATTTGCCCACGTCATCCACCACTATGGTGGAGAGGATCGGCAGCTCGTGCTCGGTGCAATACATGCGGATGCGCTGCAACAGGGTGCGCAGCTCGTCCTGGCTGCTCTCCAGCCCGGCCCGCTTGGCCAGTTTGGAGTAACGAATGGTGGTGCGCTCCTTTGCAGACTCGACGAGGATGTCCCACAGCTTGTAGTCGCAGTTGGTGCTCTCTACGGTGGCCAGGTTTGTCATAACTCTCTCCGGTGCGAAATGGTCGCTTTGTGTCGATGGGCATCTTGGCCAGTTCAACCACCCCGGATGTTGATCCAAAGCAAAAAAAGTTGAGGTTGTTGGTCAAAGCCCCACGAAGAAGAATTCTAGAACCTTATTGCTGGATTTAATGGCTATTTTTTGTGATTTACCTGGAATTTAATGCTGTTGATGTGCGCTCAAGCAATCTTTATTGATAGGGATCAATAGGAAAGCCCGGCCTCACCACTAGATTTCGCACCTCGATAACCTTATCAGGAGCGCACTTTGGAACTCTTATTCGTCTCGTTCGTGCTGATCGCCGTGGTCTACGGCATCGTCAAGGACTACAACCCCCAGGCGGTGCTCGCCCTGGCGGGGATGAGCCTGTTCACCCTGGCCTACTGGCTCGGTCTGCATCCCATCCTGCCGGCGGAGAAGAGCACGGGGTTTGCCCTGTTCGACCTGTTCGAGGTGTTCAAGGGGATCTTCTCCTACCGGGCGGCGGGGCTTGGCCTCACCATCATGGCGGTGGCGGGCTTTGCCACCTACATGTCCCACATCGGCGCCTCCCAGGCCCTGGTGCGGGTGGCGGTCAAACCGGTGGCGGGCATCCAGTCCAGCTACCTGATGCTGGCCATCTGCTACCTGGTGGCGGTGTTCGTCTCCCTGTTCGTCACCTCGGCCACCGGTCTGGGTCTGCTCTTGATGGTCACCATGTACCCGGTGATGCGCAACCTCGGCATCAGCCCGGCCTCCGCCTGCGGCGTCATCGCCACCTCCCAGGCGTTCGAAATCGGCCCGACCCAGACCAACGCCATCTTCTCCGCCGGTCAGTCCGGCATGGATCCGACCAGCTACTTCGTGGATTACCAGATCTGGCTGGTGGCCCCCATGCTGCTGGTGACCATGGTGCTGCACTTCTTCTGGCAGCGTCACTGTGACCGCCAGGATGGCTGGGATCCCGCCAAGCACCGCGGCGATCACGCCGAGCTCGACGAGCAGGGGACGGACGAGGTGAAGGCGCCGACCTGGTATGCCCTGCTGCCCATCATCCCCTTCGTGCTGATGATGACCTTCTCCAAGCTGCTGGTGGATGACATCAAGATGAGCGTCGAGGTGGCCATGCTGCTGTCGGTGTTCATCGGCATGCTGTGCGAGCTGCTGCGTAGCCGCTCGGTGCGCACCTCCTTCGCGGGGCTGTCGAGCTTCCTCGACGGCATGGGCAAAGTGTTCGGCCCCGTAGTGGCGCTCATCGTCTGCGCCGAACTGTTTGCAGAATCCCTCAAGGCCATCGGTGCCATCGATACCCTGCTGCACTCTGCCAGCAACGCGGGTATCGGCAGTGGCCTGATGACCCTGGTGATGGTGGGCCTCATCATGGTGGCCGCGGTCATCATGGGGTCCGGCAACGCGGCCTTCCTGAGCTTCTCCACCCTGGCCCCCGCCGTGGCGGCCAAGTTCGGGGTGCCGGCGGTGACCATGCTGCTGCCCATGCAGCTCGCCTCCAGTATCGGGCGCAGCATCTCCCCCATCGCCGCCGTGCTCATCGCCTGCGCCGGCATCGCCAAGGTTTCCCCCTTCGTGGTGGTGAAGCGCACCAGCGTGCCCATGGCGGGCGCCCTGCTGACCGCCCTGGCACTCAATTATCTGCTGTTTATGTAATCAGCTGGGGGGGGGGGGGGGGGGGCGGGGGGGTGGCAGGGGGGTGGGGGGGGGGGGGGGGGGGGGCCCCCCCCGCGGGCGGG